>CAJXOU010000193.1 GCA_913057645.1 uncultured Rhodobiaceae bacterium | reverse complement strand
GCGCGTTCGCTCACCGCAGGCGCTCCGGACAGGCCACAGGCAACGGCGGCCGACGCGGGGCGCCGGCGGCGTCAGGCCGCCTCACGGATGTGTCTCCCTACGCCGCGTCTTCGGGGCCTGCTCCCGCTCAACCTCGCTGTAGCGGCAGCCGGAGCGATGATCATCGTGAACACGGTCGTGCTGGTGCGCACCACGTTCGGACTGGATGAAACCGACGTGGCGCTTGCCCTCGCTGTTTTCGGCGGCGGTTCGATGCTGGCCGCCCTTGCCTTGCCGCGCTTGCTCGATGCTCTCGACGACCGCTCGGTGATGACGGGTTCGGCGGCGGCAGTCGCCGTTCTGCTGTGCGGCCTGGGCGCGGTGCTGGCGACGGGAGATGCGCCCCGGTTGTGGATCGCCATGCTCTTCGTCTGGGGCGCGGCGGGTGTCTTCTATTCGGCGATGCAGGTTCCGACGGGAAGGCTTCTCCGGCGCTCGGCGCATGATGGCGACAGACCCGCCATTTTCTCGGCCCAGTTCGCCCTGTCTCATGCGTGCTGGCTGATCACCTATCCTCTTGCCGGCTGGCTTGGCGCCAGCGCCGGTATGCCGGTTACGCTCGCCGTCCTCGGAACGATTGCGGGACTGGGGGCGACCGCGGCGGTACTGCTCTGGCCGAAGGACGACCGCGAGGTCGTAGCCCATCGCCATCCGGAGCTTCCGCCGCATCATCCGCATCTTCAGGGCGCCGATCCAGAGGCGCATCATGCGCATCCCTATGTGATCGACGACCTGCATCGCCGCTGGCCGTCCGCGGCGGGATGATGGACTGGCTGAGCGGGATACAGGGCTGGATTCACCAGTCGGTTCGCGACCAGTTCACGGCATTTTCCGCCGCCGGCGACTGGACGGCGATGGCCGCGATCCTGCCGCTCGGCCTCGTCTTCGGGATGGTGCACGCTCTGACGCCGGGTCACAGCAAGACGCTGCTCGTTTCCTATCTTGTCGGCTCGCGCCTGTCCGTTCTTCGCGGCATCGGCGTTTCGTCCATCCTCGCCGCCACGCATGTGCTGTCCGCCGTGGTGATCGCACTCGTCGCGACCGAGCTGCTTTCCCGGGGCCTCGCCGGGGCAGGCCGTGCGCCCGCTCTCGAATGGGTGAGCCGCGGTGTTCTCGTCATGGCGGGGCTCTGGTTCCTTATCCAGGCGGTTGCCGGGTCCGGCCATCACGCGCGCCACGAAGGCGCCGCCTTCGGTGTCGTGGCCGGTCTGGTGCCGTGCCCGCTGACGCTCTTCGCCATGATCATGGCGAGTGCGCGCGGCGTTCCGGCGGCGGGACTGGGATTTGCGGGCTCGATGATGCTCGGTATCGCGATCACGCTGGGCGCGGTCGCGGCGCTCGCCGTCCTTGGCCGTGCGGGGATCGTGGAAGCCCTCGCCCGGTACGGTGCGCCTGCCGACCGTCTGTCCCGCTGGCTCACCGGTGCGGGAGGATTCCTTCTCGCTGCTTTCGGGCTCTACGAACTCGCAGCCTGAGCGCCGCCCGGCGGCGCGATTTGTCGCGGGTGGCGGAAAACCGGGCTTTGGGCTAGGGTCCGCCGCAAATATCCGGAGATCAGAAGTGAGCACGACCGAAACCGCCGCCCGGCAGGGGAGCGAGGTGGAAACGGAGGTCCGAAACCGCAGGACTTTCGCGATCATCTCCCATCCCGACGCGGGCAAGACCACGCTGACCGAAAACCTGCTGCTGAAGGGCGGGGCGATCCGCCTTGCCGGACAGGTGAAGGCGCGCGGCGATAACCGGCGTGCGCGCTCGGACTGGATGAAGATCGAGCAGGATCGCGGCATCTCGGTGACGTCGGCCGTCATGACCTTCGAATACAAGGGCAGTGTCTCCACCCTCCTCGACCCGCCTCGCCGTGATCATCTCACCGCGGCCACCTCTCCCCCACTTCCCCCCGCCCCCACCTCCGCCACACACCCACGGAACACACCCGCACCCGTCGAGACGTGTTACACCGACTACACGACGACCGCTCCCGCACCTGCCGCCGCGCTGTGCCTCTCTACGTCTCACACCCCCAGCCCATGCCTCACTCCCTACATCGCGTCCCCACTCC
>CAJXOU010000192.1 GCA_913057645.1 uncultured Rhodobiaceae bacterium | reverse complement strand
GAGCGGATGTAGTCGGCGACCGTGTCAGGCAACCTCAAGTTGTTCGATGCGGGCAAGCTCGGCCTTCTTGGCCTTTGCTTCCATCTTCAGATCGTAGCCCGTCTGCATGTTCATCCAGAGTTCGGGTGTCGTGTTGAAGAACTTCGACAGCCGCAAGGCCGTGTCTGGCGTGATCGCGGTTTTTTCCGCTACCACGCGTTCAATCCTCGTCCGAGGGACGCCGAGTTTCTTCGCGAGGGCCCCGGCGCTCAGGCCCAGAGGCTCCAGATAGATTTCCCGCAGGATTTCACCCGGATGAACGGGCGGAAGAATATCGCGCGCCATGTGTCCGTCTTTCCTTCGTCAGTGATAGTCCGTCACTTCCACGTTCTCTGGACCGGCTTCTTCCCAGACAAAGCAGATTCTCCATTGCTGGTTGATGCGGACCGAATATTGCCCTGCACGGTCGCCGGACAATTTCTCAAGTCTGTTGCCGGGGGGCGAGCGCAGATCGTTCAGCTCCTTTGCATGATGCAAAAGGGTCAGCATCAGTTGGGCACGCCTCACCAGCTCTCTTGGGAACCCTTTCTTGACGGTGCCGCTGGCAATCGCCTCCGTCAGCTTGTTCCGGTAGCTCTGGATCATCCCCCAACCTCACATGTATCATAGGGTGATACATCTTGTTTGCAAGGATTTTGTATCACACTGTGATACGTTGTCGTTTTACCCGAACACCACCTTCTCCTCGCCGAACCAGAGCGGCGAGCGGGTGAAGTCGATGAACTTGGCCTCGTCCTCGTAGAGCTGCCGTCCGGCCTCCGCGCCTTCGGGTGAGGCGAGCGCGGCGGCGATCTCGTCCGCGCTCTCCCACCAGAGCTGCGCCACGCCGTCATAGATCGCGGGCGCCTTGTCGAGCCCGCCGCCGCGCGCTTCGCGGATGCTGTCGCTCAGGCCCGGCTCCCATGAATGCATCTGCACATAGCGTTTGATCCGCAGCGCCTCGCGGTGGCTCTTCACCAGCGGCGCATGCTTGTTCCACCAGTAGTCCTGGAACTCGGCAAGCGTCAGGTTCGGCAGTCGCGTCAGGCAGAAGGTGAGCTTGATCATGATGGTCCTCCCTCGGGTTTCTTGTTTGACTTTGATTTCTGCTAAGCCTGAGTTTGCGTTCTGCGTCGCCAAATATAAAGCTGTCATCCCGGCGGAAGCCGGGATCCATGGGCGAGAGCCCCAGCCACCGCGGCAAGATGGACCCCGGCTTTCGCCGGGGTGACATTTGAGGGTGAGAGAAATCATGCGCATCGCCGTCGGCGGCTTCCAGCACGAGACCAACACCTTTGCGCCGACGAAGGCGGACTATGCCGCTTTCGAGCAGGCGGATTCATGGCCCGCGCTGCAGCGGGGCGAGGGGCTTGTCTCCGCCTTCTCCGGCATGAACGTCCCGATCGCCGGTTTCCTCGACGCCGCCTCCGGCACGCATACGCTCGTGCCGCTCGTCTGGTGTTCGGCGACGCCGTCGGCCCATGTCACGGAAGACGCCTTCGAGCGCGTCATGGCGATGATGCTGGAAGACATTGCCGCCGCGGGCTCCCTCGATGCCGTCTATCTCGATCTTCACGGCGCGATGGTCACCGAGCATTTCGATGACGGCGAGGGCGAAATCCTCGCCCGCGTCCGCGCCGCGATCGGCCGCGACGTACCGCTCGTCGCGAGTCTCGACCTTCACGCGAACGTCACGGCGGCGATGGTCGCGCATGCCGATGCGCTGATCGCCTACCGCACCTATCCGCATGTCGACATGGCGGAGACGGGCGCCCGCGCCGCCGAACATCTGTTCCGCCTCGTCAGGTCCGGCGCACGCGAAGCGAAGGCGATGCGCCGTCTCGATTATCTGATCCCGCTCACCGCGCAATGCACGCTGATCGAACCCGCCGCGCATATCTACGGCCTCGTCGCCGAGACGGAAGGCCGCGTCACGGGCAATGGCCGCGTCAGCAGCGTTTCCTTCACCACCGGTTTTCCGCCTGTCGACATTCCCGAATGCGGTCCCGTCGTCGTCGCCTATGGCGAGACGGAGGCGGCGGCGGAAGAAGCCGTGAACCGCATCGCCGACGCCGCGCGCGAGGCCGAAGCGGATTTCCGCGAGACGCTCTGGTCCCCGCGCGACGCCGTCGCCCCCCCCCTCCACCCCGCCCCCCCCCCACC
>CAJXOU010000191.1 GCA_913057645.1 uncultured Rhodobiaceae bacterium | reverse complement strand
CCTTGCGCAGTTCCACGACTGACACCTCCGACCACGGCATCGCACAGCTCCCTTGCCGAACAATCCATGGTCAATTGTGTCACCCATGTCTCCGAACAGGTGTTACCCATCTCCCAAGTCCATACAGAGGGAGGGTCGAAATTTGTGAGCCTTGGCGAAACAAATTTCGGGGAGGGGTAACGGCAGTTCCTCACTCCCCCGCCCCGAAAAATTCATCGCCTCTGGCTCGAATTTTTCGACCCGCCCTCCAGGGGCGGGTGAAGGGTTGCTGATTGCCCGTGCTATCGCTGTTCAGGCGATAATGTCCGGGAACAGAATGTCGTCGATTTCCTGGATGCGGTCGCGCAGCTGCAGCTTCTTCTTCTTCAGCCGCTTGATCTGCAGATGGTCCGGCAGCGGCAGCGCCTCGAGCGCATAGATGGCGTCGTCGAGGTCGCGATGCTCTTCCTTGAGCTTCGCGAGGGTCTGCCGAAACTCCTGTTCTTCCTGCTCGGTCATGGGTGTCCGGTCTGGAGGGCTGCCGCGCGGCCCGTCGGCAAGGTTTTAGCGCGCGGCCCGTGCGGCCGACAAGCGCGAAGCGTTCAGGGCTTCGCTTTCGGGGCGCGGACGGGGCTGCGCCTGCCGTCCTTCAGGTCCTCGCCCCAGCGTTTCGCGGCGGGAAGGTCGAGCCCGAACAGGTCGAGCGTGCGGGCCGCCGTCTGCGTCACGAGGTCGTCGACCGTTTCCGGCTTCGCATAGAGGCCCGGCACCGGCGGCGCGATGATCGCGCCGATTTCCGACAGGTGCGTCATGGTCCTGAGATGGCCCGTGTGAAGCGGCGTTTCCCTCACCATCAGCACGAGGCGGCGGCGCTCCTTCAGCACCACGTCGGCGGCGCGCGTCAGCAGCGACGAGGTCACCCCGGTCGCGATCTCCGACATGGTGCGGATCGAGCAGGGCGCCACGATCATGCCGAGCGTGCCGAACGAGCCGCTGGCGATCGCCGCGCCGATATCCTCGATCCGGTAGCGCGTATGCGCGAGCCTGTCGAGGTCCTTCGCCTTCACGCCCGTCTCGTAGCCGAGCGTCATCTCGGCGGCCCTGGTTATGACGAGGTGGCTCTCGACCCCGGCTTCCTTCAGCAGCTCCAGCACCCGGACCCCGTAGGCCACCCCGGAGGCGCCGGAAATTCCCACGATGAGACGGGGGTTCTGGGAAAGGGTCGGTTTTTTTCCAGCCATGATTGCAAAGACTTACACGGAGTTGCCGATTTTTGCGAGAGGCGTTCGACAAGCCCTTCAAAAGGAGTCACAATTTCGTCGTCTCTGGCTTAACGAAAGGACGGGATGAGATGGCTTTGGAGTCTCACATTGCCGAGCTTCGTGATCGACATAAGGCTCTCGAACAGGAGATCGACGACCAGATACACCACCCCAGCAGCGACGATCTGAGTATCGCTGAACTCAAGAAACAGAAACTGCGATTGAAGGAAGAAATCGAGCGGCTTTCATCCAGAACCGCAGCCTGAACAATCCGGACGGAAGTCCGACAAGAGTTTCAGCGCCGGGCCCCCAGCCCGGCGTTTTGCATGGGAAGGCATCGTGACCGCGAGCAGGAAAGGCCTGACCTTCGAGGACATCCGCCGCATCGCGCTGTCCTTTCCCGGCGTCGAGGAAGGCACCTCCTACGGCACGCCCGCCTTCCGCGTCTCGCGCAAGTTCATCACGCGGCTCCACGACGAAGGCGAGGCGATGGTGATGCGCGTGCCGTTCGAGGAACGCGAGATGCTGATGGAGCGCGAACCGGAAACATATTTCATCACCGGTCACTACCGCGACTACCCGACGGTCCTTGTGCGGATATCCGCCGTCGCCGAACCCGTCTTCCGCACCCTCTTCGAACGCAACTGGCGCGCCGCAGCCGCGAAGAAGTTTCTGAAGGAATTCGACGGGGGCTAAATATCCTTACTTCCCACCCTCCCCCTGTGGGAGGGTCAAAATTTGCGAAGCGAATTTTGGGGAGGGGTCTCTGCGCCGACACATCTTCGGCCCGCGATTGCGGTACCGGCTGCATCCCCTCCCCAAACGGCTTGCAGCCGTTTGACCCTCCCACAGGGGGAGGGTGGCAGGGAGGCGGCCTCTTATACACATCTGACCCTGCCGACGAGCTTACCCGTGTCGAGCTCGCTGCTTGCGCGTGCCGTACCCACACCACACAACACGCAACATCATGACACTCGCAG
>CAJXOU010000190.1 GCA_913057645.1 uncultured Rhodobiaceae bacterium | reverse complement strand
GCACGGACGGTGGATGTGACGGTGGCTGCGCGGGCGAACTGGAGTAGGGATGCAGGGGGAAGTTGCGCGAGAGTCTCTCGGCAGGTGACTGTGGCGCGGCCAGCGTGTGCAGCGTCGCGGGGACGTCAGCGGACGGGAGGGGCGGTGGCTGGAGCGTGTACGGCGGGTGCGCCAGTGGCGGGATGCGCTGCGGCTACTCCGGGTGAAGCTCTGCGTGTCCGCGGCAGGCCGGGGAAGCGTCACGTCCGTTACCAGAGCCAGGTTTCGGGATCGGGAACGGGCTTGCCTTCGCCCGCCAGCATGAACCCCTTGATGGCGCGGACCAGGAACCAGACCAGCGTTGCAAGCCCGAGCAACCAGCCGATCGCGATCACCATCGTGAGGACGCTGATGAATGCGAACAGGAGTCCGATCCAGAAGGTGCGAATCTGGAACGTGTAATGGGAGGTCGCGGCCGGGCCCGCCTCGCCGCGTTTCAGATAGGCGACGATCACCCCGGCAATGCCGGTCACGCCGACCACCAGGCTGATGAAATAAAGGATGTAGACGAGTTTGGGTCCGTCCATCTCGCCGCCGGGCGAGGGTTGCGGCGCAGGCGATGGCGTCTCGGTCATGGAAGCCTCCTCATCGGGAATCACCGTAACAAGGCTAGTGGCTGCCGCGCCGTCTGGCCATCTCGCCTTGCAATCTTGTCCCCGCTCGCCGACAAACGGGCATCCTGATACTGCAGCCTGGTAAGAGAGATATGCCCACAATCTATATGATCCGCCATGGCGAGGCCGCCGCCGGCTGGGACGCCGACACCGATCCCGGCCTCTCTGACAAGGGCCGCGCTCAGGCCGAGGCCGCCGCCGGAGAGATCGAAAAGCGGGTCGGGAAGAAACTCCCCATCCTTTCCTCTCCGCTACGCCGCTGCCGCGAGACGGCCATGCCGCTCTCGAGGGCATGGGACTGCGAGCCCGTCATCGAAACGCGCGTTGCCGAAATCCCGTCTCCCGTCGAAGATCTGGATGCGCGCGGGCCATGGCTCCGCCGCCTCATGAGCGGCACCTGGACGGAAGCACTGACGCCGGAAAACACCGGCGGCGGCAAGGTCGATCTCGCGGGCTGGCGGCAATCCGTCGTCGACGCCCTGACGGGCCTGCCCGGCGACACCGTCATCTTCTCCCATTTCATCGCGATCAACGTCGCGGCGGGTGTGGCGACCGGCGATGACCGCCTCGTTACTTTCCGGCCGGACAATTGCTCCGTCACCGTTTTCGAGACGAAGGGCGACAGCCTCGCGCTCGTCGAGCAGGGCCGCGAGGCGGACACGAAGGTGAATTGAGCGCATTCAGAAATCATCAATTCCCCGCCGCAATCACATGGCTATGATGCGGCCATGAACGCACCCGCCGATTCCCTTGAACTCCTCTCCGTCGCCGAGATGGGCCGCGCCGATGCGCTTGCCATCGAGCGCGGCACGCCGGGCATTACCCTTATGGAGAATGCGGGCCGCGCGGTGGCTGAGGCAATCGTCGAGCGCTTCCCGCAAGGACCGGTGTCCGTGCTGTGCGGGCCGGGCAACAATGGCGGCGACGGCTTCGTCGTCGCGCGTCTTCTCGCGGAGCAGGGCTGGCCGGTCTCGCTCTTCCTGCTCGGGCATCGCGATGCATTGAAGGGCGACGCAAAACTCGCGGCGGATCGCTGGACGGGCCCGGTTCATCCGCTGACGGGCGATGCCGGCCGCGGTGCTGCGCTCGTCGTCGATGCGATCTTCGGCGCAGGGCTCGCCCGCGACGTGGAAGGTGCGGCCGCGCAGGCAATCGAACGCATCAATGAAAGCGGGGTGCCTGTCGTCGCGATCGACGTGCCGACCGGCATCGACGGCGATGCGGGCAGGGTGCGCGGCATTGCGTTCGACGCTGCTCTCACCGTCACCTTCTTCCGCGCCAAGCCGGGTCATGTCCTATTGCCGGGCCGGCTCCATTGCGGTGAGGTGCAGGTCGCGGATATCGGCATTCCGGCCGCGGTGCTGGACGGGATCGCGCCGCAGACCTTCCTCAACGAACCGCCGCTCTGGGCTGCCGCCTTTCCGCGTCCTCGCCTCGACAGTCTCTAGCACATGAAGGGCCAGCCTTTCGTCGTCTCGCGTCCTGCCCCGACCATGTTTCCGTCCCGGCTTGTCCGCGGCTGCCCCCTTCGCCCCGCCCCCTGCCTCGTCACTCTCGCCTCCCCGCCCTCCCCAATCCTCTCCACGTGGCGCCACGCATCTCACTGCCTTCCCCATCTGCACTCCACGACACGCCCC
>CAJXOU010000189.1 GCA_913057645.1 uncultured Rhodobiaceae bacterium | reverse complement strand
CCCGCAAGGCCTACGGCGGGTCTCCTTTGGCAGAATAACCTCGTCGATAAAGCCGCGCTGTGCGGCCCGGTAGGGGTTGGCGAACTTCTCGGCATAATCCGACTCTTTCTCTGCCAGCTTAGCGGTGGGGTCTTCAGCCGCCTCGATCTCTCGTCGGAAAATGATCTTGGAAGCACCCTTTGCACCCATCACGGCAATCTCCGCCGTTGGCCAAGCGAAGTTGAGATCGGCACCGATGTGCTTGGAGTTCATAACGTCGTACGCCCCGCCGTAGGCCTTGCGGGTGATGACGGTGATGCGGGGAACGGTTGCTTCGCTCAGGGCGTATAGTAATTTTGCACCGTTGGTGATGATGCCGCTCCACTCCTGGTCCGTACCGGGTAAGAAACCGGGGACGTCCACCAGCACAAGAAGGGGGACGTTGAAACAGTCGCAAGTACGGGTAAAGCGGGCGGCTTTTTTGCTTGACTCCACGTCGAGTACACCGGCAAGGCTCATGGGCTGGTTGGCGACTATGCCGATGGATTTTCCGGCTAGACGAGCAAATCCGACGACAATGTTATCCGCATAGTTCTCGTGAATTTCGAAGAAACTGCCTTCATCGATGACCCCATTGATGACCGTCCGCATATCGTAGGGCTTGTTGGCAGATTCTGGTACGAGGTTTTCGAGTTGTTCGCGGATCTCTGTACCCAGGTGATAGGGGAGGTCCGCGGGTTTTTCCTTGCAGTTTTGCGGCAGGTAACTCAGCAGGGTTTTTAGTTTATTGAGGCAGTCTACATCGTTGGCGGCCGTGAGGTGGGTGACGCCGGATTTGGTGGAGTGGGTGCTGGCACCACCGAGCTCTTCGCTGGAAACTTCCTCGTTGGTAACCGTTTTTACTACGTTGGGGCCGGTCACGAACATGTAGGAGGTGTCGCGGACCATGAAGATGAAGTCGGTCATGGCCGGCGAATAGACGTCGCCGCCGGCGCAGGGGCCCATGATGACGGAAATCTGCGGGATGACGCCGGACGCCATGACGTTGCGCGTGAAGACCTCGCCATAGCCGCCAAGCGCGTCGACGCCTTCCTGGATGCGCGCGCCGCCCGCGTCGAAGAGCCCGATGATCGGCGCGCCGGTCTTCAGCGCCATGTCCTGGACCTTGGTCATCTTCTTCGCGTGATTGCGCGAGAGCGAGCCGCCGAAGACCGTAAAGTCCTTCACGAACAGGAAGACCGGCCGGCCATTGACCGTGCCCCAGCCGGTGACGACGCCGTCGCCCGGGATCTTCTGCTTCTCCATGCCGAAATCGTTGCTGTCATGCTCGACGAACATGTCGAACTCTTCGAAGGACCCCTCGTCGAGGAGAAGCTCGATGCGCTCGCGCGCGGTGAGCTTGCCTTTTGCGTGCTGCGCGTCGATGCGCTTCTGGCCGCCACCGGCCCGCGCCTCGGCGCGCCGCTCTTCCAGCCGACGAAGAATGTCCTTCATGCCGCCCCCTCAACTAACCGGACGAACCGCCCCACCCCGTTTGGCGGGAGACGGCTTCAAGTGTGCGTGTTCTGAACGCCGGAATGCGAGCTGAAACAGAGCGCCCGCTGGCGCTTTCGCGGTCCCCGCGAGGCGACCTGAATAGCACCGAAATCTCCTTTTTGCCAATGGCTTGGCCGCCATTCCTATGGGCGGGGCGGAACCCGGCCCGAGGCTCGCGGCTACGCTGCGGCAGGAAGGGCCCGGAGACCGGATTCAGCCGAGGAGAGCGATGAAACGGCCGGTTTCGAGAAGTTCCGCACGGCGAGCGGCGAGACGCGCTTCCTCTTCCTCGTCGCGGCCCGATATCTCCATCTGCCAGTGCTCGTCGAGATGGGCGATGTCGAAGGCCTCTTCCGGCGTGAGGCGGCCGAGCGCGACGGCAAGGCCGAGAATGGCGGAACCGGTGAGCGTCACCGCATTGTGCAGCCCGGCAATGCGGAACGGATCGAGCGCGGCGACGGTGCGGCCATAGGCATCGAGCGAGCCTTGAGGCTGCGGCACATGCATGAGCCCGGACGTGACGGTGAAGGAAACGCCCTGCTCCGCCGCCCAGCCGAGCAGCGGATCCCAGAGCGCGGTCTGCCGCTCGACAAGGGCGTCCGGCGCCTCCGCGCGGTAGCAGAGAAGGTCCGTGCCCGCGAAGTTGACGATTTCGGCGATCACCTGATCGCGGCGCGGCGCGACGAGATCGATCGCCGTGTTGGCGAGCTTCGTGAGCCGCATGCTGCGCGGGTCGATCTCGTCCTGCTGGGCGTCCCATTCGGCGGCGAGCGCTTCGGCGAGCGCGGGCACGGGCACGGCGAGCGGCTGCTTCGAGGGCGTCCTGACGATGCGCCCGTCGAGCAGGATGGCGCAGCCGCCCTCATGCGGTCCCGCCCTGTCGTTTATCA
>CAJXOU010000188.1 GCA_913057645.1 uncultured Rhodobiaceae bacterium | reverse complement strand
GGTGGCAACACCGGCCCTTTTTCTTGTCACTTTTCCGGGAGGTTACGTCGCGGCATCTGTCCCATGCCCCTGACGGCGCGCGCCGGTCCGGCTACACTTCGCCAAACGAAATTCGGGAGGACGGCACATGGACTTCTCATTCTCCGAAAAGGACGAGCAGTTCCGGATGAAGGTCCGGGACTTCTTCGAGAACGAATATCCGCGCGAGATCGTCGAGAAGATGGTGACCGGCGCTTCGCCCTCCAAAGCCGACTACCAGAAATCCGAGCGCGCGATGGCCGCAAGAGGCTGGCTTGCCGTCAACTGGCCGAAATCGGCCGGCGGCACCGGCTGGAGCGCGAACGAGAAGTACATATTCGACGAGGAACTGGAACGCGCCGGCGCGCTCAACGTCGTGCCGATGGGCCTCCTCTATGTCGGCCCGGTGATCTACACCTTCGGCACCGAGGAGCAGAAGCAGCGCTGGCTGCCCGGCATTCTCGACAGCACAACCTTCTGGGCGCAGGGCTATTCGGAGCCGGGCTCCGGATCCGATCTCGCCTCGCTGCAGGCGAGCGCAGTCGCGGACGGAAACGACTACATCGTCAACGGCACCAAAATCTGGACGAGCCTCGGCCAGCATGCGGACTGGATCTTCTGCCTTCTGCGCACGTCGCAGGAAGAGAAGAAGCAGGAAGGCATCACCTTCCTGCTGATCGACATGAAGACGCCGGGCATCACCGTTCAGCCCATCATCACCATCGACGGCAAGCATGCACTCAACAGCGTCGTCTTCGAGGATGTGCGCGTGCCGCAGGCCAACCGCATCGGCGAGGAAGGCAAGGGCTGGACCTATGCCAACTACCTCCTCGGCCATGAACGCACCTCCTACGCCCATGTCGCGGGCAAGCGGAAGCAGCTCGCCAACACGCGTCTGGTCGCCCGCGAGCGCGGCCTTTTCGAAGACCCGGCCTTCGTCGAAAAGCTCTCTTCGCTCGAGGCGCGGCTCGACGCGCTGGAACTCACCGTTCTCCGCACACTTTCTTCCGTGGCAGAAGGTGGCGCGCCGGGGAACGAATCCTCGATCCTGAAGATCATCGCAACCGAACTCGCGCAGGACATCACGGAACTCGGCATGGAAGCCTATGGGCCCTATATACAACCCGCCTTTCCGGATTCCGTCGCGCCCGCATGGACGGGCAACACAGCCCTTCCCTCCGGCGCCGCACCCGCCGTCGCCTCCTATCTGGGCGCCCGGGCGCAATCGATCTATGGCGGATCGAACGAAATCCAGAAGAACATCATCGCCAAGCGCATTCTGGGGCTTTGACGGCGTAATTGACTCCGCGCCCGCGCGGCGCTCTACTCCGATCACTTCCGGTCGCACATATCCTCCGCGCGACTGGCGATATGAGATGGGCAACCATCGGGGAGCGCGGAGACTGGTCTTTCGAGCCGATCGCCTGGGCAGCACATGAATATGCTGGCCGGGCGTTTTTTGTTTTGGCTCAAGGAGACCGACATGCCCACATCCGATCAACGCGCGCAGCTCGCGCAGACCGACAACGAGATCTTTCTGGCCCTGAAAGGCGAGGAGGCGCGCCAGCGTACGGGCCTCGAACTCATTCCTTCCGAAAACTACGCCTTCCCCGAAGTGATGACGCTGCTCGGCTCCGCCTTCACCAACAAATACTCGGAAGGCTATCCGGGACGGCGCTACTACGGCGGGCAGGACTATACCGACAGGATCGAAACACTGGCCCGCGACCGCGCAAAGGCGCTCTTCCGAGCGGAACACGCGAATGTGCAACCGCTGTCGGGGTCGCCGATGAACCAGGCGGTCTATCTCGGCCTTCTCGAACCCGGCGACACCATCCTCGCGATGGACCTTTCCCATGGCGGACACCTCACGCACGGCGCGCCGGTCAGCCACATGGGCCGCCTCTTCAACTTCGTGCGCTACAAGACGGACCCTGCAACCGGTGCCATCGACTTCGACCATTTGCGGGCCGTCGCACGCGAGACGAAGCCGAAGCTGGTCGTCTGCGGCTATTCCTCCTATCCGCGCGACTACGACTATGCGGATTTCAAACGCGTTGCCGACGAAGCGGGCGCGCTCACCATGGCCGATGTCTCCCATATCGGCGGCCTCATCGCGGCGGATGTCATGCGCAATCCGCTCGACGCGGGTTTCGACGTGATGACGACGACCACGCACAAGTCGCTCAGGGGTCCACGCGGCGGGCTCATCCTCTGCAAGAATGCGTTCGCGAAGAAGATCGATGCGTCCGTCTTTCCCGGGCTCCAGGGTGGGCCCCACATGAACCAGGTGGCCGCTGCCGCCGTCACCTTCCGCCTCGCTGCCCTGCCCGCCTTCACGGCCTCTGCCACCCAGCTCCCCGCCAACGCGAACTCGCCCGCGGCGGCGCCGACGGACAGCCGGACGCCCCGCGTCACCGCCGCCCACGCCACCCCCCTCCCAGCACTCCACACCGCACC
>CAJXOU010000187.1 GCA_913057645.1 uncultured Rhodobiaceae bacterium | reverse complement strand
GGAGAGGTGAGTAGGAGGAGGGGGGGGGAGGAGGAAGGGGGAGGGGAGATGAGAGGGGGAGGGGAGGAGAGGCGGAGGGAGAGCGGAGGAGGGGAGAGGAGAGAAGGTGGTCGCGGCGTGTAGGCAGAGTGGTCTGAGTGCACATCCGCGCGCACGTAGGTGTGGAAGGCAAGGACGTACCGGAAGACGGGCTGACGGCGCGTGGTATGGGGGGGTGCGCCTGCGTCTTGGCGGGGGTTGGCGTCGTGAGCGGCCCGGGCGCGCTTGCCGATCTAACGGCCGGCGGCGACAGGCTCCTCGGACAATTCGCCGTGCTGGCGGGTGCCTTCTTCTTCGCCTGCAACAACGTCATGGCGCGGCGCGCACCGGACATGCCGCTCGTCGCGAAGTCCTCGGGCGTGATGCTGGCGGGAGCGCTCATCGGAACGGCAATGGCGAGCACTGCGACGCCGCCCGCCGCTCTCGCTGAAGCCGGCACGGCCTCGCTTCTCGGCGTGGCGGGACTCGGCATCTTCTCGACCGGACTGGCCGCCCTCATCTTCTTCCGTCTCGTCGACAAGGCGGGCCCGACCTTCGTTTCGCTCACCAACTACCTCGTTCCCGTCTTCGCGGCAGTGGCGGGCTACCTCGTCTTCGGTGAGGAACTGAAATTTCGCGTCCTCGCAGGGCTCGCGCTCATACTTGCAGGGATCGCGATCAGCGAGTGGCGTCGTGTAACGGACTAGAGCACCAGCGCCGCGCCGACACTCACCACCATGAGCGCCGAGGCGCCGACGGCGACAGCGCGCATGATCTGCACGTCACGGACGAAGAGACGGATCGCGTCGCCGCCGAGGCCCCAGAGCGACGTCGCCATCATCATCAGCACGAGGCAGAGCACGGCGAGGATAACGGCCTGCGGCAGATAGGGCGCATCGGGCGAGACGAAAGCCGAAAACACCATGACGCACTGGACATAGGCTTTGGGATTCACGGGGTGAAGCCCGACGCCCGCCCAGAAGGACGGCGCCACCTCGAGCGCGGTCCCGCCAAAGCCCATACGGGCCAGCTTCCAGGCAAGCCAGCAGATATAGGCGAAGCCGAGAAACTTGAGCGCGAGAAAGACTTCGGGCAGCGCAAGAAAAAGCGCGCCGAGACCCGCCGCGCCCGCAACGATCACGACGAGGCCGCCGACCCAGACACCGGCCAGGTAGGGGAGCGCTCGGCCGAGCCCGATGGAAGCGCCGACCGAGAGAAGACTGAGGTTCGCCGGACCTGGCGTGAAGCTCATGGTCGCGATGAAAAGCGCGCCGAGCGCAAGGGCTTCTGTAGGCATGACGGCACCGCCATGAGAGAGAAAAAATCAGAAGGAGATTTCGGCTTTCATGTAATCGGCGGCGCGGCCGCGAATGACGACGCGCTCGCCGGCATCGCTGCACCAGAGCGTGCCGCCGCGTTTCGATACCTGCCGTGCGACGAGATCCGACTTGCCGAGCTTCTTCGCCCAGTAAGGAACGGATGTGCAATGCGCCGAGCCCGTGACCGGGTCTTCGTCGATCCCGTGAGAGGGCGCGAAGAAGCGCGAGACGAAATCGACGCCATCCATTCCGGGCGCGGTGGCGATGAGCCCGGCGTTGAGCGGTGTGAGCAACCGGCCGAGGGCGGGAAAGTCGGGCTGCAGGGCCACGACATCCTCCGCGCTATCGAAGACGGCCATGAGGTTCGAGGTCTTGAGCCAGACAAGTGGTTTCGCACCGAGCGTCTCTGCGATGCCGTCCGGGGCGGGATGGGGCTTCGGCTTGGCTGCAGGAAAATCCATCGCGAGTTTGTCGCCTTCGCGCTTCACGACGAGCGTGCCGCTGCGCGTCTCGAAACGGATTTCGGGCTGCGCATAGCCGAGATGCGTGAAGAGGACATGGGCCGAGGCGAGCGTGGCATGGCCGCAAAGATCGACCTCGACCGTCGGCGTGAACCAGCGGAGCCGGTAGCCCTCTCCTTCGGGCGCGAAGAAGGCCGTCTCGGCGAGATTGTTCTCCGCCGCGACCGCCTGCATCACGTCATCGGCGGGCCATGTCTCGAGCGGCACGATGGCGGCCGGATTGCCCTCGAAGACGCGATCCGCGAACGCATCGACCTGATAGAGAACCGCCTTCATTTTCGTCTCCCGCAATAATTGTATCGGTACAATATGCGCTAAAACCATCCTAAATTAGATCGAAAGAGCATATTGTCATCGTTTTCGGAACATGATTGAGTCAGGAAACGGATTCAATGAGTTTATTGTACCCATGACAATTTCGCCGTTCGATCGCTCGGACATCGCTGCCCGCCCCGGTCCCCGCTACCGCGCCATCGCCGATGCGCTGCGCGCTCCCGTGAAGATTCGCACCCTCCCTCCCGGCACCACACCGCACCTCACCCGCCACCCCGCCTACCAACCGTGACTGACCCTCGCCCCCGCCTCGCTCTCACATCCACTCGCCCTATCTCCCTACTGAGTCC
>CAJXOU010000186.1 GCA_913057645.1 uncultured Rhodobiaceae bacterium | reverse complement strand
ACGTAGACGGGTGTGTGCGGGGGGAGCGTGTAGGTGGTGTGAGCGGACGGAGCGGCGCGGATGTGCTGGACGTGCTGAAGGGTCTCAGCGAGGAAGGCCGCACGGTTCTTCTCATCACGCACGACCCGGCAGTCGCGAGGCACGCGGACAGAACAATCCAGATCAGCGACGGGCGCATCACCTCCGACAGCGGGCCGAAGATGCGCGCGAGCGTTTCCGCCTCCGACGAGGGACCGTCGCGCGGCGGCGCCTTCGTCATTCAGGCGGAGATCGCGGAAGCCGTGAAAATGGCGTTCCGGTCGCTGCGCGCGAACATCTTCCGCACGGCGCTGACGCTGCTCGGCGTCGTGATCGGCGTGGCGGCGGTCGTCGTCATGCTTGCCATCGGCGACGGCAGCAAGGCGAACATCATGGGCGCGATGCAGAGCATGGGCACGAACCTGCTGGTGGTGCGGCCGGGCGCGCCGGGCATGCGGCCAAGTGGTGACATCGCGACGCTCATTCCCGCCGACGCGGAGGCGATCCTCGAGCTGCCGAACGTGACGGCGGCGGTGGCCGAGCGAAGCACCGCCAGCACCGTGCGCTTCGGCAATGTCGACTACCGCACGCAGATCGAAGGCACCTGGCCGGAGATGACGGTGGTGCGGGACTGGGGTCTGGCGGAGGGCGGCTTCTTCACCGAAGCCGACCTGAAAGGCTATGCGCCGGTAATCGTGCTCGGGCGGACGGTCGTCGATGCGCTGTTCCCGGGCGGCGGCAGCCCGATCGGCAAATATGTGCTTGTCGGCAACATTCCCTTCGAGGTCGTCGGCGTGATGGAGGCGAAGGGCGCGGCGGCTTTCGGGCGCGACCAGGACGACGTCGCCTTCGTGCCGCTGACGACGGGCTTCATGCGGCTGTTCGGGCAGCAATATGCGAATTCCGTTACCGTGAAGGTGGCGGATGCGAACCGCGTGAACGAGACCGAGGAAGCGATCCACACGCTGCTCATGTCGCGGCACCGGACGGAGGATTTCCAGATCCGCAACACGGCGTCGATGCTCGAGACGATGGAGACGATGTCGAACACGATGACGATCCTGCTCGGCTCGGTGGCGGCAATCTCGCTGCTGGTCGGCGGCATTGGCGTGATGAACATCATGCTTGTGAGCGTGACGGAGCGGACGCGGGAAATCGGCATCCGCATGGCGACGGGTGCACGGATGAGCAACATCCTCGTTCAGTTCAACACGGAGGCGCTGGTGGTCTGCGGCGTGGGCGGGCTGATCGGTGTTCTGCTCGGCCTGTCCTTCGCCTGGGGGCTCGCGAGCCTCGGGCTCAACATCGCGATCAACGCGATGCCTTCGGTGCTTGCGTTTACCTGCGCGTTCCTGACCGGGCTCGTGTTCGGCTATCTGCCGGCGCGGAAGGCGGCGCAACTCGACCCTGTCGTTGCGCTGGCGTCGGAGTGAGGTGCGGAACATGGATGTTTTTTGTGAGTTTCAGAAGAAGAATAAAAACAACGCTGTCGTCCCGGGATTTATTCCCCGGACCCAATCCACGCCTCCGCGCGATGCGAAGCCCATGGATCCCGGCTTTCGCCGGGATGACACTTTTGGTTTTGGCGGGCTTCGCCGGGTCGTCCTCCCACTGCTGATGGCAACTGCCCTCGCCGCCTGTTCGATGGCGCCGGATTACGAGCGGCCGGAGACGGGCACGCCGGAGACGTGGAGCGCGGGCGAGCGCGAGGGCATGGACGTTGCCGCCGATACCCAGTGGTGGACGGCGTTTGGCGATCCGGAGCTGACGCTGCTGATGCAGATGGCGCTTGCGAGCAATCTCGACATCGAACAGGCGCTGGCTCGCGTCGAGCAGGCACGCGGCGCAGCGCGGACGGCGGGCTCGTCGCTGCTGCCGCAGGTGAATGGCAGCGGCAGCGCGGGGCGCAGCGAGACGCGGGGCGGCGCGACGCGGAAGAGCGCGGATATCGGATTGTCGGCGAGCTATGCCCTCGACATCTGGGGCCGCTACCGCGACGAGGCGCGCTCGGCGGGGCTTTCGCTCGACGCAACCGAATACGACAAGGACGGCGCGGCGCTGATCGTGCAGTCACAGGTCGCGACAACCTATTTCACGATCCTGACGCTGAAGGACCGGATCGCGATTGCAGAAGACTCGCTGAAGGCCGCGCGCGACACGCTGGACATCGTGGAAGCGCGCTACGAGGCGGGCAGCATTTCCGGTCTCGACCTCGCACAGCAGCGCAACACCGTCGCGACCATCGAGGCGGGCATTCCGGCGCTGAAGGCGGACCGCGCGGCGAACGAGAATGCGCTTGCGATCCTGCTGGCGCGCGTGCCGGGGCGCTTCGCGGTGGAGACGGCGACGCTCGACACCGTCGCCCTGCCCGCCATCGCGGCGGGACAACCATCCGACCTGCTGGAACGGCGGCCGGACATTCGCGGCGCGGAAGCGCGGCTGAAAGCGGCGAATGACTGGCTCCTCTGC
>CAJXOU010000185.1 GCA_913057645.1 uncultured Rhodobiaceae bacterium | reverse complement strand
GTCGTGGCGTTCCAGCGTGTCGCCGAGCAGCGCCATGCCCTGATGCTCATCCAGGTTGGAGACCGGCTCGTCGGCCAGCAGCACCGGGCGCTCGGTGAACAGGGCCCGACCCAGAGCGGTACGCTGGGCCTGGCCGCCGGACAGCCGGTCGACACTGGTGTACAGCTTCTCGCTCAGTCCCAGGGCTTCCGCCACCCGGGCGACACTGTCGCACTGGCTGGGGGTGGGGCGCACCAGGGCGCGTAAATTGCGCCAGGTGCCGAAGCGGTGCAAGCCGCCCATGTAGATGTTGTGGAAGACACTGAGCATCGGCACCAAAGCCTGCTCCTGTGGGCACCAGGCGCACAGCGGTTCCTGCTGGCGCCGTAACGCCGCCAGCAGGGTGGATTTGCCGCTTCCGTTTCGCCCGACAAGGCAAAGCCGGTCACCCGGCGCGAGCGCGAAACTCGCGCCCGAAACCAGGACCTGATCGGCAAAAGCGACGCGGACGTCGCGAAGGGCAAGGAGAGGAGCGGCCAATGTCGGTCAATCCGGTTGAACTGGCCGCCTGTATGGCGCATCGCGAAGGACGACGCAATTCCCGGCGCGAACTTACCGTCCGCCCGTTCGGAAGTTTGACGGACGGTCGCGGGAGGAGCGGGATTCGAGCTTCGGCGCGGCGTCGAAGAGATCTGCAAGTTCGGCAAAGAAGCCGCTGCGCGGCGTGGTGGCGGCGACGATGGGGGCATCGCGGTAGCGCACGGCGCCCGGAAGCGGCGCGGGTGGCAAGCCCCTTTCGGCGGCGTTCATGTAGTTGCGCCAGGCGATAGCGGCGAAGTTGCCTCCCGCCGCGCCTTCGGTCGGTGTGTTGTCGTCATTGCCGAACCAGACGCCGGCAGTCTCATGGCCGGTATAGCCGACGAACCAGGCGTCGCGGTTGTCCTGGCTGGTGCCGGTCTTGCCCGCGGCGAGGCGGCCCGAGGGCGCGGCCGCGCGGCCGGTGCCTTCGGTAATCACCTGATGCAGCATGTAGGTCATGTCATGCGCCTGCTGGCGGGTTATGGCCTGCGTCGGTTCTGACTCGTGCCTGTAGAGAATGTCGCCGTTTTCGGCTTCGACGCTGGAAATGCCGTAGGGCTCCGCCCGGCGGCCTTCATTGCCGAAGGTCGAATAGGCCGATGTCAGTTCGAGGAGAGTGACTTCCGCGCTGCCGAGGACGATGGAGAGATTGCGTGGAAGCTGCCGCTCGATCCCGAGGCGGTTGGCGGCGCCGATGATGCGGTCCATGCCGACCTTTTCGCCGACCTGCACGGAGATGGTGTTGATCGAATTCGCCAGCGCGGTCGAGAGGTTCACCGTCCCCCAGTTGCGTTCCGAAGCGTTGCGCGGTGTCCAGCCGCCCATCGAAACGGGTTCGTCCGTTACCGGGCTGTCCGGTGTATAGCCGGCTTCGAGAGCGGCAAGATAGACGATCGGCTTGAACGCCGAGCCCGGCTGCCGCTCGGCCTGCGTCGCGCGGTTGAACTGGCTTTCGACGTAGGACTCGCCGCCGACCATGGCAAGCACGGCGCCGTCACCTGCAAGCGCGACGAGCGCACCTTGAGAGACGCTGCGCTCTTCACCCATTTCCTGGAGAGCTTGCCGGACGGCATTCTCGGCCGCGGTCTGCCGAGCGGCGTCGAGCGTCGTGTGGACGGTGACGCGGCCCGTCATGTCGGGGAATTTCGCGCGCACCTCTTCGGCAACCCAGTCGACAAAATATTCGCGGCCCGCTTCGCGCGTGCGCGGCAGGACCTCGGCCGGGTTTTCACGGGCGCCGATGACTTCCTTTTCGGTAAGGCTGCCGGCGTCAACAAGCCGGTCGAGCACCTGACCGGCGCGCGCGCGGGCCCGCTCGATGTCGTTGGTCGGAGCGAAACGGCTTGGCGCTTTCGGCAGGCCTGCGAGAATGGCGGCTTCGGCGAGCGATACGTCGCGGACCGACTTGCCGAAATAGTATCGCGCGGCGGCGTCCATGCCGTAGTTTCCCGCACCCATGTAGATGCGGTTCAGGTAGAGCGAGAGAATTTCGTCCTTGGTCAGATTGTTTTCCAGCCACATGGTGATCAGCGCTTCCTGCGCCTTGCGCCAGATCGTACGGCTGTTGTCGAGATAGAGGTTCTTCGCGACCTGCTGCGTGATGGTTGAACCGCCTTCGACAAAGCCGAAAGACTTGACGTTGGTCCACATGGCGCGTGCGATGCCGCGCGGATCGAAACCGTTGTGCTCGTAGAAGCGGCGATCCTCGGTCGCGAGCACGGCCTTGACGAGATAGGGCGGCATCTCGCCAAGCGGCACGGTGGGCGCGGTGCGCCGGCCGCGCAGACCGATCTCGTCGCCCTTTGCGTTGAGCACCTTGATCGAAAGCGTTTCGCTCTGTGCCGTGTCGAGAGCGTGCTGGAGATTGGGCAAGGTGAAGAAGACAAGCGCGACGAACGCGAGCAGAAGCGCGGTTGCGGAGAAGGAGACCCATGTCAGCAGACGGGTCCGCCAGCTCTTGCGCATGCGAGGCTTGCGCTCCCTGCGCGATGTTTCCTCCGCGTCTTCCGGCGGCAAGTCGCGCATCATCCGGGCGCGGTGCTGCTGCGCGCGCATCGGATAGTGCGGATCGATGTTGTCG
>CAJXOU010000184.1 GCA_913057645.1 uncultured Rhodobiaceae bacterium | reverse complement strand
CCGCTTTAACGGGTCGTGGGCATGAAAGAGGCCTGAAGCAGTTGGGTGGCAGAGGGCAGCGGGGCAAAACCAGCGCGCGCGGAGCAGCTTCGGCCGCTCATACAAACAGCCAAGGAGCGCGACCGGACGTGCTCCGCGTCCCCTCCATCTCTCGCCCGAACCGCAGGACTCGTCCGCGCGGCACTTTCGCATGCGCCTTCTGACGCAGCGTCATCCCGTTTCCCTATCTCCCGCTGGACAAGGGGCTTTCACCGGCTATTCTCGGGCTCACACTGGTTAGTACCACGAACTAACAATGCGCTCCTGAAAGCGCGCGCAGGGAGACTTTCAATGTCCGACATCAAGCTCGACGATCGCATGCCCGTGCTGGTGGGCTGCGGCCAGCTCGTCCAGAAGGAAAAGGATGTCGAGAAGGCGAAGTCGCCAATGCATCTGATGGCGGATGCGGCGGAAGCCGCCGCCGCCGACACTGGCCTCGGCAAGAAGCTCTGGGTAGCCGTCGACAACGTCACCACCGTCCGCTTCATCACCGACAGCCCGGACTCGGCGCGTCTTCCCTTTGGGCGCTACCCGAACGCGGCGAAGACGCTCGCCAACATGCTCGGCGCGAACCCGGCAAAGACCTGCTACGGACCGACCGGCGGCAACACGCCCCAGATGCTCGTGAACCATACCGCCGAACTCATCGCCAATGGCGAGACGGATGTCGCGCTGGTCGCGGGGTCCGAATGCTTCGGCACCATGATGCGCGCGCTGGGGCAGGGGAAACAGCTCCCCTGGCACGACGAGAACCCGGGCGGCGAGCGCATCGACATCGGTTATGAAAAGGCGGGCGTCACCGAGGTCGAGAAGCGCCACAAGCTGCAATTCCCGGTCAACATCTACCCGATGTTCGAGAACGCGATCCGCGGGGCCGCCGGCCGCAGCGTGAAGGATCACCAGCTCGAGATCGGCAAGCTGATGGCGCCGTTCACGGAGATCGCCGCGAAGCATCCGCAGGCCTGGTTTCCTGTCGCGCGCACGCCGGAGGAGATCGCGACACCGACCGACGACAACCGCTACATAGGCTTTCCCTACACCAAGTACATGAACGCGATCATGCAGGTCGATCAGGCTGCCGCCGTCGTCATGATGTCGGTTGCGAAGGCGCGCGAGCTTGGCGTGCCGCAGGAGAAGTGGGTGTTCCTGCATGGTTGCGCCGACGCGAACGATCTCTGGTTCCCGACCGAACGCGTGAACTACCACTCCTCGCCCGCCATCCGCATGATGGGCAGGAAGGCCTTCGCCATGTCCGGCTGGAATATCGGCGAGATCGACTATTTCGACCTCTATTCGTGCTTCCCTTCAGCCGTGCAGATCGGCCGCCAGGAACTCGGCATTCCCTCCGGCGACCCGCGGGCGCTTACCGTCACCGGCGGCCTCCCTTACTTCGGCGGGGCGGGCAACAACTACGTCATGCACTCCATCGCCACCATGATGGACAAGCTCCGCGCCAGGCCGGGCTCGAAAGGGCTCTGCACCTCGAACGGCTGGTACGTGACCAAACACGGGCTTGGCCTCTACTCGACGACACCGCGCGAGGGCAAGTGGGAGCGCGAGAATCCTGCCGCCTACCAGGCCGAGATCGACGCCGAGAAGCACCCGAAGGTCGAGGAAAAGCCGAACGGCAAGGCGAAGATCGAAACCTATACGGTCGTTCACGGCCGGAACGGCCCGGAATTCGCGATCGTCTTTGGACGTCTTGCGGAGAACGACGCCCGCTTCGTTGCCCATACGCCGAACGATCCGGCGACCCTTGCGGATATGGTGGAGCGGGAACAGCTTGGACGCCAGGGAACGGTGGCTTCGGCCGCCGATGGCAGCGTTAACATCTTTACGCCCGAGTAGGCTGCAGGAACCGGATTCCCGTCACGGCGTTGTCATTTCCGCCTGCCGGAACGGGCAGGAGGCGTGCTATCCTCCGATTCCTCAAGGTTAACGAGAGCGTTAGGCATATATTGACGTTGAGCGTGCAGACTCCCTAGCGTGTATGGCTTGGGGTGTGAGTGCGAGGGTCATCCAACTCAATTCCGACTGTCGGAGGTTGTCTGTGAAAATCAATATCTCTGCGCGGCGGCTCATCGCCGGTGCGATCTCTCTCTTTATTCCCGCAGTCTTTGCCAGTCCGGCTTCGGCTTTCGTGAATGAAGTCCGCGGCGGTTTTTACGCGCATGACATGTTCGGACCGGCGCATGAGAGCGATGGTCTCGACCTGACGGGCGAAATCGTCTTCGACACGCCGTCCTTCCTCGCCTGGGCCTTCAACCCGCGTCCGCGCCTCGGCGGCACGCTCAACACCAATGGCGACACGAGCCTCGCCTACATCGATCCGTTCGGCTGGACGATCGATCTTGGCGAGTCGCCGTTCTTCATCGACGCGAGCCTCGGCGCGGCAATCCATGACGGCCGTATCCACGGCTCGCGGACGGGCCAGAACCAGTATGGCTGCAGGTGGAATTTCCACGAGACGCTCTCGCTCGGCTACCGTGTGGCGCCCAACCTTTCCATCCTGACGGGCATCGAACACATCTCGAATGCCGTCTTCTGCTTGAAAAACAAAAGCCTCACCAATATCAGTCTGACACTCAGCCACTCCTTCACACGCCCAGCGCTTCC
>CAJXOU010000183.1 GCA_913057645.1 uncultured Rhodobiaceae bacterium | reverse complement strand
GCGGAGCGCGCGTAGGCCGACGAGGCCCGGGCGGTTCCTCGGAGCGGCATGGCGAAGGGCGAGGGGTGCACCCCGGCCACCCTCGTGACCGATCTCAGGGAATCGCTCAAGACCATGTATGTGGAACCGGCGACGCTCTGAGCCCTGGCCGATGCCGGGAGGCGGCGCGCCCCTGCCGCGGGCCGCCGGCCGCCTCCCGCAGCTTGACATTAAATTTCCCTGCCCGACATTGTGGCCCTGATTTCACACGGATTTTACACGGGCCCGCGCGAGCGGCACGGCGAACAGGCGGACAGGGATTGAGCGAGAATACCGAGATCGACCGGCGCAAGATTTTCAGCCGATTGCTGCAGGGCTGGTGGAAGGATCGCGGTCAGTTTTCGCGCAAGAAGATTCCCCGCACCTGCCCGGTCTGCGGCTATCACGGGGTTTTCCTCTCCGTCGGCCGGCCGTCGCGCTGGGACACGCGCTGCCCGAATTGCGGCTCGCGCGAGCGCCATCGCCTGCTGCAGCTCTATCTCATTGAGCACGGGATCGACCTTTCACGCATGAAGATCCTGCAGTTCGGGCCGGAGAAGTGGCTGATGCGGGCGATGAAGAACAACCCGGATTACGAGCCTGCCGACCTCTATTCGCCGATCGCGAAATTCCAGCTCGACATCACCAAGATCGACCGGCCGGACGACTTCTTCGACGTGGTGATCGCCAACCATGTGTTCGAGCATATCGACGACGACAGGACGGCGATGCGCGAGATGTTCCGTGTGCTGAAGCCCGGCGGCTACGGCTTCTTCTCGGTGCCGATCAACCTCTCGCGGGAGGAAACCTACGAGAACGACGCGATCACGGACCCCGACGAACGCTTCGTCCATTTCGGCGGCACCGACCACAAGCGCTATTACGGGCGCGACTTCGCGCAGAAGCTCGAGGCGGCGGGGTTTACCTCCGTCGAGCCTTACCGGCGCAAGCCCGAAGAGGAAGTGAAGTGGGGCTTGCTGCGCGACGAGTGCATTTTCGTGGCGCGGAAGTAGACGGCGCTCATTCCCTCCCCCTATTCACGTCATGGCCCGGCTTGTCCGGGCCATCCACGTCTTTGCGGTTGCATTCAAGAAAGACGTGGATGACCCGCATGAAGCGGGTCATGACGGTTAGGGTTATTTTTCCGCCACCAGACCCTTCAGCCTGTAGATCAGTTCCAGCGCGGCTTTCGGCGTCAGTTCGTCCGGGTTGAGGGTTTTCAGTTCCTTCTCGACGGCGCTTTCCTCTGTGGGCGGAGCAATCGGCCTTGCGGTTGCGGAGAAGAGCGGCAGGTCGTCGGTCAGTTTCGCGCGGGCTTCGCGGTCGCTGCCCTTTTCGAGGGCGGAGAGGACCGATTGCGCGCGGGCGATGACGGGGGCGGGAAGCCCCGCGAGCTTCGCGACCTGGATGCCGTAGGAGCGGTCGGCGGCGCCGGGGCCGACCTCGTGCAGGAAGACGACGTCGCCCTTCCACTCCTTCACTTTCATGGTCGCGTTGGCGAGATGCGGCAGCTTCTCCGCCAGCGCGGTGAGCTCGTGGTAATGCGTCGCGAAAAGCGCGCGCGACCTGTTCACCTCGTGGAGATGCTCGACGGCGGCCCAGGCGATCGAGAGCCCGTCGAAGGTCGCGGTGCCGCGGCCGATCTCGTCGAGGATGACGAGGGAGCGCTCGCCCGCCTGATTGAGGATCGCCGCCGTCTCGACCATCTCGACCATGAAGGTGGAGCGGCCGCGGGCGAGATCGTCCGCCGCGCCGACGCGGGAGAAGAGGCGGTCGACGACGCCGATATGCGCGTCGTCCGCAGGCACGAAGGCGCCCATCTGCGCCATGATCGCGATCAGCGCGTTCTGGCGGAGGAAGGTCGACTTGCCGGCCATGTTGGGGCCGGTGAGGAGCCATAAATGTTTCGGCCCCAGCTCGCAGTCGTTCGGCACGAACTGCTCGCCTGTCTTCGCGAGCGCGGCCTCGACCACCGGATGACGGCCGGCCTTCACTTCGAAGGCGAGGCTGGCGTCGACGCGGGGACGGACATGGCGGCGCTCGGCGGCGAGTTCGGCAAGCGCCGCAAGCGTATCGAGCGCGGCGAGCGCTTCGGCAGCGCGGGCGAGGACAGATGTCTCGGCGAGGACGGCGGCGACCAGCTCGTCGAAGAGCGCGAGCTCGATTTCGAGCGCGCGGCCGGCGGCTTCGGCGATGCGGCTTGCGAGCGAGGCCAGTTCCGGCGTCGTGAAGCGCATGGCGTTCGCCATGGTCTGGCGGTGGATGTAGCTCTCCGAGAAAGGCGGCTTCGTGAGCTTCTCGCCGTGGCGGGGCGGCACCTCGATGTAATAGCCGAGCACATTGTTGTGGCGGACCTTGAGGGCGGAGATGCCGGTCTCGCCGGCATATTTCGCCTGAAGGCCGGCGATCAGCTTGCGCGCGTCGTCGCGGAGCGCGCGGGTCTCGTCGAGGTCGGCGCTTGCGCCCCTGGCAATGAAGCCGCCGTCGCGGGCGATCAGCGGCAATTCCTCGGCCAGCGTTGCGGCGAGGCGCTCCTTCAGCGGCACGGCGACGCGGTCGAGCGCGGCGCAGGCGCGCGCGATCTCGTCCGGCAGCGGCAGCAGCGAAGGCGAGGCGGCCTCCAGCGTCGCGCAGAGCGAATC
>CAJXOU010000182.1 GCA_913057645.1 uncultured Rhodobiaceae bacterium | reverse complement strand
TCAGATTTGTATAAGGGACAGTGTGTGGGGTGGGGCCTACCGAGATGTTTGGCGCTACGACGGCAGTTCATTTCAGCAGATGCGGTTGCCGTTTGATGACACGGGGTATAGCAGAGCCCTCCACCGGGATTCGCAGGGACGAATCTGGGTCGGAACGGAGGGCGGACTTGTCCTCGGAATCGAGCGGGATGGCGAGTGGCAGTTCGAGAGGTTCAGTTCCGAACTCGCGAACTCGTGGGTCCGCATCCTGCGGGAGACCAGCCGAGGCGATTTCTGGATTGGGACGAACGGAGGGGGCATGATGCGTGTCCATCCGACAGATTCGGGAAGTTTCGAGTTCGAGCCATTCACCACCGCTGAAGGCCTCTGCAGTGACAGCCCGCCTGACCTCTATGAAGACGCCCACGGAATTCTATGGGTAGCTACCGAGGACCGGTGGCGCTGCAGGCTTGACCTTCGTGTGCCAGCTGGCGGGTTTCGCTGGGCCACCTTCAGCCGCCACGGGCCGCCGCGCCGGGGCGTCGGCGACGAGCGGGGCGGGACCGGCGGCGCGGTCTCGCGCGCCTGTGCGCTGGCGGCGACGCGGGGCGAAGTCGCGGGCGAAGTCGGGCGTGGCACCTATGTGCTGGGCGGCGGCACGCACGCCCGGAACGGCACGGGGGTCGGCTCCGCCGCCTTCCTGACGCTGCCGGACGCGACCGAAGCGGCGATGAAGGCGGCGCTCGCCCCACCCGCCGGACAGACGGAGATCGCAGGCGCGGCGATGACGGCGCTCCTCGCGGAAGAGCCGGAACGCGACCGTCCCTCGCCCTTCAACACCTATCTGGCGCCAGGCGGCGAAGCGCGCCACCGGCAGTCGGCGGCGGACTGGCTCGCCCATGACAGCTTCGCACCGAAAGCGGAAGAACTCCTCCTCTGCTCCGGCACACAGCAGGCGATCCTCACCGCGATCCTTTCGGCGACCGAACCGGGCGACCTCATCCTGACGGAAGAACTCACCTATCACGCGATGGTGCAGCAGGCGGCGCTGATGGGACGGCGCGTGGCGCCCGTCGATATCGACGCGGAAGGATTGGTCCCGGAGGCGCTGGAACGCGCGGCGCGGGAGCAGAACCCGGCGGCCCTCTTCGTCGTGCCGACGCTGCAGAATCCGACAAGCGCCATCATGAGCGAGGGACGGCGACAGCGGATCGCCGAAATTGCGCGTGCGGGCGGCTTCGCGATCATCGAGGACGACATCTACGGCAAACTCGTTGCGGACCGGCCGCTGCCGCTCGCGCATTTCGCACCGGACATCACCTTCCTTGCGACGAGTCTCGCGAAATCGGTTGGCTGCGGGCTCCGTGTCGGCTTCCTGAAACCGCCGCCCGCGCTCTTCGAGCGCGCCCGCGCGATACAGCACGGGCAGGGACAGACCGTGCCGCCGCTGATGGCGGATCTCGCGACGCGCCTGATCGAAACGGGCGACGCCGCGACGATCCGCAACCGCATCGCCGCCGAGATGGCAACGCGGCACGACATGACCGCGCGGACGTTGCGCGGACAGAGGATGACGGCGCATCCCGCCTCGCTCTATGTCTGGATCGAACTACCGGAAAGCTGGCGTGCGCACGCCCTCGTGGAAGCGGCACGAGCCCGCGGCATCGCCATTGCCGCAGGCGAGGACTTCATGGTGGGGCGCACCGACCGCGCCTCGCGCCATGTACGCCTCGCAATCGGCCAGCCGCAGACGAGAGACGAGTTGCAGCGCGGTCTCGATACGATCGCCGCTCTGCTCTCCGAATCCCACATCGGGATCGCCGCGCCTGCGTGAGCCGTCTCTCCGCGATTTGCTCCCCGGCATCTACACGTTGGGGCACGGTATGCTAGTCTGCCTGCCTCAAGAGGAGGAACGGCCATGCCCCCACATACCGCTTCCCTGCTTATCCGCCCCGCCCTGCCCGACGAAACGGATGCGCTCACCGGGATCGCACTCGAAGCGAAGGCACATTGGGGCTACGACGACGATTTCATGGAACGCTGCCGCGAGGAACTGACCATCACGCTTGCGAAGATGGGGCGCTATCGCATCCGGGTCGCGCAAGTCGGCCAGGAAATCGCCGGCTTCTCGGCGATGAATGCCGAGGGCGATGCCGCCGATCTTGAGGGGCGTCGCCCTCGGCTTTCTCGGCGTCATGGTGATGCTCGGGACGGGCTCCTCCGGCGGTGGCGGCCTCCTGCCCCAGCTCGCCTGCCTCGGCGCGGCCTTGTCCTACGGCGTCTCGAACATGATCGCCCGCCGGCTCACGTCCGCCCCTCCGATGACGCTCGCCACCGGGCAGCTCACCGGCAGCACGCTCATCATGATCCCGCTGGCGCTTGTCTTCGAGGCACCGTGGACCCTGCCTGTCCCGAGCGCGACCGCCGTCGGCGCCGTCCTCGCGATCGCCATCCTCACCACCGCGGTCGCCTACCTCTTGTTCTTCGCCGTGCTGAAGTCGGCGGGCGCCACCAACGCCTCGCTGGTCACCTATCTGGTGCCGGTCAGCGCGATCCTGCTCGGCACCGTGTTTCTCGGCGAGCGGCTCGGCCCCGCCGACTATGCCGGCATGGTCCTCATCATCGGCGGCATCGCGCTCGCCCAGGGTCGCCTGCGCCGGCCCGGACGGTCGCCCGACCGCGCAGCCGGTGGA
>CAJXOU010000181.1 GCA_913057645.1 uncultured Rhodobiaceae bacterium | reverse complement strand
TGCGGTGCTGAGGCGATGTCGGCGGGTGCGGCCGATGTGGGCAAAGGCGTGTTCGTATCCCTCGCCGCGCGTCTTCAGCCAGGAGATGACGCCCGATACGTCGCGTATCTCGCCGGGAAGGGTCACGTCCTCTTCGGCGAGACCGGCCTTCTGTTTCACCCAGGCGAAATAGAGCAGCTTCACATCCGGCCTTCCCGTTCTGCCGCGGCGGCAGTCGGCGGAGCGGCGGGGCGATGTTCCGGCTTCTCGTCGCCGAGATGCTGGACGCCCGCGCGGAAATAGTCGATGCCGGTGTAGAGCGTCAGGATCGCCGCCGCCCAGAGGAGCGTGATGCCCGCTTCCGTGATGCCGGGGACGATCTTGTCCGCGGCGGGGCCCGCCAGCAGGAAGCCGAGCGCCACCATCTGAATCGTCGTCTTCCACTTCGCGAGCTGCGTGACCGGCACGCTGACGCGGAGTTCGGCGAGGAACTCTCGAAGGCCGGAGACGAGAATCTCGCGGCAGAGAATGATGATCGCCGCCCAGAGCGAGAAGCCCGCGATGACGTCCTGCCAGGTGAGGGCGATCAGCACGACGGCGACGAGGAGCTTGTCGGCGATCGGATCGAGCATGCGGCCGAGATTGGACTGCTGTTCCCAGGCGCGGGCGAGATAGCCGTCGAAGAAATCCGTGACGCCGGCGACGATGAAAAGCGCCAGCGCCGTCCAGTGGGCCGCGTCGCCCTGAATGTAGAAACACACGACGACGGCCGGCACCAGCGCGATGCGGAAATAGGTCAACAGGTTGGGCAGGCTGGTTGCCATTCTGCGGTCGCTCCGTGTGATGCCGTCAGCTTAGCATCCCTCACGGCAATGTCGCGAGTGGATGCGGTAATTCAAGATGGGTTGTCCGGATTCCCGTGAAAATGATCGTAGACGGCGCGCGCGACCTTCGCGCTGATGCCGTTAACCGATTCGAGATCGGACAGGCCCGCCCGGGCGACGGCGCGGGCGGAGCCGAAATGCTGCAGAAGGGCGCGCTTGCGGCCCGGACCGATGCCGGGCACCTCGTCCAGCGGATTGACGCCGATGGCCTTCGAGCGGCGCGCGCGATGGCTGCCGATGGCGTAGCGATGCGCCTCGTCGCGCAGGCGCTGCAGGTAGTAGAGAACCGGATTGCGCGGTTCCATCATGAAATCGGCACGGCCCGCCATGAAGAATCGTTCGCGGCCCGCATCGCGCTCCGGCCCCTTGGCGACGCCGACGGCGGTCACGTTGTCGATGCCGAGTTCCTCAAGCACTTCGAGCGCCACCTTGAGCTGGCCCGCCCCGCCGTCGATCAGGATGAGGTCCGGCCAGGTCGCGTCTTCGCCTTCCTTGCCGTCCCTGCCCTCCGATTCCCTGACCAGGCGGGTGAAGCGGCGTGTCAGCACTTCGCGCATCATGGCGTAGTCGTCGCCGGGCTCGATATCGGGGCCCTTGATGTTGAACTTGCGGTACTGGTTCTTCATGAAGCCTTCGGGGCCCGCGACGATCATGCCGCCGACGGCCTTGGTGCCCGAGATGTGGCTGTTGTCGTAGACCTCGATCCGCTGTGGCGGGGCCTCGAGGTCGAAGGCTTCCGCGACGCCTTCCAGAAGTTTGCGCTGCGTCGAGCTTTCGGCGAGACGGCGGCCCAGCGCCTCGCGCGCATTGGTGAGCGCGTGATCGACGAGCTCGCGCTTCTCGCCGCGCCTCGGCACGCCCACCGCGACCTTGCGTTCCGCCCGGATCGTGAGCGCCTCGGCGAGAAGCGCGCGGCCGGGAACGTCATGGCTGAGCAGCACCATGCGAGGGGGAGGGCGATCCTCGTAGAACTGGGCCAGGAAGGCGTCGAGCACTTCCTCGGTCGTCAGTTCCCTGTCGTGGCGGGGGAAATAGGCGCGGTTGCCCCAGTTCTGCCCGGCGCGGAAGAAGAAGACCTGAACGCAGGTCTGGCCGCCCTCGCTCCAGGCGGCGAAGAGGTCGGCTTCCACGACCGTGCGCGGGTTGATGCCCTGATGCTGCTGGATCTGCGTCAGCGCGCGGATACGGTCGCGATAGATCGCGGCGCGCTCGAAATCGAGGCCGGTGGAGGCCTCGTCCATCAGCGAGACGAGCTGTTGCTGGGTCTTGCGGCTGCGGCCTTTCAGGAAGTCGCGCGCCTCGGCGACGAGCTTCGCGTATCCCTCGGCGTCTATTTCGCCGGTGCAGGGCGCGCTGCAGCGCTTGATCTGGAAGAGCAGGCAGGGCCGCGTGCGGCTTTCGAAGACGCTGTCGGAGCAGGAGCGCAGCAGGAAGGCCTTCTGGAGCGCGTTGAGGGTGGCCGTTACTGCGCCCGCGCTGGCGAAGGGACCGTAATAGTCGCCCTTGCGGGAGCGGGCGCCGCGATGCTTCAGCGCCTGCGGGAAATCATGGTCGCCGGTCAGCAGGATGTAGGGGAAGGACTTGTCGTCCCTCATCAGCACGTTGTAGCGGGGCTTGAGCCGCTTGATCAGGTTCGCTTCGAGGAGGAGGGCGTCCGTCTCGGTCGCGGTGGAGATGAATTCCATCTGCGCGGTGGAGGCGATCATCCGGGCGATGCGGTTCGAGTGACCGGCAAGCTTGGTGTAGCTCGTCACGCGCTTTTTCAGGCTTCGCGCCTTGCCGACATAGAGGAGGTCGCCGCCCGCGTCGTACATCCGGTAGACGCCCGGGCTGTCCGGCAGCAGCTTCACCTTGGCCGCGATCAGGGCGGCCCCGGTGGGGCCGGCCTCGGCCGCTCCGCTGTTTCCCGCGCCGGTGGCAGCCTCTTCGGCCGGTTTGTCGCCGCTGTCGTTCATGGGGCCCTGTATATCACCGTGAAGCGCCCCGCCGCCTTACCCGCGAAAGCCCTTTGAGGGTTCCCAACCCTGTGGATAAGTTTGTTGAACCGTGTGGGGGCTGGGCGGGCAGGGGAGCGGCGAGAGCGTGCG
>CAJXOU010000180.1 GCA_913057645.1 uncultured Rhodobiaceae bacterium | reverse complement strand
TCTCTGGAGGCAGCGTGCCGCCCGCGCCGTGCACCTGCTTCTCAACACGTCGATGAGCAGCGCCGAGATCGCGTTCGCCTGCGGCTACAAGAGCCCCTATCATTTCTCACGCCACATCAAGACGCTGTACAACAGCTCGCCGACACGGCTCAGGCGCGACAAAGCCTATCGGACACCGTCGAACAGCCGCGGGCCGGCGCCCGTAGTTCGGTACTGATCAAGTCTGTTTTTGCGGGACGTACCGGTCGGCGATGCTTGGGAACGCGTATTTTCTTCTCTTCGGAAATACAAAACTCTCCCAAGAGCACACGTCGGGTTGGCCCTATCCTAATCCCGACACACAAACAAATCCCAATCTCTGGTCCGTGCCTATCCCGGTGCCCCGAGAGGGCCGGAGTTTAGGAAGACGCTATCATTCCGTGCAATTGCCAAACAGTTCCCCCTGCTCCCTCGGCGGCGCGGCGATCCGCCCACGGCTCACCGGCGTGAACCCGAACTCGGCCGAGATCCGAAGCATGATCTCTGCCTGGCGATTGGCAATCGCGACGTAAGGCGACTGGACGGGGTAACCGCTCGGCGACTTCACCATCGAACCGAACTTCTGGATTGCCTGTATTGCCTCGACTGAATAGCCCCTAGATTCGTAGACGCCTTCTTCCCTAATTTTGAGGCAAGGAGGCCATGATGGGCAAAGCCAATTTCAGCGACGATTTCAAACGTGACGCGGTGGCGCAGATCACCGAGCGAGGTTATCCGGTTGCGGAGGTTTCCAAGCGGCTGGGTGTGAGCCCGCACTCGCTCTACGCCTGGAAGAAGACGTTCGCGAAGCTGTCCAGTTCGAGCGACGATGATCAGGCCGCCGAGATCCGGCGATTGAAGCGCGAGCTGGCCAGGGTCACCGAGGAGCGCGATATTCTAAAAAAGGCGACCGCGTACTTCGCCAAGGATGCAAGGTGAGGTACGCGTTTGTGGCCGAGCATCGCCCGTTGTTTTCTGTGCGGGCGATGTGTCGCTGCCTGCGCATTCATCCGAGCGGCTTCTATGCCTGGCTCAAGAACCCGCTCAGCAAGCGATCCAGGGAAGACTGTCGTCAGACTGAGCTGATCCGGAATGCGTGGCAGGAAAGCGGCAAGGTGTATGGCTACCGCAAACTGCACGACGACCTGCTGGACCAGGGCGAGACGTGCTGTCCGAACCGCGTTGCCCGACTGGCCAAACTGGCCGGCATCAAGGCTCAGATCGGTTACAAGCGACGGCCGCGCAGCTGTGGCGGCAAACCATCATTGGTCGTCGATAACACGCTGGACCGGCGGTTCGACGTGGGTACGCCCGACAGGGTCTGGGTGACGGACATCACCTACATCAAGACCATGGAAGGCTTTGCCTATCTGGCCGTCGTGATCGACCTGTTCTCACGGCGTGTGATTGGCTGGTCAATGCAAAGCAGGCAGACAACAGACGTGGTGTTGCAGGCGCTGCTGATGGCGGTGTGGCGCAGGAAGCCAAGGAAAAAGGTGTTGATTCATTCGGACCAAGGCTCCCAGTTCACCAGCATGGACTGGGCGTCATTCCTGAAGCACCACAATCTGGAGCATTCGATGAGCCGCCGCGGGAACTGTCACGATAATGCCGTTGCTGAGAGCTTCTTCAACCTCCTCAAGCGGGAGAGGATACGGCGCCGGGTCTACAAAACCCGCGCTGAGGCACGGCAGGACGTGTTCGATTACATTGAGATGTTCTACAACCCGAAACGCAAGCACGTCAGGAACGGGATGCTGTCGCCCGTCGAGTTCGAACGGCAGCAGAAAACGAGAACCGAAGGCGTCTAGAAAACTCGGGGCTATTCATGTATCGTCCTGGAGGCCGTCAATGTGAACACCACGGTTGTCTCGAGTATCGAAAGTGCGATGCTTCAGGTGAACAACGGGATCACATTCGCATTTCTGGATATCGATGTTCGTGATGGAAAGACCTACGCGCTTGCAGAACGACTGAACGACCGGAATATTCCGTTCGCTTTCGTGTCGGGATCCGATCGCGCCCGTCTGCCGGCGGTGCTGCGCGACACACCTTTCATCACCAAGCCCTACGTGGTGGTCACGGTGACGAAGATGTTGAAGGAGAACATCGCAGCCGCGTTCGCCTGATCGACTGCATCCAAGCCTTGGATCATGCGAGAACCGGCAGTCCGTCGAGCCAGTAACCGCCTAGACGTTGAGCAGCAGGTATTCCCGCTCCCAGCGCGAGATGACGCGATTGTAGAGCTGCCATTCGAGTTGCTTCACCTCGATGAAGGCGTCGACGAAGCGGCTGCCGAGCACCCGGCGCAGCGGCTCGCTGGCGCTCAGCATTTCAAGCGCCTCGTGGTGGTGCAGCGGCAGGCCGAAGGGCAGGGTGTGGGCGTCGATGGCGACGACCGGCTCCGGATCGATCTTTTCATCCAGTCCGAGCAGACCGCAGGCGAGTGTCGCGGCGAAGGCGAGATAGGGATTGGAATCGACGCCGGGCACGCGGTTCTCGACGCGGCGGGCCTGCGGCGAGGAATCGGGCACGCGCAGGCCGCAGGTGCGGTTGTCGAGACCCCAGTGGACATTGATCGGGGCATCGGATTCAAGCCGGATGCGCCGGAACGAATTGACGTTCGGGCAGAACAGCGGCATCGCCGAGGGGACGTGGCGCTGCAGGCCGGAGATGTAGTGGAACAGCGTCGGCATGTCCTTGCCGTCCGCGTCGACGAAGATGTTGGTCCCGTCGTCGGCACGCACGATCGACTGGTGGACGTGCATGGCCGAGCCCGGCTCGTTTTCGTGCGGCATCGCCATGAAGGTCGCGTACATGTCGTGCTTCAGGGCGGCCTTGCGCACCGTCCGCTTGAACAGGAACACCTGGTCGGCGAGTTCCATCGGATCGCCATGCAGGAAGTTCATTTCGATCTGCGCGGGGCCGGCCTCGTGCGCCATCGTGCCGATCTCGACGCGGGACTGTTCGCACTTG
>CAJXOU010000179.1 GCA_913057645.1 uncultured Rhodobiaceae bacterium | reverse complement strand
TGCATAATGTGTGCTTGTCGTGTTGCTCCTGAGACGGCCGCGCACAGACGTTACAGGCGTAAGTGCGTCGGCGCCGTCAGATGTGTATACGAGGCAGGTGCCGGGCGAGACGGGAACGGGCGTGCCTTCGCCCAGCGCGCCCGTCGTCATGGCGTCGTTGGCGGCGGCGGCGTCCTGCGCGCGCAGATCGGCTTCAAGGAGCTTCACGAGGTCGTCGGCGCGGAGAGATCCGGGGAGCGAAATGCCCAGAGCAAGACCGGCCGCGAGCAGCAGCCGCGCGCCGAGCCGTCCCCCCATGAACCGAAAGCCTCGCAAACTCATGCTACCCGCCGCTCAAGACCCGCCTTCCGGCGGCCCCTCTGAAACACCGAACCGCCGCAAACCGGGGTCCTCGTCCGGCCCCGAAGGCGGTACAGGCCGCTCAATTCAAGCAACCCAAATCAGTATTTGGCCCAGATTACTTCAAAAATGGTTATCACGTCCAAAATTTACGAAGTTTCAATGGGTAGAATGGTTAATAACGGCACAAAAGAAGACCCGGGGAATGCCTGTCCACGCCGCTTGCCAAATCAGAGCGGCAACAGGTAAAACCGGGGACCAGCCGAACCCACGTTCCAAGGAACATCGGCTTCACCGCTTCAGGGCATCTTCCCCGGACGGTCATACGATTTCGGGCAACCGTTGCGCGCCGGCCTGTCCCCAAGGGGGCGAAACCGGTAGCGGACCGCGCGGGCCCAGCGATTTCCCGAACGGGACAACGCCATAACGCGCACTCCGAAGGTTACACGCTCTCCCCGCCGCCCCAGAGAAGGCGCGGCGTCAAGGCGAGCCCCGCCGGCACCCGGCGCCTTGATGGGTGCACCAAAGGTAGAGATGCACGACGCAGTCAGACAGCATGCCGAACGGCCGACGCCCCGGATAATTTCCGTGGCCGGTTCCGGATCGGTTGCGCGCCCGGCCGCGCGGGTTGTCCCCACCCCTTCATTACAGACCCCGTCCGCCAACCGGCGGACCCAAACAACAGGCGCAGGAGCGCGGCTGGCCGGACGCATGATCATGCGACGGACCGCACGCGACGGTTTGCGCCGTGGAGAAAACCCATATGGGAAAGACCATGCTCATCGATGCGGCCCACCCCGAGGAAACCCGGGTGGTGGTCGTCAGCGGCAATCGCGTTGAAGAATTCGATTTCGAGTCCGAGAACAGAAAGCAGCTTCGAGGAAATATCTATCTGGCCAAGGTTACGCGCGTCGAACCGTCGCTTCAGGCGGCGTTCGTCGAATATGGCGGCAACCGGCACGGCTTCCTCGCCTTCAGCGAAATCCATCCGGACTATTACCAGATCCCCGTTGCGGACCGCGAAGCCCTGCTGAAGCAGCAGGCCGACGAAGCGCGCCGCGAGGAGGAAGACGAGGACGAGGAAGACGCCGCATCCGAGGCCGAGGAGTCGAAAGCCGAAACTGCGGCGGGCGACGAGGCGGGCGAGGCCGAGGACAATGGCGACGAGCACGCGTCCGATGCCGAACGGGGCGAGACGGAAACCGTCCAGTCCGACGAAACGATCGAAAGCGTCGGCGCAGAAGACGCGATGGAAGAAGCGGCGCCGCGCAAGCAGCGCCACAACTACCGCTCCTACAAGATCCAGGAAGTGATCAAGCGCCGCCAGATCATTCTGGTGCAGGTCGTGAAGGAAGAGCGCGGCAACAAGGGCGCGGCGCTCACCACCTATCTCTCGCTTGCCGGACGCTATTGCGTGCTGATGCCGAACACGGCGCGCGGCGGCGGCATTTCCCGCAAGATCACCGTGGCGGCGGACCGCAAGAAGCTGAAAGGCATCGCGGAATCGCTCGACGTGCCGGAAGGCATGGGGCTCATCGTCCGCACGGCGGGCGCGAAGCGCACCAAGGCGGAAATCAAGCGCGACTACGAATATCTGCTGCGCATGTGGGAGAGCGTGCGCGAGCTGACGCTGAAATCGACGGCGCCCACCCTCGTCTACGAGGAAGGCAGCCTGATCAAGCGCTCGATCCGCGATCTCTACGACAAGGACATCGACGCCATCCAGATCGAGGGCGACGAGGGCTACAAGGAAGCCAAGGGCTTCATGCGCATGCTGATGCCCAGCCATGCGAAGAACGTTCAGCCCTACAAGGCGACGCAGCCGCTGTTCCAGAAATTCGGGATCGAGCAGCAGCTCGACGCGATGCTGGAACCGACGGTGACGCTGAAGTCCGGCGGCTACATCGTGATCAATCCGACGGAAGCGCTGGTCTCGATCGACGTCAACTCGGGCCGCTCCACGAAAGAGCGGAACATCGAACAGACGGCGCTGAAGACCAATCTCGAAGCGGCGGAAGAGATCACGCGGCAGATGCGGCTGCGCGACCTTGCGGGCCTTGTCGTGATCGACTTCATCGACATGGACGAGAACCGCAACAACCGCGCGGTGGAGCGCAAGCTCAAGGACTGCCTGAAGAACGACCGCGCGCGCATCCAGGTCGGCCGGATCAGCCATTTTGGCCTGCTCGAAATGTCGCGCCAGCGGATGCGCTCCGGCGTGCTGGAAGGCTCGACCGTGATCTGTCCGCATTGCTCGGGCACGGGCCTCGTGCGCTCGGTCGAGTCGATGGCGCTGCATGTGCTGCGCGGCGTCGAGGCGGAAGCGATCAAGGGACGCGCCGCCGCCTTCACCGTGAAGGTGCCCGGCGAAGTCGCGATCTACATCCTGAACCAGAAGCGCGCGAACCTGCTCGACGTGGAAGAGCGCTACGGCACGTCGGTCTATATCGTGGCCGATGCGACGCTGGCGGGTTCCGAACACAAGATCGAAGCGGCAGAGGCGCGCGCGCCGACGCGGACACGTCCCGCCCAGGGCGCGATCAACATCGAAAGCGGTTATACCGACGAGGACGAACCGGTTGCCGAGGAGACCGCCGAGGAGGACGAGGCGGAAGCCGAAACGGCGAGCGAGGACGCTTCCGAGGAGAAGGGCGACGGCCAGCGCCGCCGCAAGCGCCGCCGCCGCCGCAGCGCCGATGGACCTGTCGATCATCGACCGCGCGGTCACCGATTTCACTGGCGCCGATGTCGGCCAGCCAGGAGGCGCCAAGCTGCCCGCCGCCCGCCCCCTTCGGCTGACCCCCTCCCAGGCCCCCCCCGACCTGCAATGGTTCGCCCCGGCCCAGCCCTCGGCCCGCACCGCGTCCTCTTCTCCCCCTCTCCCAGCCCCCGACACAGCCCGACACTCCGCGT
>CAJXOU010000178.1 GCA_913057645.1 uncultured Rhodobiaceae bacterium | reverse complement strand
CTCCGGACCGGGCGGTAGGTATAGACGAGGTAGAGCGCGAGAACGGCGAGAAAGACGAAGCCCGCCTCCCGCGACAGGGAACCGAGAAGACAGACGCCAAGCAGCGCCAGCGCGGCGAGCAGCATCATGGTGCCGTCGCGCTTCAGCGCGCCGCGGTCGCAAACCATCGGGAAGACGAGACCGGCCGCGCCGAGAATGAGCAGGATGTTGGCGATGTTCGAGCCGACGACATTGCCGACGGCGATACCGGGATAGCCCTGGAACGCGCCTTCAAGGCTCGCGACGAGTTCGGGCGACGAGGTCCCGAAGCCGACCAGCGTGAGCCCGATCAGAAAGGGAGAAACGCCGATCCGGGTTGCCAGCGCCGCAGCGCCCTTGACGAGAAATTCGGCACCGCCGAGGAGCAGGAGCAGGCCAAGCACGAGAAGAAGGACGGTCAATCTTTACTCCCGGATAAACGGTACCAACAAGATGGAGTGTGCGGCATGCACCTGCGAGAGGACAGAAGGCAGGAAAGAAAATTTATTTCAGGGATCCGGAAACGGGCGTGACGCTGTCGGCGGCCTGCTTCGCGACCTTCCGCGCCTCGTCCGTGTCCGCGGCACGGGCGAGCGCGACGCCCATGCGGCGCCGCTCGAAGGATTCGGGCTTGCCGAAGAGGCGGATGTCGGTGCCGGGAAACGCGAGCGCCTTCTCCACGCCTTCGAAGGCGATGCCCTTCTCTTCCAGTCCGCCATAGATGACGGCGGAAGCGCCCGGCGAGATCATGTCGACAGTGACGGGGAGCCCCAGGATCGCGCGGGCATGAAGCGCGAACTCGCTCTGATACTGGGTGATGAGCGTGACGAGGCCGGTATCGTGCGGACGGGGGCTGACCTCGGAGAACCAGACCTCGTCGCCCTTCACGAAAAGCTCGACGCCGAAAATGCCCCTGCCCCCGAGCGCGGCCGTGACCTTGCCCGCCATGTCGCGCGACCGGGCAAGCGCCTTCTCGCTCATCTGCTGCGGCTGCCAGCTCTCGACATAGTCGCCCTTCACCTGGCGATGCCCGACCGGCGCGCAGAACTGCGTCTCGATCTCGCCGCCCTGCCCGCGCGCGCGAACCGTGAGCTGCGTGATCTCATAATCGAAGTCGATGAGACCCTCGACGATGACGCGCGGATTCTCGACGCGGCTGCCCGACATCGCATAGTCCCAGGCGGGCTGAATATCGTCCGGCCCGTGAAGCAGGCTCTGCCCCTTGCCGGAGGACGACATCACCGGCTTCACGAAGCAGGGAAAGCCGATGCCCGCCGCTATTGCCTCTTTCATCTCGGCAGCCGTCGAGGCGAAGGCGTAAGGAGAGGTCGGGAGGCCGAGTTCTTCCGCCGCGAGGCGGCGAATACCCTCGCGGTTCATGGTGAGCTGCGTCGCGCGCGCGGTCGGGATCACTTCGGCGAGACCGTCCGCCTCGATGCGCGCGAGTTCGTCGGTCGCGATGGCCTCGATCTCCGGCACGATGAGATGGGGCCGTTCCTTCTCGACGAGAGCGCGAAGCGCCTTTGCATCCGTCATCGCGATCACATGGGAGCGATGCGCCACCTGCTGCGCGGGCGCGTTCTCGTAACGGTCGACCGCGATCACCTCGACGCCGAGCCGCTGCAGCTCGATCACGACTTCCTTGCCGAGCTCGCCGGAGCCCAGAAGCATGACGCGGAAAGCGGATGGGGAAAGCGGCGTGCCGATGCGCATGGGGCCTCCAGAGGTTGAACGGAGGCGGTTTAGCACATTGGGGAATGGATGTGACACGCCACCAAATCCACGGGTGTCATCCCGGACGAACATCGAACTTGCGGCCGGCCTACCAATTTGATAACAGTTGAACAGTTATTCAATTGAATGGATCAACGATGAAAGCCGTCCGCAACCCGGCGCCAGTCGCCCCTGCCCCCGCGCTTCGCGAGGACAAGACCTACGAGCTGGCCGACATGTTCAAGATGCTCGGCGACCCGAGCAGGCTCCGCATCGTGATCGCGACGCTGGAGGGGCCCGTCGCCGTGAGCGACATCGCTGAACGGCTCGGCCTCTCGATTTCGCTGGTGAGCCATCACCTGCGTCTCCTGCGCGCGGCGCGGCTCGTCACCGCCGACCGGCGCGGCAAGCAGATCTTCTACATGATCCACGACCAGCACGTGGCGCATGTCATCTCCGACATGATCGCGCATGTGAACGAGGACGCGGAATGAGCATTGCGGCAACCATTGTGCTTTCTTCCCACCCTCCCCTCGGGGAGGGTGGGAGGAGAGGCAGAAGCAAAACGAAAGCTCCGACATGAGCGCACATCACCACGATCATTCGCACGCCCACTCCCATGGCCATCACGCGCATGGAATGGGCAACGAGAAGCGCGTGATGCTCGCCATGTGGCTCACCGGCGGCTTCATGGTGCTGGAAGCGGTGGGCGGCGTTGTCTCGGGCTCGCTCGCGCTGCTCGCCGATGCGGGCCACATGCTGACCGATACAGGCGCGCTGATGCTTGCCTTCGTGGCGACGCGGCTGGCGCGCCGTCCGGCCGACGAGGCGCGCTCCTACGGCTATGCGCGAGCGGAAATCCTCGCGGCCTTCGCGAACGGCATCGTGATGATCGGCGTCGTGCTCTGGATCGCCGTCGAGGCCGTGGGCCGCATCATGGAGCCGGCACCCGTGATGGGAACGCCGATGCTCGTGATCGCAGTGGCGGGCCTCATGGTCAACATCGTCGCCTTCAGGCTGCTGCATGGCGGCGAGAACAATCTCAACATGCGCGGCGCAGCGCTTCACGTGATGGGCGACATGCTGGGTTCGGTCGCGGCGATCGCGGCGGCCGGCATCATCATCGCGACCGGTTATACGATCGCAGATCCGATCCTCTCCGTGCTCGTCGCTCTCCTCATCCTGAAAAGCGCCGTCGGCATCACGAAGGAAAGCGCACACATATTGATGGAAGGAACGCCCGAAGGCATCGACGGCGAAGCGATTGCCGAAGACCTCATGGGCAACGTGCCCGGCGTCTGCAATGTGCATCATGTGCACGCCTGGTCGCTCGGCTCGACCCGCGCCGTGGCGACCCTTCATGCGCAACTGGAAACGAATACGGATTCGGCCACCGCCCTCGCAAAGATCAAGGCGCGGCTCGCGGACAAATTCGCTATCGGCCACGCGACGGTGCAGATCGAGGAAGAAGAGTGCCCCGATCATGCCGAAGCCCCGCACCAGCATTAGATTGCTTCACCCTCCCCCTGTGTATGGACCGGAGACAAGGGTTACAGGTGTTCGGAGACATGGGTGACAGTTTTTGACGAGCCATTTCGCAGGTCGATCTCTGCGATATGGCGGCTTGCGAAGATGACATGCCAGAGCCCGTCGTC
>CAJXOU010000177.1 GCA_913057645.1 uncultured Rhodobiaceae bacterium | reverse complement strand
GCGCGACGCCGGCCGCGCCCTTGTCGTAGAGATTGCCGAGCAGCCAGGCGGCGCCGACATGGCCTTCCTCCGCGGCTTCCTTCCACTCCGCAACGGCGCCCGGCGCATCGCCTCCGCGATAGGCGGCAACGCCCCGGTCGAAGGCGGCCTGCGCCTGCGGCGTCGGATCGGCGGCGAACACGGCGCCGTTGACGGCGAGCGTGAGGCCGAACGCGGCGGCGAGAGCGGCAAGGCTTTTGCGGGCGGTCATGGGGACTCCTTGAGGGAACTCAGAGCGGGCAGTCTGCCGGAAAAAGGGCGCGGAGTCATGGGAATGGCCGAGAGACGGCGACCCACCCTCCCCTCGGGGAGGGTCGAAATTTGCGGCGCAGCACGCAAATTTCGGGGCGGGGGCCGTGCCGAGCTGCACCCCCCGCCCCGAAAAATTCTTCGCGTTGCTCGAATTTTGTCGACCCGCCCCCAGGGGCGGGTGGAACGCTAGCGCCTGCGATCAGATATCCGCGTAGACGTGCTTCTCCGCCTTGGCGCCCGGATGCGTGACCGCGCCGTTGCGGGCGGGGCCGACCTGCTGGGCGTATTTCCAGAGCGCGCCGGAGGCATACATGGTCTCGCGCGGCTTCCAGGCGGCGCGGCGCTTTTCGAGCGTGGCCTCGTCGACTTCGAGGTCGATGGTGCCCTTTTCCGCGTCGATGGTGATGATGTCGCCATCCTCGATCAGCGCGATGGGACCGCCGACGGCAGCTTCCGGGCCGACATGGCCGATGCAGAAACCGCGCGTCGCGCCCGAGAAGCGGCCGTCGGTGATGAGCGCAACCTTGTCGCCCATGCCCTGACCGTAAAGCGCGGCCGTGGTGGAGAGCATCTCGCGCATGCCGGGGCCGCCCTTCGGGCCTTCGTAGCGGATGACGAGAACCTCGCCTTCCTTGTACTGACGGTTCTCGACGGCGTCGAAGCACTCTTCCTCGCTGTCGAAACAGCGCGCGGGGCCGGAGAAACGGAGATGATCCTTCTCCATGCCCGCGACCTTGACGATGGCGCCATCCGGTGCGAGCGAACCCTGCAGGCCGACGACGCCGCCGGTCGGCGAAAGCGGGTTCGACAACGGATAGACGACCTTCTGGTCCGGGTTGAACTTCACGTCCTTCAGGTTGTCGGCGAGCGACTGGCCGGTGACGGTGAGGCAATCGCCGTGGAGATAGCCGCCGTCGAGCAGAACCTTCAAGACCATCGAGACGCCGCCCGCCTCGAAGAGATCCTTCGCGACATAGTTGCCGCCGGGCTTGAGGTCGGTGAGGTACGGTGTCTTCTTGAAGATCTCGGCGACTTCCATGAGGTCGAAGTCGATGCCGACTTCATGGGCGATTGCGGGGAGATGCAATCCGCCATTGGTCGAGCCGCCGGTCGCGGCGACGATGACGGCCGCGTTTTCGAGCGCCTTGCGCGTGACGATGTCGCGCGGGCGGATGTTGTTCGCGAGCAGGTGCATGACCGCGCGGCCCGAGGCTTCCGCATATTCGTCGCGGCTCTCGTAGGGCGCGGGCGCACCGGCGGAGCCCGGCAGGGCGAGACCCATCGCTTCCGAGACGCAGGCCATGGTGTTTGCCGTGAACTGGCCACCGCAGGCGCCGGCGGAAGGACAGGCGACGCATTCGAGCGCGTGCAGTTCCTCGTCCGGCAGATTGCCCGCCGAATGCTGGCCGACCGCCTCGAAGACGTCGACGACGGTGACGTCCTTGCCCTTGAAATGGCCGGGCAGGATCGAGCCGCCATACATGAAGACGGAAGGCACGTTGAGGCGGACCATCGACATCATCATGCCGGGCAGCGACTTGTCGCAGCCGGCAAGGCCGACCAGCGCGTCGTAGCAATGGCCGCGCATGGTGAGTTCGACCGAGTCGGCGATGAGGTCGCGGCTCGCGAGCGAGGACTTCATGCCCTGGTGCCCCATGGCGATGCCGTCCGTCACCGTGATGGTGCAGAACTCGCGCGGCGTGCCTGACGCCAGCGAAACGCCGCGCTTCACGGACTGCGCCTGACGCTGAAGGGCGATGTTGCAGGGCGCCGCCTCGTTCCAGCAGGTCGCCACGCCCACGAAAGGCTGGTTGATCTCTTCCTCGGTGAGGCCCATCGCATAATAATAGGAGCGATGCGGCGCCCGCTCGGGGCCGACCGTGACGTGACGGCTGGGCAGTTTCGACTTGTCGAATGTCTTGGCGTCCATGTGACCGCGCCTCCGGGGAGACGCCTCCGCTATCTCGGGTTTGGGATTGCGGCGGATACTAGGGGGAAGGGCGCGCCGGATAAAGCCCCACTTTGTCACGGTGCCATTCGCGAACGGCTCGCGAAATCACGTTGTTGACCGGGGGGCCTCAGCGGGGGAACATCGCCGCCAACCGGAACTTCAAATCACCATCAAAATCCGGAAATCAGGGAGAAAGTCCATGAAAGCTGCCGTGTTGCGCGAGGTCGGCAAGCCGCTCACCATCGAAGATGTGAAAATCAACAAGCCGGGACCGCACGAGGTGCTGATCCGCACCGTGGCGGCCGGCGTCTGCCATTCGGACCTTCATTTCGTGGAGGGCTCCTACCCCTACCCGCTGCCGGCCGTGCTCGGCCATGAAAGCGCGGGCGTGGTGGAGCAGGTCGGCTCGGAAGTGCGCACGGTGAAGCCGGGCGACCACGTCATCACCTGCCTGTCGGCTTTCTGCGGCCATTGCGAACACTGCCTGACGGGCCACCTGTCGCGCTGCGTGAGCCCGGAGACGAAGCGCGAGGCAGACGAGGAACCGCGCCTCGGCGGCACCGCCGGCGCGATGAACCAGTTCCTGAACCTGTCCTCGTTCGCCGAACAGATGCTGATCCACGAACATGCCTGCGTCGCGATCCGCAAGGACATGCCGCTCGACCGCGCGGCGCTGATCGGCTGCTCGGTGACGACGGGCGTGGGCGCTGTGATCCATACGTCGGGCGTGCGGCCCGGCGAGACCGTCGCCGTTGTCGGCGCGGGCGGTGTCGGGCTCGCCTGCATCAACGGCGCGGCGATTGCGGGCGCGGGGCGCATCATCGCCATCGACATGCAGGGCTCGAAACTGAACCTCGCCAAGGAATTCGGCGCGACCGACGTCGTGAACCCGAAGGACGGCGACCCCGTTGCGCAGGTGATGGAGCTGACCAACGGTCTCGGCGTGCATCACTCGTTCGAGGCCATCGGCCTCAAGGCGACGACCGAACAGGCCTTCAAGATGCTCGGCCGCGGCGGCACGGCGAACGTGATCGGCATGATCCCGGTCGGCGTGCACATCGAGCTGCACGGCGTCGACTTCCTCGCCGAGAAGCGCATCCAGGGCTCGACCATGGGCTCGAACCGCTTCCCCATCGACATGCCGCGCTTCGTCGACTTCTACATGTCGGGCAAGCTGAAGCTCGACGAGATGATCTCGCGGCGCATCAAGCTCGCCCAGGTGGACGAAGCCCTCTCGCTCATA
>CAJXOU010000176.1 GCA_913057645.1 uncultured Rhodobiaceae bacterium | reverse complement strand
GAGGCGCTCGAAGCAGAGGCCGGTAGCGTAGTAGCGCGTCCAGTCGCGTTCGTCCGGTTCGCCGGTCAGCGCGAGCGCGCGATCGTAGCGCGCAGCGGCTTCCTTGTAGTTCTCCTCCGCCCTGTAGATGTCGCCCATCGCGACAAGCGGCTCGACCTTTGCCGGATGATCCTTCGCCGCGCGTTCCAGCACGCGGATCGCATCCGCCTGCCTGTCCATCTCGTTCAGCGCCATCGCGGTCTGGATGCGCGCATTGAGATAAAGCGGCGAGTCCCTGCCGACCTTCTCGTAGGCCGCGACGGCGTCCGCCCAGCGCTCCTGTCCTTCATAGGCGCCGCCGAGCAGCGAGCGGGCGATGTCGAAGTCGGGCCGCATATAGAGCGCGAGGTTCAGATAGAGTTCGGCGAGATTGCTCGACGTGTCGGCGGCCAGCGCGCTGCCGAGCCCGTAAAGCGCTTCGGCGACGCCTTCGGACGCGTTTTCGACGAATGGCGGAAGCGTTCCCTTCTCGGCAAGTTCCGCCAGGTCGTGTTGCGCCAGCGGATGGTCCGCCGAAATTTCAACGAAGGCCTGAAGCAACTCGCGCGCTTCGTCCGCCCTGCCATGGCGCGACAGGAAGCTCGCATAGGCCTGCACGACGCGCACGCTGCTGCCGCCGCTGGTTTCCATCGCGGACTGATAGGCCTCGGCCGCGCCCTCGGGATCGTTCAGCAGTTCGAGCATCAGCGCCTGATGATAGGAACGGAACAGCGCGAAGGCGGCCCTGCCCTCGAAAGCGCCGATCTTTTCCATCGCCAGCGCCTGGTCGCCGTCGCCGGCCGCCGCCCAGGCGAGCGTCAGCGTGCCCACCAGCGCGGTGAAGGGGCCGGGCGACGCGGCGTCCATCTCGGTGCGCGCTTCCTCGTAATCGCCGCTCTTGACCGCGGCGAGCGCCAGCGTGAGGCGCGCCATGCGTTCGCCGGATTCGATTTCGGTGAGCCGCCGCGCCAGCGGGATCGCGCGGTTCATCTCGCCCGCCGTCAGCGCCGCCATGAAGGCGCGTTCCAGGATCACGGGATCGTCCGGTTCGTCCGCCAGCGCCTTGTCGTAATAGTCGGCGGCCTTGCTGCTGTCGTTCACGGAAGCGGCATAGCGCCCGGCGAGATAGGCGCCGTAGGGCGTCTCGCCGCGCCCCTTGGAGAAACCGGGAAAGCCGTTCGTGCCGGCGCAGCCGCCGAGCACGGCAAGCATCGCGGCCAGCGCGATCGCTCCGGTCAGCCGCCGTGCCTGCGAAGGGCGGGGTCGCGCCATGTCGGCAACATTCATCTGGGGGCCTGCCTTCGAGCCTCAGGGTACAGCCGCCGCCCGCGCGGCGGCATCGCTTGGCGCTATAAGAGCACAGAAAAGGGCGGCGAATACAGGTGAAGAGCCCGCATCGCCGCCGCCGATTCTGCCGTTCATTCACATATTCGGGTAATTCGGGCCGCCGCCGCCTTCCGGTACCGTCCAGTTGATGTTCTGGGCCGGGTCCTTGATGTCGCAGGTCTTGCAGTGGACGCAGTTCTGCGCGTTGATCTGAAAGCGCGGATTGGAGCCGTCGTCGTCGCGTACGACCTCGTAGACCGCCGCGGGGCAGTAGCGCTGCGCGGGCTCGGCATATTTCGGCAGGTTGTAGGCGATCGGGATCGCGGGATCCTTCAGCTTCAGATGGACCGGCTGGTCTTCCTCGTGGTTCGTCGCGGAGATGAACACGGAAGAGAGCTTGTCGAAGGAGATCTTGCCGTCGGGCTTCGGATAGTCGATCGGCTTGCAGTCCTTCGCCTCGCTGATCGATTCGTAGTCCGCCTTCTTGTGGCGCAGCGTGAACGGCAGGCCGATCCCGAGATTGTTCATCCACATGTCGATGCCGCCAAGGCCGATGCCGATGATGGTGCCGAGCTTCGACCAGAGCGGCTTGACGTTGCGGACGCGCTTCAGGTCCTTGTAGACCGCGCTCTGCTCGTAGGCCTCGGTATAGGCCGTCAGTTCGTCGCCCTGGCGTCCGTCCTTGACCGCTTCGAACGCGGCCTCGGCGCCCATGATGCCGGTGAGGATCGCGTTGTGGCTGCCCTTGATGCGCGGCACGTTGACGAAGCCCGCCGAACAGCCGATCAGCGCGCCGCCCGGGAAGACGAGCTTCGGCACGGACTGGAAGCCGCCTTCGGTGATCGCGCGCGCGCCATAGGCGATGCGCTTGCCCCCCTCGAAGGTCTCGACGATGGACGGATGATGCTTGAAGCGCTGGAACTCGTCGAAGGGCGAGAGATAGGGGTTCTTGTAGTTCAGATGCAGCACGAAACCGACGGAGACGAGATTCTCGCCGAAGTGATAGAGGAAGGAGCCGCCGCCGGTCGAATTGTCGAGCGGCCAGCCCATCGTGTGCTGCACGAGGCCCTTCCTGTGCTTCGACGGATCGACTTCCCAGAGCTCCTTCAGGCCGATGCCGTATTTCTGCGGCTCGCGGCCTTCGTCGAGCTTGAACTTGCGGATCAGTTCCTTCGACAGCGAACCGCGCACGCCCTCGGCGAAGAGCGTGTACTTGCCGCGCAGCTCCATGCCCGGCGTGTAGCTGTCCTTGTGGCTGCCGTCCCGCGCCACGCCCATGTCGCCGGTGACGACGCCGCGCACGGAGCCGTCCTCGCCATAGAGCACGTCCGCGCCCGGGAAGCCCGGATAGATTTCGACGCCCAGCGCTTCGGCCTGTTCGGCCAGCCAGCGGCACAGATTGCCGAGGCTGCCGATATAGTTGCCGTGATTGTTCATCAGCGGCGGGAACAGGAAATTGGGGATGCGCAGCCCGCCCGCGGGCCCGAGATAGATGAAGTGGTCGGCGGTGACTTGCGTGTCGACCGGGGCGCCCTTTTCGCGCCAATCGGGGATCAGCGTGTCGAGGCCGATCGGATCGAGCACCGCGCCCGACAGAATATGCGCGCCGATTTCGGAGCCCTTCTCGATCACGCAGACCGAGATGTCGAAATCTTCCTTCGCCGCAAGCTGGCGCAGCCGGATCGCCGCCGACAGGCCCGCCGGGCCGCCGCCCACGATGACGACGTCATATTCCATGAATTCGCGTTCGACCGCCGCCTCGCTCATTTTTCTTCTCCTTGTCCGGCATTTCGCACCGTTTCAGCGCGCCGGACCGCCGCAAAAAAACCGGGCTCCGTTATGGTGTGAATGACCCGGATGGTCAATATATTGGGCCTCTCGGAAGACTCGCGCCTAGTTGCATGTCATTCTCAACAAGACGCGCGCCTTTGCTCACCAGCTAAGACGAGTGTAGGTCGGGCGTTGTGACGGTCAAATCGCGTGCCGCGGGCGCGCCGGCGAATTCAGGAAACCGCAGCCTCAGATGAGTGGGTCGGGCAATACAGGTCACGGACTGTCGAACGCCGAAGCCGCGGCGCTCATCGCCTTCTATGTCGAGGCGGGCGTCACGGATTTTCTCGGCGAGGAACCGGTCGACCGCTACGCGCTTGCCGATGCCGCGCCGCAGCCCGCACCGCGCGCCGAGACGCGCGACGCCCCGCGCGGGTCCCGTCCCGACCCGAGAGGCGCGGAGGCGCCCGCCGCTCACGCGCCGCGTGCGGCCGCGCCCTCCTCCATTCCGCTCGAGGATGCACAGG
>CAJXOU010000175.1 GCA_913057645.1 uncultured Rhodobiaceae bacterium | reverse complement strand
AAACACCGTAGATTGGTAGCGCATGGCTTGGGCTCTCCGAGCTTCATTCAACCGCGTTCGTCGCAAAACACAGTTGAATCCAAGCCATGCAACCCGTCCACCCATTCCTTAACCGGACAGCAGTGGGTTCAAGGCGGGAACGCAAAAAGCCGTGCTTCAGGCGATACGTTCCTTGTTGAGCATAAGCCATTGAATCAAAAGAATTGTCTTGGTGTCGCGGATGCGGCCGTCAAGTGTCGCGGCATGGGCCTCCGCGAGAGGCACGGTCACGGCCCGAATATCCTCATGCTCATGCGCGAGCCCGTGCAGGCCACCCACGTCGCCGAGATCGGCCTCACCGATGAAGAGATGCGCGCGCTCGCCATAGCCGCCGGGCGAGGACCATACGGTCGTGACCGGATGTATGGCGTCGAGGCGGCAACCTGTTTCCTCCCCGGCTTCGCGCCTTGCCACGTCTTCCGGTTCCTCGCCTTCTTCCTGCACACCGGCTACCGCCTCGAAGAGCCAGGTCGCTTCGCCCCAGACGAGGCCGCAGGTACGGAACTGCTCGATTAGCGCCACCGCATCGCGCTTCCGATCATACGGCAGCACGTTCACGACTTCGGCAATGGTATAGACGTCCCGCGTAACCTCCTCCGACCATTCGCCGTCGAAGCGCCGGTGACGGAAGACGAACCGCTCAAGCTTGCCCCATCCCTTGCCGATGAGCTCGCGCGAGCGCAGGTCGACATCGGCAAGATTGCGCGGCGTCGGGACGAGACGGGATTCCATGGAAAGCTCCGGTTGGTGGGTGGGCGAGCTTAGCAGCCGCCTCCGCCAACCGCTATTCCCGGGCGCTATTGCCGGGCGAGGGTCAATTGCGTCACGTCGATATTGCCGGCGCGGAAACCGGCCTCGCAGTAGGAAAGGTAGTATTCCCACATGCGGCGGAAGCGCTCGTCGAAGCCCTGCGCGCTTATATCGGGCCAGGCCGCGCGGAAGCGCTCGCGCCAGAGCTTCAGCGTCTCCGCATAGTCGAGGCCGAATTCGAGATTGCCCGCCCAGGTGAGTCCCGCTTGCGCCACCTGCTGACGCAGGGCGGTCGGTGAAGGCAGCATGCCTCCGGGAAAAATGTAGCGCTGGATGAAGTCGGCGCGCTTGCGGTAGCTGGCGAAGGAGCGATCCGCAATGGTGATGATCTGGAGGCCGGCCTTGCCGCCCGGTTTCAGGCATTGCCGGATCTTGCCGAAATAGTCCGGCCAGTATTCCTCGCCCACCGCCTCGAACATCTCGATGGAAGCGATGCGGTCGAACTTCTCGTCCACGTCGCGATAGTCCTGATAGCGGATGTCCACCTTGTGGGAGAGCTGTTTTCTCTCCATGCGCTCGCGCGCAAAGGCAAGCTGCTCCTTGCTGATGGTGATGCCGGTGACGCGGCAACCGATCTCGCTCGCGGCATATTCCGCGAAACCGCCCCAGCCGCTGCCGATCTCGAGCAGGTGGTGCTCGGGCTTCAGGTCGATCCGTTCGGCGAGGGAGCGGTACTTGTTGATCTGCGCTTCGGAGAGGTCCTGTCCCGGGTGCTCGAAACGCGCCGAGGAGTAGGTCATGGTCGGGTCGAGCCAGCGCCGGTAGAAGCTGTTTCCGAGGTCGTAGTGATATTCGATGTTGCGCTTCGAGCCGCGCTTCGAGTTCCGCCGGAGCATGTGACCGAGACGCGAGACGAAACGGGCGCCGGGGATTCCCCTCAACTTGTCTTGCAGGGCTTCTCCGTTGCGCAGGAAGAACTGGAGAAACGCGGTCACGTTGGGGCTGTCCCACATGCCGTCGAGAAAGGCTTCCGCGGCGCCGAGATCGCCGTTCGCGACGAAACGGCGGGTGAGACCAAAGTCGCGAATGATCATTTCCGCGTTTTCGCCGGGTTCGCTGCCGCTGAAGCGCAGACGTCGTCCGTCCGGCAGGACGATCAGCAGGCTGCCTCGTCTTATATTGAGGAGCGCGCGGAACGCCATGCGCGCAAGCCGGGGGATGCCTGCGATCTTCGAGACATTCGCAGGCGTCACATCGAGACTGTCGGCGACGGCTCCGCCCGTATGCATGCCGTCAACGGAGATTTGGGTCATGCAAGCCTCCCTGCGTCAGCTCCCCGACTATAGCGGCAGAGTGCCGGAACCCACAATCGGGTTCGTACCCGGAGATACGCGCAGGCGGCGGTTCCGGTTCAATGTCCCGGGGCTCCGGGGCTTTCATGGAAGCCCGCAGGTGTTAGTTTCGACCTCCTCCCGAATTCCTCCTACTGAGTCGCTCCATGTCCGAGGCCCTGAAAACGACCGGTGAGCCGATGCTCCAGCCCGAAAAGGTGCTGAAGGAGGTTTTCGGGCTGCCTTCGTTCCGCGGGCAGCAGGCCGAAATCATCGGGCATGTCGTCGGTGGCGGCGACGCGGTGGTGCTTCTGCCGACGGGGGCGGGCAAATCGCTCTGCTACCAGATTCCGGCGCTCTGCCGCGACGGTGTCGCGGTCGTCGTTTCACCGCTCATCGCGCTGATGCGCGATCAGGTGGAAGCGTTGCGTCAGTCCGGCGTGCGGGCGGCGGCGCTCAATTCCACGCTCACGCCGGAAGAGGCGCGCGACATTCGCGATGCGCTGGCGGCGGGCGAGCTCGATCTCCTCTACGTGACGCCCGAGCGGCTCGCCGGCGACGGCTTCATGGGGCTGCTGTCGCGCGTGCCGCTGGCGCTCTTCGCCATCGATGAAGCGCATTGCATCAGCCAGTGGGGCCACGACTTCCGGCCGGAATATCTGCAGCTTGCAAGATTGAAGGAGCGTTTCCCCGGCGTACCGCGTCTCGCGCTCACGGCGACGGCTGATCCGCAGACCCGCGACGATCTTGTCCATCGCCTGCAGCTCGACGACGCGCGCCTCTTTTCCGCGAGCTTCGACCGCCCGAACATCCGCTACACCATCGTCCGCAAGGACAACGCGAAAGCGCAGCTTCGCGATTTCCTCAAGGCGCATGAGGGGGCGAGCGGCATCGTCTATTGTCTCAGCCGGAAGAAGGTCGAGGACACCGCCGAATGGCTGACGGCGCAGGGCATTCAGGCGCTCCCCTATCATGCCGGTCTCGACCGGAGCGTTCGCGACCGGCATCAGGATGCCTTCCTCAAGGACGAAGGTCCGGTTCTCGTCGCGACCATCGCCTTCGGCATGGGAATCGACAAGCCCGACGTGCGTTTCGTCGCCCATCTCGATCTTCCGTCGAGCATCGAGGCCTATTATCAGGAGACGGGCCGGGCAGGGCGCGACGGGTTGCCGTCCGACGCCTGGATGGCCTACGGCATGAGCGATGTTTCCCAGCGCCGTCGGATGATCGACGAAGGCGGTTCGCCGGAGGCGGTCAAGCAGGTCGAGCGGGCGAAGCTCGATGCGCTGCTTCACGTGTGCGAAACGGCCGATTGCCGGCGGCAGGCGCTGCTCGCGCATTTCGGCGAGCAACATGAAGGCGGTTGCGGCAATTGCGACGCCTGTCTCAACCCGGCGGAAATGTGGGACGGTACGGAAGCGGCGCGCAAGGCGCTATCGGCCATCTACCGCACAGGACAGCGCTTCGGCGCGGGTCATCTGATCGACATCCTGCGCGGCAACAGGACGGAGAAAGTCGAACGCAGCCGTCATGACGATCTGCCGACATTCGGCGTCGGCAGGGACATCGACCAGAAGGGCTGGCAGTCCGTGTTCCGGCAGCTCGCGGCGCGCGGCATCATTTCCATCGACCACACGGCCTATGGCGCATTGAAGCTCGAGGAAAGCGCGAGACCGGTGTTGCAGGGTCAGCAGCCGGTCGAATTCCGCCGGGATCCCGTCCGAACGCGCCGGCAGAAAACCGCCGCGGCGGCCCCGGACCCACTGGCCTCGCCGGAAGAGGAAGCGCTGTTCCAGTCGCTCCGCGCGGAGCGGCTGCGGCTCGCGCGCGAACAGGGCGTGCCGCCCTACGTGATCTTTCACGAT
>CAJXOU010000174.1 GCA_913057645.1 uncultured Rhodobiaceae bacterium | reverse complement strand
GGTGTCCATGCGGCTTGTGTGCGCGTGGCTACCGACCTGGGACTGGACGCGGAGCGTCGGAGTCCGGGCGCTCGCATGAGGCGTCTGGACGCTCGGCCCAGCGCCGGGGTGGCTGCTCGAGGCAGACACGGACCGGCCGGCCGTCGACTCCGAGCGCGAGGGATTCCGCGTCGCCGAGGGCCTTGCCCCGGATCGGCCGACCGAGGAGATCGCGCAGCGGCGCAATGCTGACATCCGAAAACTCTCTCGGCCGCCCGTCCGCATCGCGCTCGCGGTCGCCCTCGAACCCGTCGAACCGCTTCTGCAGCCATGCCCCGAGCGACGCAAGCCCCGGCGTCAGCGCCATCGACACGGCGGCCGAAAGCTGCACCACATGCGCGACCGCCAGCGGCACCACGCCCCCCTCTGCCGCGCCCGCGATCACCACGAAGGCGAACTCGCCGCCCGACGCGAGCAGCAGCCCCGTCCGCAGCGAGCACAACCGCGACTGCCCGAACGACAGCGTGAGCGCCGCGATCAGCGCCGTCTTCAGCACCAGGAACACCGCGATCAGCCCGAGCACCGCATCGAAATTGTCCCGGAACACCGAGAAGTCCATGCCGATGCCGACGCTGATGAAAAAGAGCCCCAGCAGCAGCGCCTTGAACGGCTGGATGTCGGTCTCGATCTGCGGCCTGAATTCGGTATCGGAAAGCAGCAGCCCGGCAAGGAACGCACCGAGCGCCATCGACAGCCCGGCCGCCCCGGTCGCAACCGCCGTCAGCAGCGCCGCGAGCAGCGACAGCGCCAGAAACAGTTCGGGGTTCTGCGTCCGCGCGACGACACCGTAGATCCAGCGCAGCACATAGCGCCCCACCGTCAGGATAAGCGTCACCGCAAGCGCCGCCTTCAGCACAGCCATGCCCGCAAGGCTGAACATGTTGACGTCGTCGCCCCCCGCCGCATAGGCGGAGAAGATCGACACCATGACCAGAATGGGAACGACCGCGAGGTCCTGCATCAGCAGGATCGAGAAGGCGATGCGCCCCGGCTGCGCGGCGAACTCTCCCCGCTCGATCAGAAGTTGCGTCACGATCGCGGTGGAGGAAAGCGCGAGCGCGAACCCCAGGATGGTGGCCGCGGGCCAGGAAAGCCCCGCCATGTAGAACACGCCAAGAAGCGCGAAGCCGCAGGCCAGCACCTGCGCGCCCCCGAGCCCCAGCACATAGGTCCGCATCGAGCGCAGCCGCTGCCACGACAGTTCGAGACCGATGGTGAACAGCAGGAACACGACGCCGAGCTCGCCGATCTGCGACAGCCCGACCCCCTCCGCGATAAGCGCGAAGCCGTGCGGCCCGATCAGCGCCCCGATGAACAGATAGCCGAGCACCGTACTCGCGCGAAACCAGTGGAAGAGCGGCATCACGGCGACCGCCGCGATCAGGAAGATGATCACTTCCTTGAGGTAGGGCACATGGATGCCCTCCGCCACCGCCTCGACCGCCGCTCCCGCCGCCAGAACCTCGTTTTCCACAGCCACCTCGCTATCCGCCCGCTGCTTCGAGAGTAACCCAAAGACACCGCCAAAGTCCGGCAAATGGGCGGTTTTCCGCTGATATTCTTGCCATAGCGCCCGGACAACCCTATATGCCTAGCAAGAGGCCCGGGGGCGGACCTGCCGTAACGAGAGAGGATCGAGCGCCGATATGCGGAGCAGAAGCCGCGTAGATTGCCGCGATGAGGCCGGCTTCGCCCATAGACCCGCATCCCCCGAAGGCGAGGCGCGTTGATGCTCGAAATGTATCTCTATCTCGCCGGCGGTCTTCTCATTCTCATCGTCTGCGGCGATCTCCTGGTTGCGGGCGCGGCCTCCCTCGCCGCCCGCTACGGTCTTTCCCCGCTCCTGATCGCGCTCACCATCGTCGCTTTCGGCACCTCGGCGCCGGAACTTCTCGTCAGTGTGCGCGCCGCGCTTTCGGGCGTGCCCGGCATCGCGATCGGCAATGTCGTCGGCAGCAACATCGCCAACATCCTGTTGATCCTCGGCCTGCCTGCGCTGATCTATCCCATCTGCTGCATCGGCCGCACCGTCCCCCACAACATGGTCATCATGATGGGCGCGAGCGTCCTGCTCGTCGTGTTGTGCTTCGTCGGCCCGCTCGGCTTCTGGCAGGGCATTCTGTTTCTCGTGCTGCTCGCCTGCTATCTGGTCTATTCGGGCTGGGATGCGCGGAAGAACCCCTACAGCCCGCCGCCTCTCGCTGCGGCGGATGAAGCCCCTTCCCTGCGCGAAGGCACGTGCGATGCCTTCGGCGCCGTCCAGACGGGCCTCGCCCACGACCTGCCGCATGGCGACATCAACCCGCCGAAACTCTCCCGCCGCGTGATCGCGATCAAGATCCTGGTCGGCATTCTCGGCCTTCCCCTCGGCGCCCGCCTCGTTGTCGACGGCGGCACCGGGATCGCCGAGGCCTTCCACGTATCGGATGCCGTCATCGGCCTTTCGCTCATCGCCATCGGCACCTCGCTGCCCGAGCTTGCCACCTCCATGATGGCCGTCTTCCGCCGCAACGACGATGTCGTCGTCGGCAACATCATCGGCAGCAACATCATGAACATTCTGGCGATCCTGGGCGTGACCGCCCTGATCGCGCCGCTTCCCGTCACGGAAGATTTCCTGAATTTCCATCTCTGGGTCATGCTGGGCGCCGTCGTCATGCTGCTGCCCGTGACCATGACCGGCGGCCGCATCGGCCGCGGCACAGGCCTGGTTTTCCTTGCCGCCTACTTCGCCTATCTCTACGCCATGTTCTCCTTCGGTCATCTTCCCGGCGCCATCTGAGGACCATCCGCTTGAGCGACAGCACGCGCAACGCCTTGGTGACAGGTGCCGCCCGCCGGATCGGCCGGGCGATTGCCTTTGCGCTCGCCGAGGACGGCTGGTCGGTGGCCGTGCACCACAACAGTTCGTCGGACGACGCATCCGACGTCGTCGCCGGGATCGAGGCGCGCGGTGGACGGGCCTGCGCCCTGCACGCCGATCTGGGCGATGTCGCAGGCACCGAAGGCCTCGTGCCAGCTGCGGCCTCTGCGCTTGGCCCGATCGCGCTTCTCGTCAACAACGCGTCTCTCTTCGAGCGCGACGAGGCGGCAAGCGTGACGCCCGAAAGCTGGACGGCGCATCTCGATACGAACCTGCGCGCGCCGGCCCTGCTCTCGCGGGCCTTCGCGAGCCAGCTCCCGGACGGCGCGGAAGGCAACATCGTCAACATCACGGACCAGCGCGTCTGGGCGCCGACGCCGCATTTCTTCTCCTACACGATCAGCAAGATGGCGCTGTGGGACATGACGCAGGTTCTTGCGCGCTCCTTTGCGCCGCGGATCCGGGTAAATGCCATCGGCCCCGGCCCCGCGCTCGCTAATGCGCGGCAGTCGGCGGCGGATTTCGAGCGCCAGATGGCGTCCACCATTTTGAAACGCGGCACCACGCCGGACGAGATTTGCGCCGCGGTTCGGTTTATTCTCGCCTCACCCGCCATGACGGGCCAGATGATCGCGCTCGACGGCGGCCAGCATCTGGCGTGGGAAACGCCGGACGTGACCGGCATTTCGGAGTAGACCTCTCATGAGTCAGCCTGAAAACGTGACCCCCCTGAAGATCGCCAGCGCCGAGCGCGCGATCCGCCACGTCTTCGTCCGCGACCTTCTGCTCGACGCCCATATCGGCGCCTACAGGCACGAAAAGGGCAGCGCGCAGCCCATCCGGGTCAATGTCGATCTGACCGTCGCGGAGGCCGCGCATGGCGACGACCTGAGCAACGTCGTCTGCTATGCGACCGTGGTCGACGGCATCAAGGCCATCGTCTCCGAGGGTCACCTGAACCTCGTCGAGACCCTGGCCGAGCGGATCGCCGCCTCCTGCCTCGAAGACGAACGGGTGCGGGTCGCCCTTGTCCGGGTGGAGAAGCTGGCCGTCATACCCGAGGCCGCCAGTGTCGGCGTCGAGATCGAGCGTGTGCGCCATCTTTCCTGATATGGGAAGCTCGACAGAAAGCGATAATGGAATCAACGCTTTGCGGATTCCAAATGCCGCACACGGAAGGTTTGTGCACAGCAGCGCGCGCAGGATGAAGGCTTGCGGGATTGTGGTGAATACCGTGGAACCCCGGTTAGTGGCAGGTTCCATAGGTGAAAAAACCCCATATCTTTCAATGCCTTAAAACAGGACATCTTTTGCCCCGGCGTCACAAATCTTAATTATTACAAGGCCTTGACGTTTCCCTGCCC
>CAJXOU010000173.1 GCA_913057645.1 uncultured Rhodobiaceae bacterium | reverse complement strand
TTGAGCCCCTGACGCCCGCCCTTCCCTTCGCGAGACGTACCCGCTTGTCTCCCCCGAACAAGAGACCTCTTTTACCCTCGTTGCAGGTTGCCTGACCGGGACCTGCTGATATTCTGTCAGCAAAGGGAACCCTCGCTGGAAAGAAACAACCATGGAAGCGCTGGAAAAATTCCGTCAGGAGACGAGAACCTGGCTCGAAGAGAACTGCCCGAAATCCATGCGGACGCCGATGTCCGAGGAGGAAACCGTCTGGGGCGGTCGCAATGCCAAATATGCCAATCCGGACTCGAAACTCTGGCTTGATCGCATGGCCTCGCGCGGCTGGACCGCACCGACCTGGCCGGCGGAATATGGCGGCGGCGGTCTCAGCAAGGAAGAAAACCAGGTGCTTCAGCAGGAGCTGAGGCGTATCAAGGCACGGCCCGCCCTTTCGAGCTTCGGCATCTGGATGCTGGGGCCGGCTCTTCTGGAATTCGCGAACGAGGAACAGAAGAAGGAGCACCTTCCCAAGATCGTGCGTGGTGAAATCCGCTGGTGCCAGGGATACTCGGAACCAGGCGCAGGCTCCGATCTCGCGGGCCTGCAGACGAAATGCGAGGACATGGGCGACCACTACCTCGTCAACGGCCAGAAGATATGGACTTCCTACGCTGACAAGGCCGACTGGATCTTCTGCCTCGTGCGCACCGACACCACAAAGAAGCATGACGGCATCAGCTTCCTGCTTTTCGACATGATGTCACCGGGCGTCGAGGCCCGTCCGATCACCATGATCTCCGGCGCCTCGCCCTTCTGCGAAACCTTCTTCACCGATGTGAAGGTGCCGAAGAAGAACCTCGTCGGCGAACTCAACAAGGGCTGGACCATCGCCAAACGCCTGCTCCAGCACGAGCGAGAGATGATCTCAGGCATGGGCCTCGGCGGCGTCGGCTCCGGTAGCGGGCTCGGCGGCCTCGAACAGGTGGCAAAGGATTATTTCGGCGAGCTGGACGGCAAGGTGGCGAGCCCGTCGCTGCGTGAACACATCACACGCCAGAAGATGGACAGCAGGGCCTTTGCCCTCACCATGCAACGCTCCGCCGAGGAAGCGAAAGCCGGTCAGGGCCCGGGCGCCGCGAGCTCGATCTTCAAATACTACGGCACCGAGCTCAACAAGCGCCGCTACGAGCTTCTCCTCGAACTGATGGGCACCAAGGCCCTTGGCTGGGAGGGCGACGGCTTCGACGACGCCGAAATCGGCATTACGCGCTCGTGGCTTCGTTCCAAGGGCAATTCCATCGAGGGCGGCACGAGCGAAGTGCAGCTCAACGTGGTGTCGAAGCGCGTTCTCGGCCTGCCCGACTGAGCAAGCGAATACGATTCCGGCCGCGCCGCACTGGCGCGGCCGCCAGCATTCACACACGAACAACCAGAAAACCGGGACGAGATGGCACTTGTACTGACCGAGGAGCAACAGCTTCTCCGCGACACCGCAACGCAATTCTTTCAGGAGAGATTGCCGATCGCCAACCTGCGCAAATTGCGAGACACCAGGGATGCCACGGGCTTCGACCAGGCGGCCTGGAAGGAAATGGCGGATCTCGGTTTCGCCGGAATCATGATCTCGGAAAAATATGGCGGCACGGATTTCGGTCCCGTGGGCCTTGGGCTCGTGCTCGAGCAAGCCGGACGTACGCTGGCCGCAAGCCCGCTCGTTTCGACCGTTCTTCTATGCGGCTCTGCAGTGCAACTCGCCGGCAACGCCACGCAAAGACAGGAAATTCTGTCGGCAATCGCGGCGGGGGATCGCATAATGGCGCTTGCCCTTGAAGAGGGGCCGCATCACAACCCGACCCGCATCGCAACGCGCGCCGAGGCGGACGGGTCGTCATACAGGATCAGCGGCACCAAGACCTTCGTACTCGATGGCCACGTTGCCGAACAGCTGATTGTCGTTGCACGCACCAGCGGCAACGATAACGACCGGACAGGCTTAACTCTATTCCTGGTCGACCCGAAGGCGGCAGGAGTCAAGATTACCCGGACCCTTATGGTCGACGGCCGGAACGCCGCAAACATAGAGCTCGACAATGTCCGCGCTCCCGCATCATCAGTGCTCGGCTCTGTCGACGGAGGCAATGATGTGGTGGAACAAGTGCTCGATATTGCCCGCATCGGCCTTTCGGCAGAGATGTTGGGCATGGTCCAGCAGACTTTCGATACGACGCTCGATTATCTCAAGGAACGCAAACAGTTCGGCAAGGTGATCGGTTCGTTCCAGGCCCTTCAGCACCGCATGGCCGTGCTGTTCTCGGAGATCGAACTTTGCCGTTCCGTGGTTCTGGACGCACTCTCCGCTCTGGAGGAAAGGCGCAACGATGTGCCATTGATCGCGAGCCTCGCGAAATCGCGCCTTTCCGACGTTGCTACGCTGATGACCAACGAAGGTCTGCAAATGCATGGCGGCATGGGAATGACCGACCAGTTCGATGTCGGTCTTTTCATGAAGCGTGCGCGCGTCGCCTCGGCGAGTTTCGGCGACGGTAATTTCCACAGGGACCGCTACGCAACGCTGGAAGGTTATTGAGTGCGCGTCTCACACCAGGTAACAGAATGAGAGCCTGCACAACGGCATTCCTGGCCGTTATTCTATTGTTCGCTGCCCCGACTTCCAGCCGCGCCCACCCTCATGTCTGGATCGACATGCGCACCGAGATGCATTTCGACCCCGAGGGACGCCTCACTGCGATCGGCGTTGCCTGGACGTTCGACGAGTTCTATTCCGCTTTCGCGGTCGAGGGTGCGGAGAAAGGCGAGGACGGGTACGACGAAGAACTGCTCGCCGGACTGACGGATGTGAACCTGGAAAACCTTGCCGAGTGGAACTACTTCACCGAGGTTGTTTCCGGGGGCGCACCGGTGACGACGGGCAAGGCTGAGAACGGAAAATCGACATGGGACGACGAGACGGGAAGATTGACGCTCTCGTTCGTCGTTCCTCTCGAAACCCCTCAGGCTCCTTCTGCCGCAACGCCGGTGAAGATCCGGGTATACGACCCCTCCTACTACATCTCCATCGACTATCTGAAGGACGACCCGATTCTGATGACCGGAGATGTTCCGGCTGGATGCAAGGTCAAGACCGAGACTCCGAACGTCGAAAACGTGTGGACGACATTGCCGGAGAGTGCATTCACAAGCTCTTCGTCGCAACTCGGCGCCTATTTTGCGCCCGTCGCAACAGTTACCTGCGCATCCGCCACATGAAGCCGGCAACAATGCTAGTCGTCCTTCTGCTCGCGATCTCGTTCTTCGTCATGCCCGAAGCGGCTGTCGCGCAGAACCCGTTCGCAATGCCGGGAAGCAGCGAAGCAGAGCCGCCGCCCGAACCAGGCTTCCTGTCCAGCGCGGCACGCTACATCATGACAATGCAGCAGGAATACTACCGTGCCATGGCCGGCGCCTTGCGGGCCGTGAACCTGCAACAGTCTATGGTGGCCGTCTGGGGGCTCGTATCCATCTCGTTCCTTTACGGCATCTTCCATGCTGCGGGGCCAGGCCACGGGAAGATAGTTGTGACGTCCTATCTTCTCGCCGACGAGCGCGAGTTGAAGCGCGGCATTTTGATCGCGTTTCTGTCCGCCTTCGCGCAGGCCGTAACCGCCATCGTGGTGGTCGGGTTGCTGGCCCTCGTCATCGGAATGACACATAGGGCAACGGCAGATGCGATCCCTCTCATCGAGCGCGCAAGCTTCGCTCTTATCGTGGGCATCGGCGCGTGGCTTCTCTGGCAGGCTGTGATGGGACGCCAAAATCATGATCATGATCACGATACACACGACCACCGAGGACACGATCACGCTCACATCCCCGGCCCAGCGGAAATTCGCGCGGCGAAAGGGACGAAGGGCATGGCCGCGATGATCGTCTCGGTCGGCCTGAGGCCTTGCAGCGGTGCGGTTCTGGTTCTGCTCTTTGCTGTGACGCAGGGCGCGTTCGCCGTAGGTGTCCTGTCCGCCGTCGTCATGTCGCTCGGCACTGCGATCACAGTTTCCGCGCTCGCGGTCCTGACCGTCTTTTCCAAGAATCTGGCTCTTCGCGCCGCCGGCAAGGTCGACAGTCCGTGGGCCCATCGTGTTGAACGAGGCCTCAAGATTGCGGGTGGTGCGGCACTCGTCGCACTCGGTCTTCTGCTGCTGGCCGGTTCGCTGACGAGCCCGCCGCAACCCTTGCTCTAGACAAGAGTCCAGCGCACGGGCACCCAACCGGGCCTAACGCTCCGCACCCTCCCCCCCCGCACCCGCCCG
>CAJXOU010000172.1 GCA_913057645.1 uncultured Rhodobiaceae bacterium | reverse complement strand
CGGTGCGTGGGGACGCCAGGGGGCGCGGGCGGCGGGGTGGGGGCTGGGGTCGAGTGCGCGGGGGGTGAGGGTGGGTGAGGGGCTGGCGCGGGGGCACCCCTGGCCCGGCGGCGGGGGGGACGGCCTGGCCTGCTATCGCTGGCGGCTCGACAAGGGGCATGGGCCGGAAAAAAGCGCGATCGGCGGCGATGCGGCAGGCGGCGGGCTGACGATGGCGACGCTGCTTGCCGCGCGGGACGAGGGACTGCCGATGCCGGGCGCGGCGATCCTCATCAGTCCCTGGACCGATCTCACCTGTGATACAGGGAGCTACAGATCGAAGGCCGACGCCGAGCCGATGATCACGCCGCAGAGCATCCGCGAGACGGCCGCGACCTATCTCGCCGGTGCGGCGGCAAGCGATCCGCTCGCATCGCCGAACCTCGCCGACCTGACGGGAATGCCGCCGATGCTGATCCATGTCGGCAGCGACGAAGTGCTGCTGGACGATTCACGCGATCTCGAAAAACGCGCCGTCGCCGCCGACGTCGACGCGGAGATCGAAATATGGGACGGCATGATTCATGTCTGGCATGCGTTCTATCAGATGCTTCCCGAAGGCGAGCAGGCAATAGAACGCATGGGCAGCTATCTGTCGGCGAAATGGAATTCAGCAGAGAAAATTCCAGTTATTTGAACGACAGAATTCTTCTTTCACCATTGACATTACAAGGGACAGTGAATAGTGCCGACGACTATTCTATTTGTTCCGAACCAGAGAAAGACAGGTTGAATCCCGGACCGATTCATGAAATCGCCCGGAATGCGCGTTTAATCAGCATCCAGTCGTTTTAAACAGAACTTCCGCAAGTGAGTGCTTGATTGATAATCGATCTAAGAGCTATAGATTCCCCTGAATATTGGTTTGGTTAACGGCCCGGAAGATTGTCAGCGGCGACGATATACGCCGGGCCGAAGGGAAGAGGGCGCGGTGGCGGAGAAGGCGGATCTGATCGATATGACGGCCGATATCGTTTCGGCCTATGTGGGGCACAACGCGGTAGCGCCGGAAGAACTGGCGGGATTAATTCACAAAGTATTCGGCGCCTTGACCAGTGCGTCGACGGGCAGTTCCGCTGCGGACCTTCAGACCGATCCCGCCGTCCCGGTCAGGAAGTCGATCACGCCCGACTATCTGATCTGTCTCGAGGACGGCAAGAAGTTCAAGTCGCTGAAGCGTCATCTGCGCTCGCATTACAATCTCAGTCCGGAGGAATATCGCGAGAAGTGGGGCCTGCCGCGCGACTATCCCATGGTGGCGCCGAACTATGCGCAGGCGCGCTCCAGGCTGGCGAAGAAGATGGGCCTCGGGCAGGGCGGACGGCGCAAGCGGCGCGCCGCGAAATAGCGCGCCGGAGCGGTGACGAGGGGCATGCCGCTTGCACCGCAACGCACACAGGACCAGACTTTCAGCGATTCGGGGGTTTGGCGGGCTGCCGCCACATGTGAGGGGACAATCCGCTGACGCGAGCCGACCAAGCCATCAGAGCGCAACTCATCGTGCCCGAGCAGCGCGACCTCTTCGACTACTGGCGGTCGAAGGCGGGAGACGGCGGCTTTCCGACGCGCGCGGATATTCAGCCCGCGGAGCTGCGGCGCGTCCTGCCCTCGCTCAGCCTCATCGACGTGACGGAAGAGGAACAGCCGCGTCTGCGCGTGCGGCTCGCGGGCACGCGGCTGCGCGACTATCTCGGTGTGGAACTCACCGGCCATTATCTCGACGAATACGACCTCGGCGACCAGACGGATTACTGGGACGCCGCCTATCACGAGGTCGTTCGCGGCGGCCGGCCCGCGCAGGGCGTGGTGCCTCTCACGCCGTGGAACCAGCCCAACATCTTCCAGTTCTGGCTGCGGCTGCCGCTGGTGAACGACGAAGGCCGCATCTCGATGGTGCTCGGTCACGACGCCTTCCTGCAGTCGGAAAAGGCGCACGCGCTCGCCGACAGGGCGAATGTCCGCATCGCCTGAGGCGGCGATCCGCCATTGATCGCGGCGCCCGGCGCGGGGCAGACTGGGGCGGGGGAAGACGAGGGAGCCCGTATATGCGCCGCATCACGACCGTTTACTCAATCGCATCGTTCTTCACGCTGCTGGCAGCCGCGCTTCTTTTCGCGGCGCCCGCCCATGCGGCAAGGGCGGTCCTCGACGGCGGCACGGTGACGCTGGCGGAAGGCGAGAGCGCCTCCTTTCCGATCAGCGGCGGCGACAGCGGACCGGCCGATCTTTCCGCTCGTTGCGAGATCGGCGATGTGAACGGCACCGCGAGCCTGACCTTCGACGGCGAACATTATGTGCCGCTGTCGGCGCCCGCCGTCGGCGACGTGCTGACCCTGTCGGGCGGCGATACGCGCAGCTACGACCTGGTCGGCGTGGTGGACGCATCGGGCGGCGGCGATGCCTATATCGCCTTCCATTTCACCGGCGCGCCTGCGCCGATGTGCTTTCCGGGCATGGCCTGCGACGGCGCGGAAGGAAAGTCGGGCAGCGTGACCGTCACCTGCCGGAACGCGGGCGGCTGACGGGCGGAAACATCCTGACAAGAGAGACGACCGGGGCGATCCAGTCCGCCGCCGCGATCTCTCGCGCCGCCGCGCCCGCTTCCGGCGGCACGGCGAGGCAATGCCGTCCTTCCGCGGAGACGAGGCGGCCGAACACGCGTTCGCCGGTGATGTCCGCAACGATGCAGTCGCGCCCGAGAAGCGGCGCTGCGTCCCCGGCCGGCACCCTGTCGGCGATCAGCATGTCGCCCGCCGCATAACTCCCCGTGTCCTCGGCGACGCGGAAGGCGAGGGGGTCGCGCGCCGGCGCCCCGAGAGACGGCGAAAGCGGGAGGCCCTCGGCGAGCGCCCGCACGGCGCCGCCGCGCCCGATCTCGGCGAGGCAGACAAGGCCGGCGCGCTCGCTGCCGCCGACGAGATCGGCGACCTCGACCCCGAGCACCGCCGCGATCCGCTCCAGCCAGCCCGTCGAGACGGTCATGTCCGCCGTTTCGAGCCGCGAGACGGTGGCGGCCGTCGTGCCGAGCGCGGCGGCAAGGTCGGTCTGTGTCAGGCCGCGTTGCTTGCGGAAATGACGGATTCTGGTTCTCACCCGGGGATCCTCCTGATCGTCCAAGAAAATATTACATCACTTTATCCCCACTTTGTACGAAATATGTAAATTTCAGGGAAGGGCGATGAGAATGCCTCACCGCGACATGGCCGGAGATCGATGGAGAGAACCAAATGGAGTGGCGCAGTCTGGGCGAAAGGGAGAGGCAGGCGCGCGTGGCGCTGATGCAGGAAACGGTGGCGCGGGCCTGGAACGTGCCGATCACCGAGATGAGATCGCCCACGAGACGCGGGGCGCCCGTGGCGCAGGCGCGGCAGGTCGCGATGTACCTCGCCCATGTGATCTACGGCGCAAGCCTCTCCGCCGTCGGGCGGCATTTCGGCCGCGACCGCACGACCGCCGCCTATGCCTGCCGCCTTGTCGAGGACCGCCGCGACGACGCCGGTTTCGACATGCTGCTCGACCGGCTGGAACATGCGCTGCGCCGCGCCGAAACGACCAGGCTGCCGCAATGACGACGAAGAAGCCCGCAAGGCGGAAGGAACCGGCCGCCGCCGCAGCGCGGCACCGCCTGCCCGCGCGGCGGACGGTGCGCGTCGGCGCGGAAGAGGTGGCGGTCGATATCAACGACGCGGAATCGCCGCTCGGCTGGCTGCGCCGCCGCAAGGGCGCGGACGGCAAACCGCTGATCGGCGCGGCGCAGTTCGAGGCGGGCGAACGGCTGCGCGCCGATTTCACGCTGGGACAGATGAGCCCGCGCGTGACGGCGGACTGGTCGGGCGTACCGGCGGGCGGCGACAGGCGGGGCACCATGCGCGACCCGGCCGAGATCGCCGACCATGCGCTGGCCGCGCGCGAACGCGTTGCCCGCGCGCCTGAGGCGGCGGGGGCGGGGCTCTCAGGCACTCTGTTCGGGGGCGGGTGCCCTCCCGAGGGCCCGGCGCCGGCAGCACCGGCCGCGATTGCGCCTCCAGCGGTCCATGCTGCCGAGCCGGCCGAGCAGCCGGTCGCAGCGGCAACGCCGTCTCATGACGGCCCGGCGCGCGCCAGCTCGGTGTCGACCCAGGCCGCAGCCACGGCTGCCGCAGCACTTCCCATTGACGTCACGGCTTGCGCCGCCGCTGCCGCGGCGGTCGAGACCAATCCCTGGGATGATGCAGGCCTGATGCGGCATGCCGCCTGTCTGGGCCGCGCCGGTGATACCGGTCAGGCGAGCCGTATCTA
>CAJXOU010000171.1 GCA_913057645.1 uncultured Rhodobiaceae bacterium | reverse complement strand
GCGCATGGCTTGGGCTCTCCGAGCTTCATTCAACCGCGTTCGTCGCAAAACACAGTTGAATCCAAGCCATGCAACCCGTCCACCCATTCCTTAACCGGACAGCAGTGGGCTTGACCCGGGGGTCCAGGGTGAGGGACCGAATTATTGGCGGCTGTTGCTCCGGCAGGAAGAGTCTTTCCTGACGCCGCTTCGCGGCTTCTGGATTGCCGGGTCAAGCCCGGCAATGACGACGGAGGGGACGAGCGCGCCCCTACTCCGCCGCTTTCCCTGAAAGCGACTTGTTCGCCGCCTTGTTCGCCGCATCCGCCTCTTCGAGATAGATCTCGCCGCCGGAATTGCGGAACTCGCTCGCCATCTCCGCCATGCCGCTTTCGGCGTAGTCGCGGACTTCCTGCGTGATCTTCATGGAGCAGAATTTCGGGCCGCACATGGAGCAGAAGTGAGCCACCTTGTGCGCCTCCTTCGGCAGCGTGCGGTCGTGGAATTCCTTGGCGCGTTCGGGGTCGAGCGCAAGGTTGAACTGGTCTTCCCAGCGGAATTCGAAACGCGCACGGCTGAGCGCATCGTCGCGGAGCTGCGCGGCGGGATGTCCCTTCGCGAGATCGGCGGCGTGCGCCGCGATCTTGTAGGTGATGACGCCTTCCTTCACGTCGGCGCGGTCCGGCAGGCCGAGATGCTCTTTCGGTGTCACGTAGCAGAGCATGGCGCAGCCGAACCAGCCAATCATGGCGGCGCCGATGCCCGACGTGATGTGGTCGTAGCCCGGCGCGATGTCGGTGGTGAGCGGCCCGAGCGTGTAGAAAGGCGCGCCGCCGCAATGCTTCAACTGCTTGTCCATGTTGACCTTGATCTTGTGCATCGGCACATGACCCGGCCCTTCGATCATCACCTGGCAGCCCTTCGCCCAGGCGATCTGCGTCAGCTCTCCAAGCGTTTCGAGCTCGGCGAACTGCGCCTCGTCGTTCGCATCCGCGATGGAGCCCGGACGCAACCCGTCGCCCAGCGAAAAGGAGACATCGTACTGGCGCATGATGTCGCAGATTTCCTCGAAGTGCGTGTAGAGGAAGCTCTCCTTGTGATGCGCGAGGCACCACTTCGCCATGATGGAGCCGCCTCGGCTGACGATGCCTGTGACGCGCTTCGCGGTAAGGGGCACATAGGCGAGGCGGACGCCCGCATGGATCGTGAAATAGTCGACGCCCTGCTCCGCCTGCTCGATCAGCGTGTCGCGGTAAACCTCCCAGGTGAGGTCTTCGGCGACGCCGTCGACCTTCTCGAGCGCCTGATAGATCGGCACGGTGCCGATGGGGACCGGCGAATTGCGCACGATCCATTCGCGCGTGTTGTGGATGTTGCGGCCCGTGGACAGGTCCATGACGTTGTCGGCGCCCCAGCGGATCGCCCAGACCATCTTGTCGACTTCTTCGGCGACCGAGGACGCGACGGCGGAGTTGCCGATATTGGCGTTGATTTTCACGAGGAAGTTGCGGCCGATGATCATCGGCTCGAGTTCCGGGTGGTTGATGTTCGCCGGGATGATGGCGCGGCCCGCGGCGACTTCATCGCGCACGAATTCCGGCGTGATGAATTCCGGGATGTTGGCGCCGAAGCTCTCGCCTTCCGCCAGCTTGTGCGCGGCGTTTTCGAGCGCGGCCTTGCGGCCCATGTTCTCGCGCTCGGCGATGAAGGCCATTTCGGCAGTGACGATGCCCGCCTTCGCGAACTCGTATTGCGTGACTGGCTGGCCGGGAAGACCCCGGCGCGGACGGTTCGCCACCGGGAAGGCGCGCGCGAGATGCTTTTCGCCGACATTGCCATTGTCTTCGGGCTTCACCTCACGGCCATCGTAAAGCTCGGTGCCGCCGCGCGCCTCGATCCAGGCTTCGCGGTGACGGACGAGACCCGCCTCGACGTCGATCTTCGCGGTGGTGTCGGTGTAGGGCCCCGAGGTGTCGTAGACGCGGACCGGCGGCTCCTTGGCCGTGGGATGCAGCGCGATCTCGCGGAACGGGACCTTCACGTCCGGGAAACCCTGCGGGCTCGTGAAGATCTTGGTGCTGGCGGGGAGCGGACCCGTGGTGACTTCGGGAAGCGCGTCCTTGCGAGGGATCTGAATGTTCATGGGGTTACTCCTTTGCGCCCTGCTTCAGCGCGACACTGGCGACGAGACCGGCAAGCGACAGTGCGAAGATCACGCCGATGATGACGGTCAGCTGGTCGAAGGGGATGTTGGTGGTGGCGACGGCGTCGGGCGTCGGCTCGACGAGCTTGCCGAAGAAACTCGGATAGAGCATGCCGGCCGTCGCCCCCCAGGCACCCGCAAAGGCGGCACGGCGCGCGAATGTATCCTTCGCCATCAGCAGCGCGGTGACGACGAGCGGAATGCCGATGCAGAAATCGTCGAGCACGAAGACGAGCGGGCGGCCCATGCCCCAGCTACGGTAAAGCTCGCCGCCCATCAGCAGGAGGCCGAGGAACACCGCCAGGGATCGCCAGACAATCATCATCCCCTCCCGGAATGAGAGGTCATGAGAGAAAGGGCGGGAAAACATATGAAAAACACAACACCCGTCCCTTCGCCGGCATGACCCGGATCAGGTTTTAAGGGTGGTGAACCGGTTTCAGGTTCATCTCAGCCGGCTGCCGCCGGCCCCCCTCGGAATGGAGCGAGTGTGGACCTTCATGCGTTTGAGGTAAAGGGTGGGAGGCGAAATGGCACCGCGAATGAAAAATCTTCCACCCTCCCCCATCTTGTTCGCCTTGGCGGACAAGATGGGGGAGGGTGGGTAGTTTTCCTGGGACGTGACGAGCAACGGGAGAGACGACATGGACAAGAGCGCTGCCCTGACCGGGCTTATCGGCACCGAGCTTCCGATCCTGCTCGCCCCGATGGCGGGCGCCTCGACCCCGGAACTGGCCGCCGCCGTCTCCAATGCGGGCGGCCTCGGCGCGCTCGGCTCCGCGATGATGAGCGCGGCGGATCTGCGCCGCGAGACCGAGGCGGTACGCGCCCTCACGAACAAGAGTTTCAACCTCAATTTCTTCGTTCACCACGAGCCGGACGTCGCGGGTTACGACGCGAAGCCGATGCAGAAGGCGCTATCGGGCTATTTCGGAGAACTTGGGCTTGGCGAGGTGCCGCCGCCTTCCGTGCCCGCGCCCGCCTTCAACGAAGAGATGCTGGAATTGCTGCTGGAGCTCCGCCCGCGGGTGGCGAGTTTCCACTTCGGATTGCCCTCGCCCGCCATCGTGGAGCGGTTGAAGGACGCGGGGATGGCCGTGATCGGCAGCGCGACGACGGCGGCGGAAGCCCGCGCCCTGGAATCGGGCGGCGCCGACGCGGTCATCGCACAGGGACACGAGGCGGGCGGCCATCGCGGCACGTTTCTGGATCACGTCGATCTCGGCACCGTCGGCACCATGGCGCTGGTGCCGCAGGTGGTGGACGTGGTGCGCGTGCCCGTGATCGCGGCAGGCGGCATCGGCGATGCGCGCGGCGTCGCCGCCGCCTTCATGCTGGGTGCGGCGGGCGTGCAGCTCGGCACGGCCTATCTCGCCTGCCCCGAAGCGAAAGTGCATCCGGTTCACCGCAAGGCGCTGGCGGAAGCCTCCGACCATTCGACCGTGGTGACGAAAATCTTTTCAGGGCGCCCGGCGCGCGCGATCCGCAACCGGCTGACGGAAGAAATGCGCTGGCACGAGGATGCCGCCGCCCCCTTCCCCGCACAGCGCCCGATGATCGCGCCGCTCACGAGCGCCGGCGCGAAAACCGGCCGCCCGGTAATTTTTGGAAAGCCCGTTAAAGGTGATGAACAGCAGGTCGTCCGCCATCGAAGCGATGGAGTGGTGGACTTCGCCGTCATAAAGAATCTTGTCGTAGATTTCGTCCGCGAACACGATCAGATCGTGTTCGCGGGCGATTTCCAGCATTTCCTGCAGCAGCGCCTTGTCGCCGATGCGGGTAGCGTGCCACGCCACTGCGTCCGCCTCCGTCATGCGTGGCCCTCCTGACTCCACCGCGCCCTCTGAGATGATGTTCGCGACGTCGTCCAGGCTGCGCCAGGTGCCGAGGTTGAGGTTCGGCGGGGCCAAGACATCTGTTCCGAAAGGACCTTAATCGCCTCCCTCAGGCTGCTCGGAGGTGCGGTTCGCCTCTGGGCCTGCCTGTGCAAGATGACACTGTGAGACATGAGAGACTTGGCATGTGTGGGGGCGGGGTTGACCCGGACAGGGATCGAAGAGGTGGCTCGAGGGTGGTGGTGCTCATGGGACGACATGTCATGGGATCGAGAGTCCATGGGAGCGAGGGTCACTGAGTCCCTGTTGGAGCTAAACTGGGCCAAAGTATCCCGTGACAAG
>CAJXOU010000170.1 GCA_913057645.1 uncultured Rhodobiaceae bacterium | reverse complement strand
ACCCTCCCCCAGTGGGAGGGTCAAAATTCGCTCTGCGAATTTTGGGGAGGGGTAAGCGAGGCAAACGCGTCCCCTCAAACCCCCATCAGATACTCGACGAAATCCTTCGCATCGAACACCAGCGACACGATCATCGTCGCGAGCGCCAGCACGAACCACACGCCGAAGACGCTCTTCTTCTCGATCAGCGGCCAGCGCCTGATGTAGTAGATGACGACCGGCGTCCAGAAGATCAGATGCGTGACGCCCCAGAGCTTGTTCCAGCCGACCGCCATGCCGAGCGCCATGGTCGAGACGATGGTCGCGACCATCGCCAGCACCAGCCAGCGCGCTTCCACCCGCCAGAAGGCGAAGATGAGCGGCGCGGCGAAGAGCACCGCCATCATCCAGTACATCCAGTACTGCACCCACATCGGCAGCGCCGCCACATAGGCGTCCTGCGACGCACTCGCTTCCTGAAGCGCCTGCATGAATCCGTCCATCGGGTCCTCCCTTCAGCCCTTGTTGCGATGCCAATCTGGGAAGCGGCGCTCCGTCCGGCAATTCACGTTTCCGTCAACGGATGAAATCGCGCCCGGAAAACCTCTCGCCTCACCGCAGTTTCCCGCGCAAACTTTATCTTCCTCGTCATTGCGAGCCTCCCGAAGGGAGGCGCAGCAATCCATGGGACGGCAGACGCCGGAACGAACCGCTTCATGGATTGCTTCGGCCCGCCGGCCTCGCAATCACGGAGAAAGGACCGAGGACGAAGGATGACCGGGACAACGAAAAAGCGAACGCTCTCCACCCCCCGATGGGCCGGCGGAAAATGCCGCTGCGGCGCGGTGCGCTTCGAGATCATGGTTCCCGCGATCTGGGCCTTCCACGATCATTCGCAGGCGACGCGCGAAACGACCGGCGCCGCCGCCATGACCTGGGTCGGAAGCTGGAAGAAGCGCTTCCGCCTCCTCGACGGCGAAGACGAGATAACGCGCTACGAGGAGCCCGGCGTCGCGCGCAGTTTCTGCCGCCGCTGCGGCACGCCGCTCTTCTACGAGCGCGACCGCTCGCGCCACGTCGTCAACATGCCCCGCGCGCTTTTCGAGGCCCGTGTCGGCCGCGAGCCGCGCTATCATGCCGCACTGCGCGAGATGCCGGACTGGGCGTATCTCGGGGAACCGCTCGCGCCGCTCAAGGGTTATCCCGGCATCATGATCGAGCGGAAACGCAGGAAGAAGCGGACCCCTGAAGCCTTGTTCTGACAAGCACGCTTTCGCCATATTCCGCGCCTAAGCTCCCCGCGAAAAAGTTCATTCAAGGAGACTCACTCATGCGCGCGACATTGACCGTCCTTGCCCTGACGGTTTCCCTGGCGATCCCGCTGGCCGCCGCCCCCGCCTTCGCGAAGGATGGCGACAGCGATGAGCGCACGCCCGTGGGCGAGGCCGTCGACGGCGTCAAGGAAGGCGGCCGCACCATCGGCCATGGCGTCCACGACACGACGACCGCGATCGGTCACGGCACCCGCGACGCCGTTCACGCCGTCGGCGACACGGCCGACGAGGTCACCACCGAGATCGGCCATGGCACGCGCGACGCCGTCCAGGAAGGCGGCGAGGTCGCGGACGGTTTCTTCACCGATATCGGCCATGCCTTCCGCGATGCCTGGCACGACCTGACGGACTGATCGGAACGGCATGACGGGAAACGCCCTCCTCCTCGGCACGACCGGCATGCTTTCCGCCGCCGCACGTCACGCGGCCCTGCAGGCGGACAAGGCCCTCATCGTCTCGCGCAAGGCGGAGGGCTTCTCCTTCGGCGATGACGAACTCGACGGGAAATGCGAGTGCCTGTCCCTCTCCTATGAAGACGAGCCCGCCTTTCTCGCCGCGCTGGAAGAGCGCGCGCCCTTCGACGTCGCACTGACCTGGATACGCCCCCGCGCCGAACTGCTGCGCGCCGCGCTCGACGCGCTGATGGCGCCGGGCGGCCTTCTCGTGGAAGTCATGGGCAGCCGCTCGATCCTGACGGGCGAGAACGGCGCGCCGTCCATCGCCACGCTCCGCGCCGAAGCGCTGGCCGCGCAGCCCGACCTCACCTACGCGCAGGTCGTTCTCGGTTTCGTTCAGGAGAACGGCGCCTCGCGCTGGCTCAACCATGAGGAAATATCGGCCGCCGCCATCGCCCAGATGGAAATGCCGCTGCCGCGCCGCATCGCCGGCACGCTGGAGCCCTGGGACGCGCGGCCGCACTGACCCTTCACCTCCCCCCAAATACGAAAATGTGGGGGAGGTCGAAAATTCGCCTCCGAATTTTCGGGTGGGGGGAAGCTCGGCAAAAGATCACGCGAACCGCGCCCGCGCCTTCTGCACCAGCGCCATCAGGCGCGGATCGTTCTTGATGAAGCGCTTCACCGCGAAGCCCGCGCGCATCGCCAGCGCAACAGGCACGCCGAGCGCGCTCGCCGCCGCAACGACATTGCGCATCTCCGTCGGCTTGTCGCAGAAACTTTCCTTGTAGGCCGCATGGCCGACCGAGAGATCGTAGGCCGCGAGGCCGCGGTCGATGCTCGACTGGATCAGCTTCAGCAGATGCAGCCGTCCCGGCGAGAGCCGCGGCAGCGTCGCCGGATCGTAGGTATGCACCATCAGCGTGTTCCGCCCGTGCCAGACATGACCAATGCTGCCGGAGAGAAAGTCTCCGTCGAGCCGGAGCTCCGCCACTTCAAGCAACTGTTTGTCCGCCGGCAGCATCGCAAGCTCGCGCCACGCGGCAAGATGGCATTCATCGTCGAAGATCGACGAGATGCCCTGCGCCGCGAGCTGTGCCGCCTTGCGTGCGAGAATGTCCTCCACCATCGCCAGTCTCTCGTCCGGCGTCTCCGCAAAACGGAACGTCACCTCGCCCTCCGCTTCGAGCTTGCGCATCTTCGAACGGTCGATGCGCCGCGTCTCCGCGCGGTAGCGCTGCGAGAATGCGTCGAACGTCTCCGGCAGGTCGAACACATAGGCCGCGTCCGGTGCCGCCGCCCCCCCGAGTCCGGCAAAGGGATTGGCGAAGGGCGCGCCCGGCGTGCCGAGCGAGACCGGCTGGTCTTCCATCACGATGAGATCATGCGGTGGCAGCGCGCGGCGGATCTGCGTCCAGAGCGCGGCGAAATCTTCGTGCCCCATCCGCGCCGCGAAGTCCGGCGCCACGAGCGGCCCCTTGTAATCCGCAAGCCGCCCGCCCAGCCAGACGAGACGGCGCAGCCCGAAGCGGCGCTCGATCCCGAGCGGCGCAACGAGCAGCGTCTCGCCCTGCCGCGCAACCACGGCGATGGCGGGCGCAACGCCGGTCGCCCCGCCGACATTGCGATGCCAGGCGGAAAGCCAGTCGAAACTCTGGAAGGCGGTGCCGGCCGCGCGCGGCTCGAACGCGCGCCAGACGGGCTCCGCCGCCTCGAAACTCTCATAGATCGTGATCCCGGCGGCATGGGCCAGCCGCGCGTCGTATCCTGCCCGGAACCGCGCCGAGCTTCCCCGGGGGCGCCAGCCGCGCGCGGCGCGCTCCCCTCCCATCGTGAAATCTTCGCCCGAAACAGTATTTGAATCGCTCATTGTCTCTTCCTGGCCCAATTTGTCCTTTATCGGGACACCCCCAGATGCATGGACAGACCCTCGCAAGCACCCGGCCACACCGCCGGAGGCAGGCGAAAACGGCTGTTGTGCTAGGCTTTGAGAACAGACAAAGAGAGTATTCCAAGGGAGTTCTGGATGACGCCGCCGCTGATCCCCTTCGACATCACGGGCCTCCGGCCGGACAAGGGTGCGCCGCCGGCCGAGCGCGTCGTCTCGGGCAAGCCGGAGAGCCTGACCTGGAATCTCTTCACCTCGCCGGACGGGAAGTTCTTCTCCGGCTTCTGGGAGAGCGGCCCCGGCGCCTGGCGCATCCACTACACCGAGCACGAGTTCTGCCACATCCTCGAAGGGGTCAGCATCATCAAGGCGGATGACGGCACGGAAATGACCGTCCGCGCGGGCGATGCCTTCGTCATTCCGGCCGGCTTCAAGGGAACCTGGGAAGTCGTGGAGCGCACCCGCAAGCATTACGCGATCTACGAGGCCTGAAGCGTTTCCAGGCAAAGTGCCTCCTTTTGAATTGAAGGGGCGGTTTGCCGTCCGGAAACGCGAAAAAATCAGCTCGCTTCCTCCGGCGCCTTCACCTGCCGCTCATAGGCCTCGATGCGCACGCGCTCGATCAGCGTCGACGTCGCTTCCGACGAGGCACCGATCGCGCGCAGCACATGGCCGGAAAGCTGCAGCGAGGCTTCAAGCGCCTCATGCACCACCGCCGTCGCCCCCGCCGCTTCCAGTTCCAGCATGTGCTCGCGGTCGCGGGCCCGTGCCTCGCTCGGCACCCTCCGCCACTTCGTCCCCACCCCCCGCCCGAGCCGCCCCCCCGCACCGCCGGTCTCCACCCTCACCCCCACACCCCACCCCCTCCCGTCGCCCACCCCCCCCGCCACCCCCCCACCTCCCCCACCCCCCTCCCCACCG
>CAJXOU010000169.1 GCA_913057645.1 uncultured Rhodobiaceae bacterium | reverse complement strand
TGCGCAGTTCCACGACTGACACCTCCGACCACGGCATCGCACAGCTCCCTTGCCGAACAATCCATGGTCAATTGTGTCACCCATGTCTCCGAACAGGTGTTACCCATCTCCCAAGTCCATACACCCTGTGGGAGGGTGGGAAGTCCGGTACCTTTAACCTCCTCCAAAGTTGTCATTGACAACATTCTGCCCGCGAGTCATATGTTGTCGGTGACAACTTTGGACAGGGCATGACCTATCACCACGGCAATTTGCGGAAAGTCCTGCTCGACCGGGCGGCGGCCGTCATTGCCGAACAGGGCATCGAGGCCTTGAGCCTGCGCGCGCTGGCGCGCGACATCGGCGTGTCGCATGCGGCCCCTGCCCGCCATTTCAGGGACAAGGCGGACCTCCTGCGCGCGCTGGCGACGGAGGGAAACCACAGGCTCCTCGACTACGTGCTGGCGGCCGCCGACGCGGCGGGCACGGACCCGCTGGTCCGCTACAACGCGCTCGGCCAGGCCTATGTCCGCTTCTCGCTCGAATTCCCGGCCTATTACCGGACGATCACGCATCCCGAAGTCGCCGCGCATGCCGACACCGACCTCAGGCAGTCGCGCCAGCGCTGGCACGAGATCGTCGCGGACGCCGCGCGCGAGGCGCAGGCGGCAGGCTGGCTGCCGGACGAGGACGTGGAAGACATCGTGATCTACAGCACCGCAACCGTGCGCGGCGTGGCGGCGATGCTGGCCGATCCGACGCAAAGCAGCATGCCGAAGAGACAGGATCTCGACAGCTTCATCGAGCGCATGGTGCGCCTCATCATCGATCCGGAAGCGCCGCAGAAGAGCCTCCCCGGAAACAAAGCCCCCAAAAGGAACCCCGAGAGGAAACGAAAATGATCGGGAAGATCGTGCAGACGCTCGGCCCCTGGGGCCCGGTGCTTTTCGGCATCGGCTTCCTCGCGCCGCTGATCGCGCAGTCGATGGAGGCGCTTGAGATCGCCGCGCCCTTCGGCCTCAGCTTCATTCAGACAGGACTGCTGATCGGCGCCGGCCTCGGCCTCGCCGCCAAACTGCGCGGGAGATGGATATGAACATCGCCGTGACCGAACCCGTAACCGGCGCACCGGCCGGTGAAAAATCCGACCGCGAACTCGCGCGCGAGGAACTGACGATCGCCCGGAAATATATCGGTCCCTTCCCCGTCGTCATGGCGGTGTGGGGGCTCGGCAATCTCGTCTGCTGGCTGGCGCTCTGGCCGCTCGTGATGACGGGCACGCTCTCGCTCTGGATCGCCTTCCCGCTGGCGACGCTCAACGTCGCGCTCTGCTACCTGCCCTCGCACGAGGCGCAGCATTCGAACTATGCGAAGAGCGGCGAGCCTTTGCGCTGGCTCAACGAATTCATCGGCTATGTCTCGACCATTCCGCTGGTGCTGCCCTTCAAGACGGCGCGCATCACGCATATGGATCACCACACCTATACGAACGACCCGGAACGCGACCCGGACTATGGCGTGAAGGCCGCGAACTGGTGGCAGGCGATCCTGACGGGCATCGGCCGCCGCCAGCCCGGCCAGCCCAATGCCTATGGCAAGCTCCTGCGCGCGAAAGCCGAAGCGGGCGACGAGACGGCGAAGCGCGCGATGATGGAAGGACTGGCGCAGACGCTGAGCTTCTGGGCGATCCTGACCGCGCTCGCCTGGAGCGGTTATGCCATCGAGGCGGCGCTTCTGTGGTGGCTGCCGCGGCACATCGGCATGAGCTACATCTCGCTCTTCCTGAGCTGGTTTCCGCATCACCCGATGAACGAGCAGGGCCGCTATCGCAACACGCGCCATTTCCACTACTGGTTCGGCAATGTCGTCTCCTTCGGGATGGAGCATCACATTGTCCATCATCTTCATCCCGGCATTCCGCTGAACAGGAATGCGGCCGCCTATCGCGAGCTTCGGCCGCTTCTGGAAAAAAGAGGCTGCCGCCTCGACGGCGTCTGAGCCGGAGGAAGCTCAAAACGACACGGAAATTTCCGCCCTTTTCATGCTGCAATGCGGTATGATGCACCTCAACGAGGCGCGGGGCGGCAATGGCGTACACCTTCGACAATTGGGGCGACCTCCACGACGACGAAACGCAGTCGCGCGAGCCCGGCTGGCTGTCGCGCCTCGGCGAGTTGCGCTTCTTCGCGGAACTCGGCGCGCTCGGGCCTGCGATCCCCGCGCTCCTCTCCGCGCCGCGCGGCGACGGACACGCGGTGCTGGTGCTGCCCGGCGTTCTGACGGGCGACGAATCGACCTTCATCATCCGCCGCTATCTCGAGGAACTCGGCTATATCGCGCATCCCTGGAAGCAGGGCCATAACTGGGGCCCGAGCCGCGAGCTGCACGAGCGCCTGAAGGCGCGGCTGAAGGATCTGCATGAGCGCTATGGGCGGCGCGTCAGCATTGTCGGATGGAGCCTCGGCGGCATTTTCGCGCGCGAACTGGCGCGGGAGTTTCCCTATGCGGTGCGCCAGGTCGTGACGCTCGGCAGCCCCTTCGGCTCGGACTACAGCATCGACGGCACGCGGAAACCGGCCGCGGCGGCGCGCAGGCGCATCCCTCCGCCCGTTCCCTGCACCTCGATCTATTCGAGGAGCGACGGCATCGTCTCGTGGGAAGCCTGCCGCGAGATGGAAGCGGACGAGACCGAAAACATCGAAGTGCCCGCGACCCATCTCGGCATGGGCTTCAACCCGCTCGTGCTCTGGGCGATTGCCGACCGGCTGGCGCAGACGGAAGGCGAGTGGTCGCCCTTCGACCGCGAAGGCTGGCACGGGATGGTCTACGGGTAGAACTTCCGGCGCTTCACATCTTCAATCGAGTGCAGCGATTGCTATCCGAACCACCCTCCCCCCGTGGGAGGGTCGAAATTCGTGAGCGCGAGCGAAGCGAATTTCGGGGAGGGGGACTCCGCTCCCGGCAAATGATTTACTTCCCGTTTTCCTTGCTCACCCCTCCCCGAAAAATCCTGCACTGCGTTTGAATTTTTCGACCCTCCCACAGGGGGAGGGTGGGCCTCAAATGACGGCCAGACCCAACACAGGTTCCCGCAGCGTGTCCTGCGCCGATATGCCCATGGTTCCCGGCTTTCAGCGGGGCGACATCGGTGGTGTAATGTTTCTCAAAACACAAAAAAGAGGGACGCGCCCATGAGCCTCACGGAAAAGGAAAAGACCCTCATCGAAAGCTCCATCGAGCGCGTGGCGGACGTTGCGGGCGATCCGGCGGCGCAGGTCTATGCGCGGCTCTTCGCCGAGCAGCCGGAGATGGAGCCGCTCTTCGTGCTCGACAGGGACGGCAACGCCAGGGGACACATGCTCGCGGAAGCGCTCGACTGCGTTTTCGATCTTCTCGGTCCGCGCGCCTACGCGCCAACGCTGATCCAGAGCGAACTTACGAACCATGACGGCTTCGGCGTGCCGCCCCGCGTCTTCGCAACGTTCTTCCGTGTCGTGAGAGATACGTTCCGCGACATCCTCGGTGACGCGTGGAGCACGGAGACGGACGCGGCCTGGGAGGCGCTGCTTCGTGACATCGACGCGTTCGTGGAGGAACAGGCCGCGAAATACGGGATGGCGGTGTAGAGCCCACTGCCACCCTCCCCCTGTGGGAGGGTCGAAAAGTTCGAGCGGCACGCGAGACGTTTTCGGGGAGGGGTGAGCGTGGGACACCCGCGCATAATCGAGCGCACAACTTGCCGATAGCGGAGCACCCCTCCCCAAAATTCGCTATCGCAAATTTTGACCCTCCCACAGGGGGAGGGTTGCGGACTCATTCACGTCCTGCCCCTTGAACCCCGCGATCCGCGCGGCTTCCATGAAGCCGATACGCGGGCTCGACAGCAGCGGCACGGGCAATTCGCCCGCGAGCGGAATGGCGGGCGCCATGGACGCCTGCGCGAGCACCAGCAGATCGACATGCGCCGCCGCCTCGCCGAGGCGCGCGGCAATGCCGGCGTGATAATCGGCGAGGCGGCCCTCGCGGAATGCGGGCCAGACATCGTCGAAAAGGAACTCGCGGATCTCGACATCCCGCTTTGCGCGCGCGGCCGAACTCTCGATCAGCGCCCGCGTCGGCGCGAGCGTCGGACGAAGCGCGGCGCAGATGCCGATGCGGCCGCCCTCGCGGACCGCCCGGTCTGCCATCGGCCGGTCGATCCGCATGACGGGCACATCCGCCTCGCCCGCCGCCTTCTCCGCTTCCTCGCCCAGCGTCGAACAGGTGCAGACGACGACGCGCGCGCCGCCATCGGCCAGCGCGATCAGCGCTTCCTGCGTGCGGAAGGAAATCGCCACCGTCATGCCGCCCGCCTTCTCGGCGGCGTTGAGCAGATCCTCGCGCACGACATGGGTGAGTTTCAGCTCCGGCGCAATTTCGCGCGCGAGCGCATCGAAAGTCGCGATGTGGATCGCGGCCGTGTGGAGGAAAGCAATGTCGGCGCCGTGAGGGCGGAACGATGGAGGCATGATGTTGCTCCGGTCTTTCGGTTCACCCTTTCCTTCCACCCCCCCCTCGGGGAGGGTCAAACCGCTGCAAGCGGTTTGGGGCGGGGTCTGGGTTGTTCAACAAGTT
>CAJXOU010000168.1 GCA_913057645.1 uncultured Rhodobiaceae bacterium | reverse complement strand
CCCCTCACCGCGCCGCTCCCTCGATCGCCACCGGGCGCCTTCCTCGCTGCTGCCCTGGGACCGGGCATCAAGAGGTTCTATCCCCTGTCGGCGCACCTGGGGGCTGAAGGCGAGGCCATTCGTGCCTCATCGGGATACGTGACTTTGTGGATTAGAGCAAAGAGCAGTTGCAGTGGCTACTAACCTCTGCTTGAACATCCACGAGTATGGCATCGTCGGGAGTGGGCCTCGTCGACTGGGACGCAGTTGCGTCTGCTCTCCCTCGTGACCGGCTCACGCGAACATGCTTTCGCCTGATCGCCTGCTCCACCGAGTGCGGCGCGTTCTGCGCCACGCCGCAGTTGCCTCTGTCCGTGTCGCGCCTGCCGATGGTGCCGACGCGTGCCGCCGGGCGCTAGATCAGGCACGGGCTCCCCAGCCCGCCCGCGCCCACGATCAGCACGCGCGCCTTCAGGAGCTTCTGCTGGCCCGGCCCGCCGATCTCCTTCAGCACGATGTGCCGCGCATAGCGCTCAAGCTGTTCGTCGTTCAGTGCCATGTCGTTCTCCGCGAGGCTCCTTTGCGCCACTCTCCGGCAATCTTGTCAATGGAGCACCGGAACCCTTGTATCCTGGATCGGACTGACCAAATACTCGGTTTCGGTCATTTCGAGAAATTGGGGAGGGCAGGTCATGACGAAAATGAAATATGTGCGGCTCGGAAACAGCGGGCTCCGAGTCTCGCGCCTTTGTCTCGGCACCATGACCTACGGGTCGAAGAAGTGGCGCGAATGGGTGCTGGAAGAAGCGGAGGCGCGTCCCTTCTTCGAGAAGGCGCTTGAGGCCGGTATCAATTTCTTCGACACGGCGGATGTCTATTCGGGGGGCGTCTCGGAGGAGATCGTCGGTCGCGCCCTCAAGGACATGGCCGGCGACCGCGAGGATGTCGTCGTCGCCACAAAATGCTTCTTCGGTACCGGCGCGCGCGGCGTGAATCGCTCGGGCCTCTCGCGCAAATCCATCATGGCGGCGTGCGACGCCTCGTTGAAGCGGCTCGGCCTCGACTATATCGACCTCTACCAGATTCATCGCTTCGACCGGAACGTGCCGATGGAGGAAACGCTGGAAGCGCTGTCCGATCTCGTCCGCGCGGGCAAGGTCCGCTATATCGGCGCCTCTTCCATGTATGGCTGGCAGTTCCAGAAATATCTCGACCTCGCGGAGAAGCATGGTTTCGTCCGCTTCGTCTCCATGCAGAACCACTACAACCTCGTCTACCGCGAGGAGGAGCGCGAGATGATGCCGCTCTGCGCGGCGGAAGGCATCGGCGTCATTCCATGGTCGCCGCAGGCGCGCGGCTTTCTCGCGGGCAATCGCCATCGTCAGGGCGGCGGCGACACCTCGCGTGCGAAGACGGACGAGCAGGCGGCGGGCTGGTACTACGACGACAGCGATTTCGCCGTCGCCGACCGGAATGTCGAAATCGCGAAGAAGCTCGGCGTCAGCCCCGCCCAGACGGCGCTTGCCTGGGTGCTGGCAAACCCCGTCGTCACCGCGCCCATTGTCGGCGTTTCCAAACTCCCGCAATTCGACGAGGCGCTCGCCGCACTCGGCATCGAGCTTTCCGCCGAAGACAAGGCCGCCCTCGAGGAGCCCTACCGGCCTCACCGGGTGCTCGGCCATCTCTGACCCGCCCCTGCGCGAAAGAGAATATTGCAGTGCGTCATATAAATGCCCTGTTCCGGGGGCATCATCCTTCCGACGTGCGGGAACGGGTTTCCGCCCGCTTTCCGCGCTTCGGGTCCGGCGCTCCGCCGGAGGGTGTCCTGCAATGGATGAGGTGACCTGATGAGCGATATCTCGAAGGAAATGTTCGACGCGTTTGCCGCTTCGGCGAAGGCAGCAGCGGACAATGCCGTGCTCCTCAACAAGGAGCTTCTCGAGTTCGGCAAGACCCGTATGGAGATCGATGCCTCGACCGCCGAGGCCATGCTCGGCGCGAAAAGCATGTCCGATCTTCTCACCCTTCAGCGCGATTTCATGGTCTCGGCCTTCGAGGCCTATGCCGAGGAGTCCGGCAAGCTGCGCGAGATGACGATGGACATGACGAACCAGATGGTCGGCCGCATCTCGAAGCCGCTCGCGGCTTGAGGCGGGGTCAGGCCGGCGGCGGCAGCAGCACCGCGCTCTGGCACGACCGGCCGATCCGCCCATAGGCGTCGAAGATTTCCGCTTCCGTCAGGCCGCGCCCGTCGCCGTGCCACGAGCCGCGCTGCGCGGTGCCGATCCATGCGCCCTTCGGCGCGCGGGAAAGATGCAGCGAAAGGTCGGCATTCGGCCACCCGGCGGCGTTCGGCCGCGCGCCAGCATCCGTCACCGTGAAAAGCGTCGACACATCCGCCACCGCAATGACGGCGGAAAAGGGCGTCGGCGTTTCGTGGAAGTTCCGCTTCAGGCGAAACCATTTCGCGCGTGTCCCGTCCTCATGAGTGGTATCGCGAATGTCGCAAAGATCGAGAAAGCCGGGCTCCTTGTTCGCCAGCTTGAAGAAGTCGGGCCGCTCCCATTTCGCAAAATTCTCCGGCTCGAAACACGGCGCTTCCGGTGCGCCGGGCAACCCCTCGATCGCCGCGGGCTGCTGAAAGCAGGCGCTTGCCTTGGCCTGCAGTTTCCCGCCCGCCCATAATTCATTCTCGAACACCGCGACGCGCCCGCCCTCGCGCACGGCGCTCACCTTGCTCGAAATGCCGGCAAGCGGCAGCGGCCGGAGCAGATAGAGATTGGCCGAGACGAGCGCGCCGAGCCCCTTCGCCGCGCCCATTGCTTCCATCTCGCCGACGGCGAGCGCCGCCACCGCGCCACCATGCATGCCGCCGAACGGGCCTTGCGCCTGCGGCAACGCTTGCCAGATGTCGCCCTCGCGGCGAAACACGGGTCCGAGGTCCTGCACTGTTGCGTTCATCGTAACTCTCACACTCACCAGTTTTCGACGAAGGGGCGTATCTCGACATTGAACGACCAGGCCGACTTGTCCTGATGCGCAACATGCCAGACTTCATCGGCAATCGCCGCCGGCTTGATGAAGAAATCGTCGGGCGCGTCCTTGAAGCGCTCCCGTGTCCACGGCACGTCGATCACCGCATCGATGGTGATGTAGGCGACATGGACGCCCTTCGGCCCGAGGTCGCGCGCCATCGCTTCCGCCAGTATGCGCTGCGCCGCCTTTGTCGGCGCGAAACCCGCGAAGAAGGCCTTGCCGCGATGCGCCGACGTATTGCCCGTCGCGATGATCGCGCCCTTGCCCGTCTCTATCATGGCGGGCGCCAGCGCCTGCGCGAAATGCAGCAGCGCCATCGTGTTCACCTGGAAGTTCATCGCGAGCGTCTTCGGGTCGATCTCGAGAAAGCTGCCCCACGCGCCGCCGACGGCGTTGTGCACGAAGACTTCGACCGCGCCCATCGTCTCCGTCACCCGGCTCACGGTCGCGGCGATCTCGTCCTCCTTCGACACGTCGCAGATAAAGGCTTTCGCATCGGGCAGCTCGCTTTCAAGCGCCGTGAGGCGTTCCTTGTCGCGTGCAAGCATCGCAACGGCATAGCCGCCTTCCGCGAAGCGCCGCGCCAGTGCCGAGCCGGTGCCCGGTCCGACGCCGGTGATGAGGGCGACGGGCTTCGCACTCATGCCGCAATCGCCTCTTCGACCTCGCGCAAGCGGTCCTTGCCGAAATAGATCTCGCCATCGACGAAGAAGGTCGGAATGCCGAAAGCGCCGCGGTTGACCGCGTCTTCCGTGTTTGCCACGAGTTTCGCCTTCACGTCCGGTTCCTGGATGCGGGCGAGAATATGCGCGCCGTCGATGCCGCCCGCATCGAGCACGGATTTGATGACCTCCGGATCGTCCATCTTCTGCGAGTTCTCCCACATAGCGGGCATCACGGCCTCGAGATATTTCGGCAGGGTGCCGTCCATCTCGGCGGCAATCGCGCCGCGCATGATCTGCAGCGTGTTCACCGGGAAATGCGTGTTGAACTTGAACTTCGTCAGTCCGTGCTTCTTCACGAAGCGCTCGATTTCGAGGAACTGGTATTCGCCCTTGTTCCTGATGCCCTGGTTCGCGATCACCGGCGACACATTGTTCGTCGCCTTGAAGATGCCGCCGAGCAGCACCGGGACATATGTGAACGTCGCGCCTGTGCGCTTTTCGATGTCGGGTACGGCCTTCCAGGAGAGATAGGCGTTCGGGCTGCCGAAATCGAAAAGGAATTCAACTTTTCTGCTCATCTGAGCGTCCCCTCATGTGTCAGAAATTTTCCATCCATGGGCGCAGGTCGAGCTCATGCGTCCAGGCGTCGCGCGGCTGCACGTGAATCTGCCAGTACATTTCCGCGATGTGGTCGGGCTGCAGGATGCCGTCCTGCTCCTTCATCTTGTAGCGCTCGGGAAAAGTGTCGCGGATGAACGCCGTGTCGATGGCGCCGTCGATGATCGGATGCGCGACATGAATGCCTTTCGGTCCAAGCTCGCGCGCCATGCTTTGCGCCATCCCTCTTACTCCTCCTTCCGCACCGGCCATCGTGCTGACACCCACTCCTCCGCGCCGCCCCGCCGTCACCCCCGCCCGCGCCCCGATCGAGAGCTGCGCCACGATGCCTAC
>CAJXOU010000167.1 GCA_913057645.1 uncultured Rhodobiaceae bacterium | reverse complement strand
GGCGAGCAGGGAGGGCGAGCGGATGGGTGCGCGGAGGGGTGGGGGGGGGGGGGGTAGGGGGTGTGGGGTGGGGCGGACGGAAGGGCGGGCGAGGGGGTGGGAGGGCGGCGCGGGGTGGGGGGAGAGCAGGGGCGAGGGGGGGAGGGGGAGGACGGCGAGGGCGAGGACGGCGGGGACGAAATATCCGGCGACCTTGTCGGCGAGGCCCTGGATCGGCGCGCGGGAGCGGCCGGCCTCGGCGACGAGGGCGACGATGCGGGCGAGCATGGTGTCCTCGCCGATGCCTTCGGCGCGCATGACGAAAGAGCCCTGCCCGTTCAGCGTGCCGGCGATGACGCGGGCGCCTGTCTCCTTTTCGACGGGGAGGCTTTCGCCGGTGACCATGGATTCGTCGATGGCGCTGCGGCCTTCCTCGACGCTGCCGTCGACGGGAACGCGCTCGCCGGGACGGACGCGGAGGCGGTCGCCCTTCTGCACCTCTTCCAGCGGGACTTCCTCGTCGCCTTGATCGCCAACACGGCGGGCGGTGCGGGGGGCGAGGTCGAGCAGCGCGCGGAGCGCATCGCCGGTGCGGTCGCGGGCGCGCAGCTCCAGCACCTGGCCGAGCAGGACAAGAACGGTGATGACGGCGGCGGCCTCGAAATAAAGCGGCACGGAGCCGTCGCCCGAGCGGAAGGCGGCGGGGAAGAGGCCGGGCGCGAGGACGGCGGCGAGCGAATAGAGATAGGCCGCACCCGTGCCGAGCGCGATCAGCGTGAACATGTTGAGATTGCGCGAGACGAGCGAGGCCCAGCCCCGGACGAAGAAGGGCGCGCCCGCCCAGAGGACGACGGGGGTCGCGAGCCCAAGCTGGATGAAACCGCCGGTGCGCGCGTCGACGGGCAGATGGAACCCGACGAGGTGGCCGCCCATTTCCATCATGAAGAGCGGCAGCGCGAGGACGAGCCCGACCCAGAAGCGGCGGGACATGTCCTTCAGCTCTTCATTCTCGGGCTTTTCGCGCGAGACCGACATGGGCTCCAGCGCCATGCCGCAGATGGGGCAGGAACCGGGGCCGTCCTGCACGATCTCCGGGTGCATGGGGCAGGTGTATTTGGTGCCTTTTTCATTTTCCGGGGCGGCGGGGGCCGGGGGCTTTTGCCCGTGATCGTGGCCGTGGTGGCCGGAGCAGCAGGCGGCCTTCTCCCCGTCGCGGGCGGCGAGGTATTTCTCCGGTTCGGCCGCGAATTTCCGCTCGCAGCCGGCCGAGCAGAAATGGAAGGTTTCCCCGCCATGCTCGTGGGTGTGGGGCGTCGCCGCCGGATCCACCTTCATGCCGCAAACGGGGTCGAGAACCCTGACTTCGCCGGTCATCGCACTATCCTTTTTCTGGCCCTTGTTCTGGCCTTCTTTCGGGCCCGGAAGGGCCGATGCAATGAATATGGGGCTTCCAGCAACTGGAAGGTCAAGAGCTGCGCTAAGCTTGACGGTCCGGGCCGGTGCTGGCAGGTGGGAGAGGTATGGATTTCACGACGAGATTTGCGGGGAAAATTCCGGGTATGAGGCAGGACGCGATGCCCTTACCCCTCCCCGAAATTCGCTTCGCTCGCGCTCACGAATTTCGACCCTCCCACAGGGGGAGGGTGGGATTTTCTCCACCCGCGGAAGACGCATGACGAGACTGCCGCCGCGGACCCTGTTTCTTTCCTGCGCTCTTGCCGCGCTGGCCGTGCTGGCGGCGGCGGGCGTGCGCGCGGACACGGAAGAGGAAGCTAACGGCGCGCCGGAGGCGGAGGGCTATTCCTGGGACGAGGCGCGCGACGGCATCCGTTTCACGACGCGGGTCGAGGGGCGGCGCATTCCCGACTATCTGCGCGACCTTCTCGAAAATGCGCGCCAGCTCGGCGCCGATACGCCGGACGGGCCGCCGCCGCCCGCGACGCTGGCGCAGCTGCGCCGCCGCGCGCAGGAGGACGACAAGCGGCTCGACGAGGTGCTGCGCTCGGAGGGCTATTACAATGGCAGCATCTCGTCTTCCGTGCGGCAGGCGCAGGGCGGCGACTTCGAGGCGGTCTATCTGGTGATCCTCGGCACACGGACGATGATCGAGACGTTCGACATCGTCTATAGCGGGCATGAGGGCGGCGGCGAGGGCCGGCCGGCGAGCGGCGCCGACCTCGGCCTCGAACCCGGCAAGGCGGCGACGGCGCAGCGCATCATCGATCTCACGCAGAAGGCGGTGACGACGCTCCAGAACAACGGCTATCCGCAAGCGCAGCTCGACCGGCGGCGCGTCGTCATCGACCTCTCGTCCAGCGAGGCGCATGTGACGCTGCATATCTCGGCGGGGCAGCGCTATGTCTTCGGCGAGACGCGGATCGGCAATCCGGACGGGCGGACGAACCCCGCCTATGTGCGCGAATTGCTGACGTTCCAGCAGGGCGAGACCTATAGCCGCGCGGCGGTGGACGAGACGACGGAAGCGCTGCGCGCCACGGGGCTCTTCTCCACCATCTCGATTTCCTCCGGCAATCCGCAGGGCGGCGCGCTGCCGCAGGAGATCGAACTCACGGAACGCGAGGCGCGCACCATCCGGCTCGGCGCGAGCTGGTCGACGGCGGAAGGCGCGGGTGTGCGCGGCAGCTGGGAGCACCGCAATCTCTTCGGCGCGGCGGAGAAGATCACGCTCGGGCTTTCCATCGCGCAGATCGAACAATCGGCGACGGCGGATTTCCGCAAACCGCATTTCCTGCGCCCCGACCAGAGCCTGCTCGCGAGCGCGGAAATCGCACATGAGGAGAGCGACGCCTACAAGGAAGACCGCGCCAGGGCGGGCGTGTCGCTGGAGCGCGTGCTCACCGAGCGCTGGACGGGGTCGCTGGGCGTCACCTTCCAGCTGACCGAGACGACGGATTCGAACGGGCGGATCGGCTACCAGCTCTTCGGCATTCCCGCGACGGTGAAATATGACAGCACGGACGACGTGCTCGATCCGAGCAAGGGCATCCGCGCGACGCTCAACGGCACGCCCTATTTCGGCGCGAGCGACGAGGAGCCGACGACCTTCACCAAGCTCGAGGCGAGCGGCTCGACCTATCTCGGGCTCAGCGAGGAACTGACGCTGGCGCTGCGCGGGCGCTACGGCCTGATCGCGGCGGGGGACACGGAGGACGTGCCGGGCTCGACGCGCTTCTATGCGGGCGGCGGCGGCTCGGTGCGCGGATACGGCTACCAGATGGCGGGACCGCTCGACAATGCGGGCGACCCGGAAGGCGGACGCTCGGTGCTGGAAGCGAGCGTCGAGACGCGCTACCGCATCACCGAGACGATCGGCGCGGTCGCCTTCATCGACGGGGGGCAGGCGTTCACGAACACGGTGCCCACGCTCGGCGATCCGCTGCTCTGGGGCGCGGGGCTCGGGCTGCGCTACTACACGCCGATAGGCCCGATCCGCGCCGACGTCGCGGTGCCGCTCAACCGGCGGCGCAACGTCGACGATGCGTTCCAGATCTATGTTTCGCTGGGGCAGGCCTTCTGATGGCGGAAACGCAGACAACGCTTCGCCATCGCGGCGCCGCCGCCCGCATCGCCAGTGCGGCGCTGGCGCTCGTCTTCGTCGTCGCGGGCCTCGCGCTGGCGCTGATCGCGCTCGGCATGGCGGCGCTCAACATCGCCCCCGTGCGGCAGGGCCTTCTCAACCATGCGCTCGGCGCCGTCGAAACCGGCGAGACGACCATCGAGATCGGCGATATCGGCGGGAGCTGGCCGCGGACGCTCGTCATCGAGGAGCTGCGCGTGAGCGACGCGGAGGGGACGTGGCTGACGCTCGAACGCGCCGAACTCGACTGGCTGCCGCTGGCGCTCTGGGGCGGCGAGGTGCATGCGACGCGGCTCGAGACGGAAGGGCTCACCCTCGCGCGCGTGCCGGGCGGCGCGGAGCCGGAAGAGGCGGAGACGGAAGAGGGCTTCGCCCTGCCCGCGCTGCCCTCGCTTCCGGTCGACGTCCGGCTCGACGGCTTCACGCTGAGGGAGACGGTGCTCGGCGAAGCGCTTGCCGGCGAGCGCGTGGCATTCGATGCGGAAGGCCGCGCGGCGCTGACGGGTTCTTTGCGCGAACTCCGGCTCGTGGCGGTGCGCACCGACGCGACGCCGGGGCGGATCGACGCCTTCATCAGCCATGACGCGGGGGCGGCGCGCGGCAAGCTCACGCTGGAGGTGGAAGACGGGGCGGCGGGGACCCCCGGCATCGCGGCGAAGCTCCTCGGCATGGACGGGCTGCAAGGGCTGGCGCTGAGCGCGGACGGCACGTCGCGGGACGGGCTGATGACGGGCACGCTGTCGCTCGATGGCGGGCGGGCGATCAAGGCCGACATCTCGGCGCATGGCGCGCTCAGCGAGGGAACCAGCCTGACGGTGAAGGGAACGGCGGCGGGGACGCTCGTCGCGCGGGAACTCGACTTCGCCGGCGCGCCGGAAAGCGTGACCTTCGCGGCGGAGATCACGCCCGGCGGCGACGGCGCCCATGTTCTCGATATCGCGACGCTCGAAGCGGGCGACATGGCGCTGACGGGAACGGTGCGCGCGGGCACGCGCTTCGACGGGGGCTACGACGTGAAGGGCGAAGGCCGCTTCCACCAATCGGGAGCTGCCCAGCGTCCTACGCGTCTACCGAT
>CAJXOU010000166.1 GCA_913057645.1 uncultured Rhodobiaceae bacterium | reverse complement strand
TGTTTGTTTGTCGCGGCGGGGACGGTGCACGAGATGTCTGCCTGTCGCGTGGGCTCGGAGATGGGTATAAGGGACAGCGCCAGAGGGGGGTGAAGAAGAAAATAGCCGACCAGAGCACGACCATCAGCGAGCAGGGAACCAGCACCGCATCGAGCGGACCGACCCAGCGGATGACATAGCCTGTCAGGATGGCGCCGATCGGCCCGCCTCCCATTGTTCCGAGATTGAACCCCGCCAGCATCCGGGCCCGGAGCGCGTCGGATGCACTTTCCTGAACGATGGCGCGCGACTGGCTCATGGAAACGCCAGCAGCCAGCCCCCAGCCGAGCGCGAGCAGATAGACGCCCCAGATCGGCGGATTGAAATGGATCATCACCATCACGATCGAGCCTGTGCACATCGCGAGCATGATGGCGCGGCCCTGGCGGCGTATCGGTTTCAGGCGGGAAAGCACGAAGGAGGAGATGCCGATGCCGCCGAAGAACGACGCCATGACATTGCCGATCTCGCGCGAACTGCCGTGATAGACGTCGCGAATGAGGATCGGAAAGAGCACCATGAAGACGCCCATGAAGAGGATGCCCGAAAAGAACATGAGCATGAGAACCGGTCGGATGCGGTCATGCTTCAGCACAGCAAGGAAGCCTTCCTTCACATCCTTGAAGGGCTGGCGTCTCGCATGCTCGCGAGGCGATGGAAGCACGGAAGGAAGGCGCGAAGTCGTGAACACCGCAAATGCGAGCAGGGCGCTCTGCAACATCAGCAGCGGCCAGGCCCCGATATATTCCGCGGGGAGGCCGCCGAGCTGGAAGCCCACCACCTGACCGAGAAACTGGCCGCTCATCGCGAGCGCCACGGCACGCTGGATGTTGCCGCCCATGCTGTTGACGGCGACGCGCGAGAGCATCGAGTCGCGCGCCGGCATGATGTAACCGCCGAGCGAAGAGAGCGACAGCACGTAGAGGATCATCAGTTCGTAGGTGAGAACGCCGTTGTAGATGAGGACGGCGAGGATCAGGGGCGGCAGCGTGGCAATCGCCTGCAGCTTCATCAGGTGGCGGCGGAGTTCGGCCCGGTCGGCTGCCGCGCCGCCGAAAAGACCGAGAAGGAGCATCGGCAGCATCGAGAACATCTGCGCAATGCCGACGCGGTCCGAGCTTTCGTCAAGGACAATGGTGATGATCCACGGGAAAAGCACGCCCTGAACGCCGCCCGCGAGGAAATAGCTCCAGATCCCGGCCATGTACCAGCGATGGTCGGCCCGGTGGTCGCGCGCAGGCGGTGTCACTGATCGAATCCTCTGAGCTCTTTTGTTCGGGCACCTTACTAACTATCTCTGGTGCGTGGAATTGAAAGGAAATATGGCGGATTTCCGCGCTTCTGCCCCGCTACTTACTTTATTGTAAATTAGCTGGTGCGTTTTTCCTCGCGGCGCGGTAGAGATTGGGCCAGAAAGCCTTGTATCGCCCTACGTCAATTCGGAGATGAGTGATCCATGACGCATGAACATTTCGACGTGCTCATTGTAGGCGCCGGCCTTTCGGGCATCGGCGCGGGCTACCACCTGCAGGCCAATTGCCCGGGCAAGAGCTACGTCATCCTCGAAGGCCGCGACAACAGCGGCGGTACCTGGGATCTGTTTCGCTACCCCGGTATCCGCTCCGACTCCGACATGTACACGCTCGGCTATTCGTTCAAACCCTGGACGGAAGCGAAGGCGATCGCGGACGGTCCTTCGATCCTGAAATACGTGCGCGAAACCGCGCGCGACAACGGCATCGACCGCCACATCCGCTTCGGTCACATGGTGAAGAGCGCGTCATGGTCGAGCGAGGACGCAACCTGGACCGTGGAAGCGGAAATGGGCCCGGCGAAGGAGCGCAAGCGCTTCACCTGCAACTTCCTTTTCATGTGCTCCGGCTACTACGACTACGACAAGGGTTACACGCCTGACTTCAAGGGCACGGAACGCTTCAAGGGCCGCATCGCGCATCCGCAGAAGTGGACGGAAGATATCGACTATGCCGGCAAGCGCGTCGTGGTGATCGGCTCGGGTGCGACCGCCGTGACGCTGGTGCCGGAAATGGCGAAGGAGGCGGCGCATGTCACCATGCTTCAGCGTTCACCGACCTATGTCGTCTCGCGCCCGGCGGAAGACGGGCTCGCCAACTGGATGCGCAGCAAGCTTCCTGCAAGGCTTGCCTACGCCGTCACCCGCTGGAAGAACGTGCTTCTCGGCATGGCTTTCTTCAAATATTGCCGCGCAAAGCCTGAAAAGGCGAAGCAGATGATCCTTCAGGGCGTGCGCGAACAACTCGGTTCGGAGTTCGTCAAGAAGCACTTCACGCCGACCTACAATCCGTGGGACCAGCGGCTCTGCCTCGTGCCGAACGGCGATCTCTTCGATGTGATCAAGGAGGGCCGTGCATCGGTCGTCACCGACCACATCGACACCTTCACGGAGAAGGGTATCCTGCTGAAGTCGGGCGAGGAGCTTGAAGCGGACCTGATCGTCACGGCAACCGGACTGAACCTGAAGGTTCTAGGCGGCATGGAGATCGATGTCGACGGGCGCCAGGTCGATCTCTCCGACACCATGAGCTACAAGGGCATGATGTATTCCGACGTGCCGAACCTCGCTTCGGCCTTCGGCTACACCAATGCTTCATGGACGCTGAAATGCGATCTCACCTGCGAATATGTCTGCCGTCTCATCAACCACATGGACGAGACGGGCACGAAGCAGGCAACGCCGCGCCTCAACGATCCGGACGTCGAAGAGGAACCCTGGCTCGACTTCACCTCGGGTTACGTGCAGCGCTCGCTCGACAAGTTCCCGAAGCAGGGCTCGAAGAAGCCCTGGAAGCTCTACCAGAACTACGCGCTGGACATCATGGCGATGAAGTTCGGCCGGGTTGAAGACGGTGCGATGGAATTCTCCAAGCCTTCGTCTGGCCGCTCAGGCGCGGAGCGCGAGCCGGAACGCCTCGCAAGCTGACTTGCGCACGGGCTGGCGCCTGCGGCGTCAGTCCGCTTCCGCGCGGTAGCTCCAGATCGGCGTCAGGAAATAGAGCAACGCGAGTATCCCGACCATGATTGTGGCGGGGATGAGGACCGCGTCGAATACGCCGAGCCAGCCCACAAGCAACCCCATCATCAGTGCGCCAAGCGGCGCGCCGCCGGAAAAACCGAGCTGATAGGCGGAGAGAACGCGTGCGAGGTGGTTTCCCGATGCGGCCACCTGCACGATGGTGCGTCCCATGGTCATGGTTGTGCCTGCGCCCATCCCCCACCAGAGGATAAGAAGGCAGAGCAGCCAGAACGGCAGGTGGAAGTGGAAAAGGGTGAGGATGACGAGGCCGCTCGTGAGAGAGGCCATCATCACCCGGCCGCGGTAGGGAACATGGCCCACGCGGAGCAACGCCACATTGGCCAGAATGGTGCCGCCCCAGAAGCAGATGTTGATGATGGCGAAATCGCGTGTGAACTCGGTGCTCTGATAGATGTCGCGCAACATGAGGGGCAGTACGACGAGAAAGCTGCCGACATAGAAAAGCCCGACCGCGAAGTTGAGGGCGATCACAGTCGCGACAATGGGGATTGCCGCCGCCGATTTGATGCCATCGGCGATCTGCACGAAGCGGTTGACGTCGGAGGCCGTGTTGGTCGGCGGCAGCGGTGCGAGTCGTACCGATAGCCAGAGTCCCGCGGACATGACGAACGCCTGAAAGAAAAGCAGCGCCGGGGTTCCCGTGATGTAGGCGAACGCGGCGACCAGCATGCCGACGAGCTGGGATCCCATCTGCACGCCCATCGCCATGGCGACGGCCTGCTGGATCCCCGTTTCGGCTACCCGTGTCAGCGCGCTGTCGCGGGCGGGAATTGCGAAGGCGCCGAGCGTGCCCATCGCCAGTGCATAGATGATCAGCGTGCCGTAGCTGAGATTGTCGGTGAGAAAGACGACGGCGAGGATAAGGGGTGGCAATGTCGCCAGCAGATGAACGCGGATGAGGATGCGCCGCGCGTCGCCGTGATCGGCCAGCGTGCCGCCCAGCAGCATGAAGAGGAGCGACGGGATCATCAGCGACATCTGCGCGATGCCGACGCGGGCGGGCGGCTCGTGCAGCACCTCCGTCACGAGGAAGGGAAAGATGACGAACTGGATGCCGAGGCTGATGAACCAGCTCGCCTGCCCGCCGAGATAGAGATTGAGCCGTCTCTGTCGCGCTGTGGCGATCTCGTTGGCGTCCGGAACTGGTGTCGCGTCGTTCATCGGCAAGGTCTTTCGGCACGGAGGCCCGCCATTCGGCTGAAAGCCGCCATCAACCGGCCCTCCCCATATAAATTCCTTTTTGGAACCTTACCACAAGTCGCGGAAATCAAAGCCCGGCGAGACGGTTCATCGCGTCGTAGGTGTGAACATGCCGCCCGGTGAGGCCGGACAGGGCCGCGCCGCGCATCGCCCGGGCGCTCGTGTCGGCCGGGAGCGCGCGGTAGGGCCGGGCGGGGGAGGTCAAGGCCGAAGGTGACGTCGTGGTCTGCGACGCCAAGAGCGGCGAGGAGATCACCCGGTCCGTGCTCACCCAGATCATCTTCGAGCAGGAGAACAAGGGGCAGAACCTGCTGCCCATCGCGTTCCTGCGGCAGCTGATCGGGTTCTACGGCGACTCCATGCAGAACATCGTGCCGTCCTATCTGGAATACTCGCTGCAATCGTTTGTGCGCGACCAGGAGAAGCTACGCACCCAGATG
>CAJXOU010000165.1 GCA_913057645.1 uncultured Rhodobiaceae bacterium | reverse complement strand
AAAGGGGAGATGACGTGGCAGGGAACAGACGTGTATAAGAGGAAGGCGCCGGCCGCACCGCACAGGAAATAGAAGAGAAAAAAGCGCGTCGCGCCGAACCGCTGCGCAATCGGCGACCCGAAGGCGAGAAGCCAGACGCTGTTGACGATCAGATGCTCCCAACCGCCATGCAGGAAGGTGTAGGTGACCGGCGTCCAGATGTCGGCCGCGAGCCCACCCGGCAGCGCGTCGGCAATGGCGCTCGCGCCTTCGGTGTAGCGAATGGGAAAGAGCGCAAACCACAGGATGACCTGCTCCCGCATCGCCCAGTCGAGCGCACTCATCACAAGGTGAATGCCGACGACGAGAAGAAGAAGCGCGAGAACCGGCCCCGGCACGTTGAAGGCGGGCGGCTCGCGGTAGGGCGGCCGGCCATCCGGCAGCGGTTCAGCCATGGGCGAGCGCCGCTTCCACCAGCGGCAGCCGGTCGTTGCCGAAATACATGTCGGTCTCGTTCACATACATGGTGGGGGAGCCGAAACCGCCCCGCGCGATTAGCTCTTCGGTGTTGGCCCGGAGCCGGCCCTTGACCTCGTCCGTCTTGATGCGGGCGCAGACATCGTCCCAGTCGAGCCCGGCAGTCGCGCAAATCTCCTCCAGCACCTCCGGCTGGCTGATGTCCTTGAGGTCGCCCCAATAGGCCCGGAAGGTCGCCCAGGAAAATTCCGGCAGCTTGCCCTCGTCCAGCGCCACGATGGCGGCGCGCATGGCGTCGACCGAGCGCACCGGAAACACCGGCGGCTGTCCGATCTCGATGCCGCAGAACCGCGCCCAGTCTCGCAAATCCTTGACGTAATACCGGCCTTTCACGGGGTGGGGGTTCGCCCGCGCCTCGTAGACGCTTTCATTGACCGCATTGAAGACGCCGCCGACCAGGATCGGCTTCCACACCATCTCCGCCTTGGTGCGCTTCACCACATCCTCGATCCGGCTGAAGGCAAGATAGGTCCAGGGACTGGAACAATCGTAGAAAAACTCGAGCTTCGCCAAGACGTAAGGCCTCACTTGTTCGTGCCGTTAACGATATCGCGCGGAGTGTCGCCCGCAGGGCTCCATGCTGCAACCCGCTTCTCCTGGGCAGGACTCCGCCCTTTGCCTGACAGCGCAGGCTTAACGCCTAGTTGACGTGCGAAAACGGGACGGCGCGTGCCAGACCCGTGACGTTACCGCACGTAAACCATATTGCCTTCTGGCACACCGGACCGCGACACACTCCAAAAACGGCGGAATTCCGCGGGTGTTAACAAGACATGACCGCTGGCACACCGGTTGCAATCCCCTTGGCAATCGAAGCCCCGACGGGCGCGATGGCAGAATCGAAAAACAATGATCGCCAGAGCAACCGTCGAAAGGTGACATCAGGAGGCCAAAGTGTTTTCAACGGTTGTGTCGATAGCGGCGAAGAAGGGACTGCCCAAGCGGACGCTGGGTGCCCTTGCCATGGCATTCGCACTCACGGGCTGCGTCAGCGCCAATGCGGGTTCCGACGGCCGCTATGCGGCGCCGATCGGCAACGCTCCGGTCATCAACAACGAAACACCCTATTCGAATGCGCTTCGCTGCCTCGCGGGACACGTGCCCATGGGCGTGGACACGACGCGCATCGCGGTCGGCAACATCCGCGACTACACGGGCAAATCAGAAGCCGACGGCACCGGCATGAAGGTCACGCAGGGCGCCTCGCTGATGGCGATGTCGGCTCTCGGCAAGGCTGGCGTGCCGCTCGTCGAGCGCTACGACACGTCGATCTCCGAACTCGAAATGAAGTACACCAACAACAAGCTCATCGGCGACGCGGTCGACGGCGAATACCGCAAGATCTACGCGGGTGAAATCCGCGGCTCCGACTACTACCTCGTCGGCGGCATCACCGAGCTGAACTTCAACATCCAGTCGGGCGGCCTCAATGCCGGCTTCGCCGAAGGCGGCGACATGGGCGCGGCGGCCAACGCCTCGGCCTCCAGCTACGTAATGAACATCGGCCTCGACCTGCGTCTCGTGAACAGCCGCACGCTCGAAGTCGTCGATTACGTTTCCTATCAGAAGCAGATCGTCGGCCGCGAGATCAAGGCCGGCGTGTTCGACTTCTTCGGCGGCAACCTGTTCTCGCTCGGCGTCGGTTCGAGCGCCCAGGAGCCGATCCAGCTCGCGGTTCGCGCCGTTGTCGAACGCGCCGTGCTCAAGCTGCTGGTTCCGCTCTATGGCGTGAACCCCACCGACTGTGCCCGCTTCCCGGGCAACAAGGATCCGATGGGCGAAATCGACTACCGCCAGGCGAACCCCGGCGCGAAGGCGAAGCCTGCCCAGGGCCAGCGTGTCGCCCAGGCGCCCGCGCCGAGCCGCAGCCGCCCTGCGGAAAACGAACCCTACGCCTACTACTCCGAGCCGGTCTTCGAATCCGGCAGCCTCCGGGGCGGTTCCTACTAATCACTGAATTCCCACCGAATTACCGGCGATGTCGGAGACAGAAATGACCAAGGACATCGCCGGTTCCCACCCTCATTGCGTCCAGGCTGGTCGGCCTCCGGCCGGACCATGAGAGCCAGGCGGGGCTTGCCCGCCGATCCCTGAACGGGTGTTTCGAGTTTCCTTTTCCGTTCAGGACGACCACTTGGGAGGGCCTCGCGCCCTCCCCTTTTTTTGCCTAACCCTCTGCAAGCTTGAGCATCGCGACGCCGGTCACGATGAGCGCGATGGCGGAGAGGCGAAGCGGCGAGGCACTCTCGCCGAGCACGATGACACCAAGCACCGCCGCGCCGAGAACGCCGATCCCCGTCCACACCGCATAGGCCGTGCCGAGCGGCAGCGTCCGCATCGCCTGCACGAGGAACCACACGGCGACGAGCAGCGCCGCAATGTTGAAACTGACCATCAGCGGCCGCGTGAAACCGTCGCTCGCCTTCAGCGTGAACGCCCAGACGATTTCCGCCGCGCTTGCGATGAGAAGATAGATCCAGGCCATTCGCCTCTCCCGACGAAGAAGCGAGGCCGTCCTCGCGAAATGATGAGGTGGGATACCGCAGGGTCGTCCCTGCGCCCGCAATTTTATCAGCTTGAACGGGAACTTGAAGCCCCTTCGAGCGCTCTGGTTCCATAGCGGCAAACCGATACAGGCATGGGGTGCGCAACATGACGCGAGGAGAGGAAGCGCTATGTCCGCCACTCACACGGTAATCACTCTCGGCGCAGCGGTTTTCGCCAGTGTCGCCTCCCACTCCGCCCTGTCCGCCTTCGCCGCCAGCGAGACGGCCACGCCGGAGGGCTACTGGCGCACGATCGACGACGAGACGGACGAAGCAAAGGGTATCGTCCACATCACGAACCAGGGTGGTGAACTGACCGGCAAGGTCGTGAAGCTGATGAATCTCGAAACCGACGACCCGAACCCGACCTGCGACGACTGCCCCGGGGAGCGCAAAGGCCAGCCCGTGAAAGGCATGACGATCCTCTGGGGCGTCGAGCGGGAAGGCAACGAGTGGTCGGGCGGCACCATCCTCGATCCGGAATCGGGCGATACCTACGACGCCTCGCTGGAACTGAGGGAAGGCGGCCAGAAGCTCGACGTGCGCGGCTTCATCGGCTTCTCGATGCTCGGCCGCACCCAGACCTGGGAACGGGTCGACAAGCCCAAGCTGAAGAAGGACAGCGGCTGATACCAAAGCGGGGTATTGAATTTCGCGGCAGTCCGATTATATTGACACTTCTAATGTCAATATAATCGGACTTTGGGGGGACGTCATGACATTTCTGAATTCCGTGAAAGCGGCTTCCGGCGCGGCAGCCGTCCTTCTCACCGCGTCCGCGCTCTTCGCCCTGCCCGCGCTTGCGGGCCCGGATTCGGCCGCGGGCAAATGGCGCATCTATCATCCGCAAAGCGGCCAGCCACACATGATCGTCGAGATCGAGGCGGAGGACGGCGTACTCGAAGGACACATCGTCGAACTCGAGGATGGTCCGAAGGATGCCGTCTGCTGGAGCTGCGCCGGCGAGAACCACAACAAGCCGCTCGCGGGCATGAAGATCGTCTGGGATGCGAAATGGGACGGCAGCGGCTGGAGCGGTGGCTATCTCTTGCGCCCGGCCACCGGCATGGTCTCGCCCGCGCGTTTCGATCTCGAAAGCGACAACAAGGCCCTGAAGATGACGACCGGCCGGGGGCCGCTGCGCGTCACACAAAGATGGGAACGGATAGAGTAGATTTCGTCTGCGATCGTCCACGAAACGGCCAACTTCCTGGGAGGAAACCATGACCGGACACATCTTCACGCGGCTTCTCGGAGCGCTGCTTCTCGCAACGGCGCTCGTCCTGCCGGCAGCGGCGGACAATACGTCCCCCGTCGGCAAATGGCGCACCTTCGATCCGGACACCGGCGTGCCGAAGACGGTGGTCGAGATTACGGAAGCGAACGGTGAACTCACCGGCACCGTCGTCGAACTGCTCGATGACGGGGAGACGACCTGCTCGCAATGCGAAGGCGACAAGAAGGATCAGCCGCTCGTCGGCATGGCGATCCTCTGGGATCTGACGAAAGACGGCGATGAATGGTCGGGCGGTACCATCCTCCGTCCCGCCAATGGCAAGACGGCGAACGCGAGCATCGAGCTCGCCGAAGGCGGCAACAAACTCGAAGTCACTGGCTCGAAAGGTTTCATGAGCCGCTCCCAGACCTGGGAACGGGTCGAATAGCGCCTGGACAGCACGCCCGGACAGAACGATGGCGGGCGGTCTTCCTCTGC
>CAJXOU010000164.1 GCA_913057645.1 uncultured Rhodobiaceae bacterium | reverse complement strand
TGCTGCGCTGGTCGGGGCTACTGGCGGTCCGGGCGCGGTGCGCGCGGACGTACGGGGCGGGGTGCATGAGGAGACCCGCGCGGCCTTCCGCGTCGAGACCCTGCAGCGCGTCCAGCACATCCGCGCCGCTCTGTGTGTCGAGCGCACCGGTCGGCTCGTCGGCGAGGATCACGTCCGCGCCGTTCATCAGCGCCCGCGCGATGGAAACGCGCTGCTGCTGACCGCCCGAAAGTTCCGAAGGCCGGTGTGCCGCGCGGTCGCCCATGCCGAGCCGCGTGAGCAGGCCGGTCGCGCGTTCACGGCGTTCGCTTCGTGTCGTTCCGGCATAGATCGCCGGCAGTTCGACGTTTTCCGCCGCCGTCATGGTGGAGAGCAGGTTGTAGCGCTGGAACACGAAGCCGAACGTGTCGCGCCTCAGAGCCGCCAGGTCGTCGGAGGAGAGCAGGGCGACATCCGTCCCCGCCACGGTGTAGCTGCCGTCGGTCGGCCGGTCGAGGCAGCCGAGAATGTTCATCAGCGTCGACTTGCCGGAACCCGACTGGCCCATGATCGCCACGAATTCGCCGCGCCGGATCGTCAGCGACACGCCGTCAAGCGCGCGCACTTCCTGCCCGCCGGTCCGGTAGACCTTGGTGACGTTGTGGAGTTCGATCAGCGGCGCCGCGCTTCTGGCCTGGGGGGAATGCATCGGCCGCTCCTCAGAAGAAGCCCATGCGGCGTCTGCCGCCACTCGCCTCATCGGAAGAGGCTGTCCCCGTCACCACCGTGTCGCCTTCGTCGAGCCCCTCGGTGATTTCCGCACTGACGCGGTTCGTGAGACCGACTTCCACGGCGCGCGGGCGCGGCCCCTTTTCCGTTAGCACGCTCACCTGCGCGTTCCCGTCCGGCCCGTCGCTGATCGCGTTCACCGGCACGATGACGACGTCCTTCGCTTCTCCGAGCAGGAAGAAGACCTGCGCCGTCATGTCCTTCATCAGCCGCCCGTCCGGATTGGCGATATCGACAAGCACCGTGTAGAGCACGACTTCGTTCACGATCTCGGGCGTCGGCAGTACCTGCCGCACCGTCGATGTCCAGCGCCGCTCCGGCGCGCCGAGCGTCGTGAAATAGACCGGCATGCCCGCTTCGAGCTTGCCGACATCCGCTTCGGCGACCTGCGCTTCCACGGTCATGGTGTCGAGATCCGAAATCGTCAGGATCGTCGGCGCCGTCTGGTTCGCGTTCAGCGTCTGGCCCTGCAGCGCCGCCTGCGAGGTCACGGTGCCGTCGATCGGCGCATAGATCTTCGTGTAGCCGAGATTGGCCTCGCCGCCCTCGACGGTCGATTTCTGCTGCTCGATCTGCGCCTTCAGCGAGCCGATCTGCGCGTTGATCGTCTGCACTGCCGTCTCGCTCGTGTCGAGATCGTCGCGGCTCACCGCATCGATCTTCGCAAGCTCGAGGTTCCGGTTGTATTGCCGCCGCGCCAGCACGAGTTCGGCCTGCGCGCCCGCAAGCTGCGATGTGAGGTCGGTGAGCCGCGCCCGCTCCCCCGCGACTTCCGTCTCGTAGACCTTGGCGTCGATCTCGGCGAGCAGGTCGCCTTCCTTCACCTCGTCGCCGACCTCGACATAGACCTTCTTGAGCTGCCCGGAGACCTGCGCGCCGACATTCACATATTCCTTCGGCTGCAATGAGCCGAGCGCCGTCACCGTCTGTTCGATGGTGCCGCGCGTTGCCGTCGCCGTCCGGTAGCTGACCTCCTCGCCGCCGAAGAGCCAGCCGGAAAGCACCCAGAGCGCCACAAGGGCCGCGAGCGCAATCGCGCCCCAGCGCACCGGACCGGGAAACCCGCTCCAGGTCGCGCGCAGCCGCGCGGGCAGGCTCACCGCGCTGCCCGCCGGCCGTTCCGCCGTTTCGTGGTCATATCCCATGGCCGTCTTTGTCCGTTCCGGGTGTCCCCACTCTGTATAACGGACAAACGGCCGCCTTCCGTCGCCTGAAAGCGGCGGAACCGCGATAGATGCAAATTGAAGGCGTCAGGAAACCCGGATCATGCGCTTGCCGACATTGTCCCCGGCGAGCAGCCCGATCAGCGCCTTCGGCGTGTTCTCGAGCCCGTCCATGATGTCTTCCATGACCTTGATCTTGCCGGACGAGACCCAGCCCTGAAGCTCCGCCAGCGCCGCATCGTGCCTGTCGGCATAGTCCATCACGATGAAGCCCTGCATGGTGATGCGCTTCACGACGATGAGCCCCGGAATGCCGCGCGGCCCATGCGCGGGCGCCGCGCCGTCATATTGCGACACCGCCCCGCAACAGGCGATCCGGCCGAAATTGTTCATGCCGAACAGCACGGCTTCCAGAATGTCGCCGCCCACATTGTCGAAATAGACGTCGATGCCCTTCGGCGCCGCCTTGCGGAGCGCCTTGCCCACGGGCTCCGCCTTGTAGTCGATCGCCGCGTCGAAGCCGAGTTCGTCGGTCAGCAGCTTGCACTTCTTCGCGCCGCCCGCGATGCCGATGACGGTGCAGCCCTTGATCTTGGCGATCTGCCCGACAATGGTGCCGACCGAGCCTGCCGCGGCGGAGACGACCACCGTGTCGCCCGCCTTCGGCTTGCCGACTTCCAGCAGCCCGAAATAGGCCGTCAGCCCGGCAATGCCGTAGACGCTGAGGAGATGGGAGAGGGGCTCCATCTTCGGCAGCTTCTGCGCCGTCTTCGCCGGCACCGCCGCATAGTCCTGCCAGCCCGTATCCGCGAACACGAGGTCGCCCTTGGCAAAGCCCGGCGCCTTCGCCTCCACGACTTCCGAGACCGATCCGCCCGCCATCACGGTGCCCGCTTCCACGGCCGAGCGGTAGGTCGCGCCCTGCATCCAGGCCCGGTTCGCCGCGTCGAGCGATATGAGTTTCGTCCGGAGCAGCAGCTCCCCGTCCTTCGCCTCCGGCATCTTGCCGTCGGGAGAGAACTTGAAATGGCTCTCGGCGAGCTTTCCCTGCGGCGTTTCGGTGAGCAATATCTGGCGGTTGGTGGTCATGGGGGTCTCCTCCGGGTCCGGTTTTGCGTTGCGGGCGAGCCTATCCCCGGCGGCGTCCCGGCGCACCCCGGAATGCCGCTCGACCCCGTTCATCCCTGAACTATTGTGAGTGCGCCCCTCAACGGCTAAAACCGCGAAGCCGAATCCCCATATCCTTGGGGCGTAACCGCCCGGATTTGCTTGTGAAATGACCGATAAGCTCCGCATAGCCCTCGCCCAGTTGAACCCCGTCGTGGGCGACATCGCGGGCAATCTCGAAAAGGCCGTCGAGGCCCGCCGCGCCGCCGAGGTCGAGGGCGCGGAGCTCGTCGTCTTCACCGAACTCTTCCTGACGGGCTATCCGCCGGAAGACCTGGTCCTGAAGCGCGCCTTTCAGGATGCCGCCCGTGCCGCCGCCATCGAGCTCGCGCGCCAGACCGGCGACGGCGGCCCCGGCGTCCTCATCGGCTGCCCCTGGCTCGCCGATGACGGCAAGCTCTTCAACGCCGTCCTCTATCTCGACAAGGGCGAGGTCCGCGGCTACCGCGCCAAGGTTCACCTGCCGAATTATTCCGTCTTCGACGAACCCCGCGTCTTCGACGAGGGCCCGATGCCCGGCCCCTTCAACATCCGCGGCGTCCGCGTCGGCGTGCCCATCTGCGAGGACATCTGGTTCCCCGACGTGGTCGAGTGCCTTGAGGAATCCGGCGCCGAGATCATCCTCGTGCCGAACGGTTCGCCCTACGACTTCAACAAGTACGACGCGCGCATGCAGCTCGCCGTCGGCCGCATCAAGGAAAGCGGCCTGCCGCTCGCCTATGTGAACCAACTCGGCGGTCAGGACGAACTCGTCTTCGACGGCGCCTCCTTCGTGCTGAACGCCGACCTCTCGCTCCCCGTGCAGATGCCGGCCTGGGAAGAGAAGATTACCTGCACCGACTGGACGCGCGAGGCGAAGGGCTGGGTCTGCGCGCCGGGCGAGGTCGCGCCCATCGAGGAAAGCGACGAGGCACTCTATCTCGCCGTCGTTCAGGGCCTGCGCGACTATGTCCGCAAGAACCGCTTCCCCGGCGTCGTGCTCGGCCTCTCCGGCGGCATCGACTCGGCCCTCGTCGCCGCCATCGCGGTCGATGCGCTGGGGGCCGACAAGGTCCATTGCGTCATGCTGCCCTACCGCTACACCTCGTCCGAAAGCCTCGAGGACGCGGAAGCCTGCGCGAAGCTCCTCGGCGTCCGCTACGACACGGTCCCCATCGAGGCGCCGGTCTCCGGCTTCATGGAAACGCTCGGGCCCCTCTTCGAGGGCACGCAGTCGGACACGACGGAGGAAAACCTCCAGTCCCGCTCCCGCGGCGTCATCCTCATGGCGATCTCGAACAAGTTCGGCTCCATGCTGCTGACGACCGGCAACAAGTCGGAAGTCTCTGCCGGCTACGCCACCATCTATGGCGACATGAATGGCGGCTTCAATCCGATCAAGGATCTCTACAAGACCCGCGTCTTCCGCATGTCGAACTGGCGCAACACGCACATGCCGAAAGGCTGCCTCGGGCCCAACGGGAGAGTGATCCCCGAGCGCATCATCACGCGGCCGCCGTCGGCCGAGTTGCGTCCCGACCAGAAGGACGAGGATTCGCTGCCGCCCTACGAGCAGCTCGACGACATTCTCCACTGCCTCGTCGAGGAGGAAATGTCCGTCCGCGACATCGTCGCCCGCGGCCACGACCGCGACCTCGTGAAGCGCGTCGAGCATCTCCTCTACATCTCGGAATACAAACGCCGTCAGGCCGCCCCCGGCGTCAAGGTCACCGCCCGCAACTTCGGCCGCGACCGCCGCTATC
>CAJXOU010000163.1 GCA_913057645.1 uncultured Rhodobiaceae bacterium | reverse complement strand
GGCTGCAGCATCTTCTACGTGCTGGGCAGCGCAGGAACGGTCGACGTCGTGCAGCCCATCGCCGTGCCGGCGGACATCGCCTCGTTCGACATTTGGGTGATGGTGGCCGCCTCGGTCGTTTTCATGGTTCTCGCCTGGACCGGCGCGCGGATCGGGCGGATCGAGGCGCTGGCGCTCCTCGTCGGCTATGGGGCTTATGTGACGTTTTTATTGCAGTAATGTGACAGTCGAGCGCCTGTTTCTGCAAATCGCCTTTTGCATTTCCGCATTTACGCCGCCGTTCGAGCCGCTATCCTGCCTTCTCCCGGCCACCGCCTCGAGGCAGGACACGCATGAACTGGGACGATTTGCGCTTTTTCCTCGCCGTTGCCGCGGCCGGCAGCCTTTCCGGCGCCGGTCAGCAGCTTGGCGTCAATACGACCACGGTTTTGCGCCGTGTGGCCTCCCTCGAGGATGATCTCGGGGCCCGCCTGTTCGAGCGCGAGCGCACCGGCTACCGCCTGACCGCCGCCGGCGAGAAGCTCGTCGAGGCGCTGGAGCCTGTGGATCGGCGGCTTTCCGCGCTTCCGCGCGATTTTGCGGCGGCCGGCGAGGGGGCCGAAGGCACCGTCCGGATTGCCGCGGGTGAGGTCATCGCCTCTGCTTTACTGGCCGTCGAGCTCCCCGCCTTCCGCGATGCCCATCCGGGCCTCGAACTCGAAATCGTTACCGATCCGCGCCTCTCCGCGATCGGGCAGGCGCCCAGAATTGGCAATCCTCTCAAGGACGTAGACGTCGCGCTGCGGCTCGCGCGTCCGACCCAGGGCGACATGCTGATGCGCAAGGTGGGCGACATGGCCTACGGCCTCTATGCCTCGCCGGCCTATCTCGAAGCGCGCGGCCGTCCCGGCCAGATGCAGGACATAGCCGGCCACGACCTGATCGGCTTTCCGCGCTCGGAAACGCCGCTCGGGCCCGTCTGGTGGTTTTCGCGTGCGGAAAAATCGGCACGCATCGCGCTTCGTTCGTCGAGCGTCGAGGCGCGCGCTACCGCCGCGCGCGCGAATCTCGGGCTTGCCGCTCTTCCCTGCATTCTCGGCGATGTCGATTCGCGGCTTGTGCGCGTTTTCGGCCCGGATGTCCTCGGCGCGCTCGAAATGTGGCTGATGGCGCGCAACGATCTCGCCCAGCTCGCTCATGTTCGTGCCGTTATGGAATTCGTCGTGGACGCGGTAAAACGGCATCGCGCCAAGCTCGAGGGACGCGAGCACGACGTTCGCGAACTCCTGCCCCGACCACACCCAAACCATTGAAAACCCGTCGAAATTCCGTCCAGGCCATTGCCATTGCGCGAGGTTTCAGCGTAAAAATCTTGTGCTGATGCGGGACCAGACAGCCTTAACGCGCCCTTAGTTTCCTGGCCGATAGGGTTAGCGGCGCGTTAGCAGCGGACGCGCGCTGTTTCCGGCCCTTCGGGGAGCGGCCGGCGGCGGACTGGTTCGAGAGATCAAGGCGGTACGGACGATGACAACAGGTATGAGCGAAGCGGGCGCATCGGCGCGGCTTTCTCCCGTTGCAGCCGATTTCGCCTCAGTTTCGTCGCAGATCGTTCGTATGCTGAGAATCAGCACGGCTTGTGCGGCCGGCGCCGGGACTTGATCGCCCGTTGCGCGCCGCGGGGAGCGGTGAGGGGCAGGAGACTTTCCCGTCTTTTGCGGAATTGCGTGGCCGGTTTCCGGGCGCGCCTTAACAAAATAGCCACCTCGTGTGGCGCATTCTTAACTGTTGCCGCGGCGCCTTGCGTCTCTGGCGACGCTCTGTCAAAGGAATAGAACAAACATGCTTTCCGGTCTGCTCGGCATGTTCTCCGCCGATATGGCAATCGACCTCGGTACGGCAAACACCCTGGTCTATGTGAAGGGACGAGGGATCGTTCTCAACGAGCCGTCGGTCGTCGCCATCATCGAGAAGGGTGGCAAGAAGCAGGTGCTTGCCGTCGGCGAGGAAGCGAAGATGATGCTCGGCCGTACGCCGGGCAACATCCAGGCGATCCGCCCCATGCGGGACGGCGTCATCGCCGACTTCGAAATCGCGGAAGAAATGATCAAGCATTTCATCCGCAAGGTTCACAATCGCCGCTCCTTCGCCAATCCGCAGATCATCGTCTGCGTGCCGTCCGGTTCAACTGCCGTCGAGCGCCGCGCGATTCAGGAGTCGGCGCTCTCCGCAGGTGCGCGCCGCGTCTATCTCATCGAAGAACCGATGGCGGCGGCGATCGGTGCAGGCCTTCCCGTGACGGAGCCCACCGGTTCGATGGTTGTTGACATCGGCGGCGGCACGACGGAAGTCGCCGTGCTCTCGCTCGGCGGTATCGTCTATGCCCGTTCGGTGCGCGTCGGTGGCGACAAGATGGACGAGGCGATCATCGCCTATATCCGTCGTCATCATAATCTTCTCGTCGGTGAGGCGAGTGCCGAGCGGATCAAGAAGGAAGTCGGTTCCGCGGCGATCCCCGCCGACGGCGACGGCATGACCATCGAAATCAAGGGCCGCGACCTGATGAACGGCGTGCCGAAAGAAATCGCCATCGGCCAGAAGCAGATCGCCGAAAGCCTTGCGGAACCCGTCGGCGCCATCGTGGAAGCGGTGAAGGTTGCGCTGGAGGCGACGCCGCCGGAACTCGCGGCCGACATCGTCGACAAGGGTATCGTACTGACAGGCGGTGGCGCGCTGCTGACAAATCTCGACCAGGTGCTGCGCGACGAAACGGGGCTTCCGGTCAGTATCGCGGATGACGCGCTTTCCTGCGTTGCACTCGGCACGGGCAAGGCACTCGAACACATCCGTACGATGAAGCACGTCCTCTCGTCGGTTTACTAGGCAGGTTGCAGTAGCGTTCCCGGCGGGGAAGATCAGGCAGGAACGGACGGGCCGGCCGTATCGAAAGAACAGTAGTCAGTCGTCATGGAGCCGAACCGCACAGCTCTGCCGTTCCGCGAATTCTCGCACCGGATTTCGCTGATCTTCATGCTGACGCTGGCGGCGGCACTGCTGCTGCTTGGCCGTGCGGAGACCTATGTCTTCGATCGCGCGCGGCAGGTCGTCACGGATATGGCGGCACCGCTTCTCGAGATTGCCTCTCGTCCCGTTGCCGCGACACGGCGTGTGATCGAGCGCACCGACGAATATGCCTATGTCTTCGACGAGAACGAACGTCTGCGCGCGGAGAACGCACGTCTCCTCGCGTGGAAAGAAGAAGCGCTGAAGCTGCAGGCAAAGGTGGCGCGCTATGAGGCGCTTCTCAATGTGCAGGTCGACCCCTCGATCAATTATGCAAGCGGCCGTGTTGTCAGCGATTCCGGCGGACCCTTCGTCGACACGGTTCTCGTGAATGTGGGCAATGAACAGGGTGCGAAGAGCGGGCAGGCCGTGATCGATACGGATGGCCTTGTCGGCCGCATTGTGTCAACGGGACCGCAGGCCAGCCGTGTGCTGCTGCTCACCGACCTCAACAGCCGCATTCCCGTGGTCATCGAGCCTGCGCACTACAAGGCGGTGCTCGCAGGCGACAATACGGACTGGCCGAAACTCGAATATCTTGCCGCGCAGAGCGCTGTCTCAGCGGGTGACCGCGTCGTCACGTCCGGCGATGGCGGCCTCATTCCAGCGGGATTGCCGGTTGGCCTCGTCATTCAGACAAGTGCGGGCGACCTGCGCGTGCAGACCTTCAGCGATCGCGGCCGCCTCGATTTCGTGCGTGTGCTGCAATACGAGTTCCCCTCGAAGGTGAAACGGCAGGACCCGCCTGAAGTGCTTGAGGGGCCGCCTGCCGGCAGCGAAGCGGAAGAAACCGGCGATGCGGCGGTGCCGGGCGGCGCCCAGGCCGCGGCGGTGGAGTAGACGCATGGCGAAACTGGAACCCTATTCGCCGACACCCGCTTCACGCGCCGGACGAATCGTCATGACGATCATGCCCTTCGCCATCGGGCTCGTCTGCGTCCTGTTTTCCTTCGTTCCGATCGGACGCATCTTCGGGTCGCCGCTCACACCGGCTTTTCCGCTGATGGCGGTCTATTACTGGGCGATCGTGCGGCCGGAAATGTTCCCGCCGCTCGCGGTGTTCACCGTCGGCCTTCTTTTCGACCTTCTGTCGGGCGGCGAAATCGGTCTCTGGGCCTTCGTCTATGTCGTTACCTATGCGGTTGTCGTCACCCAGCGCATGCTGGTCGTCAACGCGCCTTTTTCGGCGTTCTGGATCGGCTTTGCCTTTGCGGCGGGGTTTGCGGGCGCACTTGCATGGGTTGTCGTTTCCATCATTCACGGCGTTTTCGTGCCGCCCGTTTCCGTCATGAAGCACATGGCGGTCACGGTGGCGGTGTTTCCGATCTTTGCTATGCTTTTCGGACGCATCGAGGCACGCGTCCTGCAGGGGGGCTAGCGCGGCGATGGGACCGGACACATGCAGATAAGCGGGCGTGACAGCAATCGCTATCAGACTTTCACCCGGCGGGCCGCGCTCCTCGCCGGGGTGCAGGGCGTTGCCTTCATCGCGCTGGCGGGACGGATGTATTACCTGCAGGTCCTGAAGACCGACCAGTACCGGATGCTTGCGGAAGAAAACCGCGTCAGCATGCGTCTTCTCGCGCCCTTGCGCGGCGATGTCGTCGACCGGTTCGGGCGAGTGCTCGCTTCCAACCGGCAGAACTATCGCGCGATGCTGATTTCCGAACAGACGCCGGATGTCGAGGAAACGCTCGAACGGCTGTCGCGCATCGTGGAAATCGACGATTTCACGCGCAAGCGGATCATGCGCGACATCGGACGGTCGCCGCGCTTCATGCCGGTAACGGTGGCGGACTATCTTTC
>CAJXOU010000162.1 GCA_913057645.1 uncultured Rhodobiaceae bacterium | reverse complement strand
AACAAGGGCTCCATGAACTGGCGGTGCGGGCCTTCCTGGTAGACCTCGGTCGTCACGCGATCGACGTCGTGCTTCAGCAGCCCACCGGCCACCTCCGCGCCCATCTGGAGGCCCGCGCCGTAGCCGAAGCGGTGGTGCTTGCCGATCCGGCGTTCGTCCATGCGGGGGAACTCCTGGCCGTGATCGTCGAGCCGCGTCTCCTTCACCGGGCCCCCCTTGGGATCCACCAGCCAGCGGTCGAGCGTGGCCGGGCCCTCGTTGGGGCCGAGCATGTCGGTCGCGAACATGCGCGGGTGGCGGACCACGTCGAGCACGACGCGGCCGTTCTCGAGGATGTAGCCGTAGCTGGCATATTTCAGCGCCATGTTGGTGTTCTGTTCGGCCAGCAGGAAGCTCACGCCTTCGTTTGTATTGAGCTGTTTGACGATCTCGAAGATCTCCTCGACGAGCTGCGGGGCAAGCCCCATCGACGGTTCGTCCAGCAATATCATTGTCGGCCGCGACATCAGGGCCCGTCCGATCGCGCACATCTGCTGCTCGCCACCGGAAGTATAGCCGGCCAGGCTTGAGCGCCGTTCGCGCAGGCGCGGAAAGTAATTGTAGACCATCTCCAGATCTTCGCGGATCGCGCTGCCGCCGTCGCGCCGCGTATAGGCCCCGGTCAGCAGGTTTTCCTCGATGGACAAATGGGCGAAGCAGTGCCGCCCCTCCATCACCTGGATGCAGCCGCGCCGCACCAGATCGTTCGGAGACAGCGCCTCGACGCGCTCACCCTTGAAGATGATCGTCCCCTTGGTGACGTCGCCGCGTTCGGCGCCGAGCAGGTTCGAAATCGCCTTCAGCGTCGTCGTCTTGCCCGCGCCGTTCGGCCCGGTGATCGCAATCCGCTCCGGTCCCGTCACCGTCAGCGAGAAATCGCGGATGACGGGCCGCGCCGCGTCGTACCCGCCGCTGAGCCCTTCCGCCTCCAGCACCTTTCGCCCCGCGTGAAGCCCCGTCGGCGCAAGCGTCACGCTGAAAGGCTGCAACACCTCCACCTTCTCGCGTGCTTTCGCGGCGTCCTCGTATGCGTCCGTCTTGCGCCGCTCCGCCGCCCGCGCGTTCTCGCCGCCGGTCTTCTCCGCATTGTCCTTCATCGCGCCCAGCAGGATGCGCGGCGTGCCGCCTTTCGCCTTCTTCGCGCGGCCGTGGGCATCCCGCTGCGCCTGCTTCTCGCGCACCTCCTGCGTCTTCCGGCCGATCTCCGTCAGCCGCTTTTCCGCTGCCGCGAGGTCGTGCTCCGCCGCCTCCAGTTCGGTCTGTTTCTGCGCGCGGTACTGGCTCCAGTTCCCGCCATAGCGCGCCGCGCCGAGCGAGGTCAGCTCCACGATGGTGTCCATCTCTTCCAGCAGCGCCCGATCGTGACTGACCACGATGGCGCCGCCCCGCCAGCGATGCAGCAATTGCCGCACCGCCTCGCGGCCCCGGGCGTCGAGATTGTTGGTCGGTTCGTCCAGCAGCAGGAAGTCCGGCTCGGAAAAGACAAGCGCGGCAAGCATCGCCCTTGTCCGTTCTCCGCCCGATAGTTCCGCCAGCGGCGTCTCCGGCGGAACGGCGAGGCCGAGGTCGGCAAGCCCGGCTGCCATCCGCGCTTCAAGCGTCCAGTCCGCCTCCGCCAGTTCCTCCGCGCTTGCCGCGCCCGCCTCCGCCCGCCGCAAAAGCGCGAGTGGCGCTTCCGCGTCGAACAGCGCGGCAATCGTCTCGCCCGGCGCGGGCTGCACACTCTGCCGGAGCATGGCGATCCGCGCCTCCGCCTGCACCGCGCCGCGCGCAGGCGAAAGCGCGCCGCCGATGAGCTTCAGCAGCGTCGTCTTGCCCGTGCCGTTCCGGCCCACAAGCCCCGTGCGAACGGGCCCGAACTGAAGGCTGAGATCGGTAAAAAGCGTCCGCCCGTCAGGCGTGGACCATGAAAGGTTGGAAAGCGAAATCGAGGCAGGCATCTGTGGCGTTCTCCGCAAGGGCAAGGCAGGTCGGCATTGCAATGCGGAAGAAGTCCATGACGCACACATCCTGTCAGGTTTCGCTGAGGGGAAGGTAGGAGCGCGAACCCCGAAGTCAACCCTCGCACGGGTATCGCGCCCAAACCGAAAAAGTGTCACCCCGGCGAAAGCCGGGGTCCATGGGCGGTGCAACACATCCTGTGATCAAGAGCCCCTTACACCATCGCCAGCACGAACAGCACCAGCGACACCGAAGGCGCCACCGTCCTGACCGTGTTCCACCGCGTCCACGCGACGAGATAGTGATGCCACAGCTCCGCGCCTTCGGGGCTCGCGGGTTCGACCGCCGCGAGCCGGTTGTTGAGCGGCACGTTGAACGCGATGGTCACGCCGATGCAGCCCGCGAGATAGAAGAGCGCGCCGAAGAAGAGAAGGCCCGCTTCCGTCGTTCCCCAGTTCGCGACGGCGTAGCCGCCGAGCATGAGCGCGAGCGCGGCCGTCCCGAAAAAGGCGAGAAAGAAGACCGGATTGATGACCACGATGTTGATCGACTGCATCGCCGCAATGCCCTCTCGCGCGGGCAGCTTTCCGAGCGCTCCCATGATGAAGCTCGAGAACCCGTAGAAGATGCCCGCGACGATGCCGCTGCCCAGTGCGGCGGCAAGCGTCAGCATGAAGATGAAACCGTCCATCGGTTGCCTCCCCGAAAAATCAGATTGCCTTGATAGGGGAGAGGGGGACGAAGGTCCAGTATCTCCGGGAGCGGGAAGAGGCGGACAGGCATCTCTGCCCGTCCGCCCCGAATCGTTTCTCAGGCGAAAACCGCTGTCGCCCGTGCGATTTCCTCGACATGCCGGTGATCCGTGCCGCAGCAGCCGCCCAGCACCGTGAAATGCGGGAAGCGGCGGCAGAGCGCCGCATAGAGCGAACCGAGTTCTTTCGGATCGCCCGCGTCCAGTTCTTCCGCCTCGTCGAGCTCCGCATGGCTGCAGCGCGACGCGTTCGCGCGAATGCCGCCGATGCGGCTCACCCAGTCGCCGTCGAGCGCCGCGTCGAAATGGTCCGGATGCGCGCAGTTGATCATGTAGTAGGCGGGCGCGTTTCCGGTCGCCGCGTCCACCGCCGCGATGGCGTCCTTCAGCGTGTCGCCGGTCGGAAGCCGCCCGTCCGTCTCCACGGTGAACGAGATGACGACCGGCATCCCTGCCGCTGTCGCCGCGCGCGTGACGCCGATGGCCTCGTTGACATTGGTCATGGTGACCGCGGTGATCTGGTCCGCGTCTTCCTCCGCATAGATGCGGATTTGCGGCGCGTGATAGGCCTCCGCTTCTTGCGGGCTCATCACCTTGCCGGCGTCGTAGCCGTCGCCGCGCGGGCCGACGCAGCCGCTGATGACCATCGGGCTCCGTTCGCTTTCGAGTTCGGCGCGCAGCTCGTGCATCAGCCGGATCGCCACGCGGTTCGCGGCGTCGAGCGCATTCGCCGAATAGCCGAGTTTCGTGCCCCAGTCCGGGCTCGCACGCCAGGTCGGGCTTTCGAGCACGAAGCCCGTGCCCGCCTTGAGCGCAATCCCGGCATGAAGCCGGTAATAGTCGCGCAGCGTCGCCGTGCCCGCTTCGTCTTTCAGAAGGTCGAAGGCGGCGAAATGCGGCAGATCGATGCCGTCATGAAAGACAAGCGTCGTTTCCAGTCCGCCATCCGTCAGGAAGGGGCCGCCCGCGAGTTGCGGCAGGCGATTTCTGTATTTTACCATGTTAATGTCTCCGGGGTTGGGGGCGCATGAATGCGTGCCTCGGCCTGAGGCCGACGGCTCATGATGCGTGGCGTGAATGTAGGAATGAGCCGTCCCCGGATTGAATGGGCAGGACGCCGGATCGTTTTGCCGATCCGCCTGATTTCACGTGGGGATCCCTCATGGACCCGTTGTCGGATGTTCTCCGCTCGATGCGTCTCACGGGCGGTATCTTTCTCGAAGCGGAATTCACGGCGCCCTGGTGCATCGTCTCGCGCGTGGAACCGGAGGATTGCGCGCCCTTCGGCTATGTGCCGCGAACCCTGATCGCATATCACTATGTCGAGGAAGGCGAGCTTCTGCTGCGGATTGACGGCGGCCCCGACATCCTGGCGCGGCCCGGCGAGATCCTGCTCTTGCCGCAGAACCATCCGCACATTCTGGCAAGCGGCCCGGACATTCCGGCAGCGGACTCCCACGATCTCATCCTCCCCGCCGCCGAGGGCGGTCTCGCCCGCATCGTTCATGGCGGCGGCGGTGCGCGCACGCGCATCGTCTGCGGCTTTCTCGGCAACGAGACGCCGGGCGACACGCTTCTTTCCTTTCTCCCGCCCGTTCTCCGTCTCGAAGTCCCGGAAGATCACACTGGCGAATGGATCGAGAGCACTTTCCGCTTCGCCTCCGTTGCGCTTGCGGGCGGCGGAGACCGCTCGGCCGTGGTGCTCGGCCGCCTCGCCGAGCTTCTCTTCGAGGAGGCGGTGCATCGTCACGTGGCCTCGCTCCCCGAAGGCGAGAAGGGCTGGCTCGCCGCTCTGCGCGATCCGACGGTTGGCCGCGCGCTCGCGCTCCTCCACGGACGGCTCGACCGGCCCTGGACGACCGAAGCCCTTGCCGCCGAAGTCGGTCTCTCGCGGTCCGCCTTCGCCTCCCGCTTTACCGCCCTCGTCGGCGATCCGCCCATGCGCTATCTCGCGAAGTGGCGCATGCAGCTCGCCGCGCGCCGTCTCTCCGACACGCCGGACCCGATTGCGCGCATTGCCTTCGATGCGGGCTATGAATCGGAAGCCGCCTTCCGCCGCGCCTTCAAGCGCGCTTTCGGCGTCCCTCCGGCTGCCTGCCGGCCAGCCCCTCGCCCCTGGCCGATCGCCAG
>CAJXOU010000161.1 GCA_913057645.1 uncultured Rhodobiaceae bacterium | reverse complement strand
CCCAGCTCGCCTACAAGTGGCCAAAGGCTTGGCTCGCGGTCCGGATGCTCCTCAAGAGCCGCAACAAGCGGGTCATCGTGGCACATGGCCAAAATCGGCGGAAGGCGGCTTGTAGGGCGAAGGCGGTCGCAGCGAGGGGAGGTTCGCTCATTTGGCCGGGCGACGGCGAGCACATCGTCATCGACGCCGATCAGCCGGTCGAGGTCGCCCGCGACTTCGTGCTCGACCCGCAATCGGGGTTCGGCCGCCGCGTCGTTCTCGACCTCGCGCCGACGGATCTTGCGAGCTTCAACGAGAAGGCCGGGCTTCCGGCCGGTTCGCCCGACACCGCCGCGGAAGCGGCGAGCGATCTTGCTTCCGTCGCCGCGGTGCCTGTCAGTCCCCCCGCCGATCGTCTTGAGCGCCGCCGCGTCGTCGTCATCGACGCCGGTCATGGCGGCGTCGACCCCGGCACGCATGGCCGCTCCGGCGTTCAGGAAAAGAACGTCGTGCTTGCCTTCGCCCGCCAGTTTGCCGAGGAATTGCGCTCCTCCGGCCGCTATGACGTGCATCTGACGCGCGACAGCGACATCTTCCTGCCGCTGCGCGAGCGCGTGGCGATCGCGCGCCGCCACAAGGCGGACCTCTTCATTTCCGTCCATGCCGACGCGATCGAGAAGCCGACGGTGCGCGGCATGTCGGTCTACACGCTCTCCGAAACCTCGTCCGACAAGGAAGCCGCCGCGCTGGCGCGCAAGGAAAACCAGTCGGACGTCATCGCCGGCCTCGACCTGCAGGGCGAGAGCCCCGAAGTCACCGGCATCCTGATCGACCTCGCCCAGCGCGAGACCAAGAACTATTCCTCGCGCTTCGCGAAATCGGTCGTGGATTATGCGAGCCAGAAGACGCGGACGCTCGACCCGGCCCACCGTTTCGCGGGCTTCGTCGTCCTGAAGGCGCCGGACGTGCCCTCCGTCCTGGTCGAACTCGGCTTCCTCACCAATCCGGAAGACGAGAAGCAGCTCACCTCGGCCACCTGGCGCGCGACCATGGCGAAGACGCTGTCCCGCGCCGTCGACCGCTATTTCGGCGACCGCATGGCCGAAGGCCCTTACTGAGGTCATTTCGTGGAACCGGCCCTTCGCCGGACCGTTTCTTCTCCACATCTGCACAGGGAGGAGAAAAACGTGAGCTATGTCCGCTTTGGCGCAATGATCGCCACGTCGACCGTCGTCATGTTCGGCCTCATGTATCTCAACACCTACGCCGCGGACCATGTCTGGTTCAGCCAGACGCGGATGTGGATGGCCTTCCTGATGGGCGCCACGATGGCGGTCGTGATGCTGTCCTTCATGCTCGGCATGTACCGGGACATGCGGCTCAACCTCGCCATTTTCGCCGCCGCCGTTCTGGTTTTTGCCGGTTCGCTGTGGCTCGTGCGCAGTCAGGAAACCGTCGACGACGTGTCCTACATGAAGGCGATGATCCCGCATCACTCCATCGCCATCCTGACGAGCCGGCGGGCGCATATCCGCGATCCGCGCGTCCGGGAGCTCGCGGACAGCATCATCGAGGCCCAGGTGCGCGAGATCGGCGAGATGAAAAGGCTGATCGCCGACCTGGAGAGCAACCCGCTCCCCGGCGAGGCGCCCGATCTCCCGCCGCGCAGCGCCTCTCCGGCAAGCGTCGGGCAGACGGACTGACGCTCGTCATCCCTTCGGCAACGCTTTCTTGGTAAATACCGGCTTTATATAGCGATGAGCACCCGCGGGAGGTCGTGTTGCCGCCTCGCGCGTGCCATAATTGGCCGATACGAGGACAGCGGGGCGGAGATGGTGAGCGAGTGGGGGCAGGACGCCCGATGCTGAGAGTTCTTTCGATTGTTGCGGCGGTCTTTCTGGTGCTGCTGACCGGCGGCCTGATGGCCGGCGGCTATTTCGTCTGGCGCCTGAACCAGGACCTGCCGGATTACACCAAGCTCGCCAATTACGAGCCGCCGGTGATGACGCGCGTCCATGCGGGCGACGGCGAACTGATCGGCGAGTTCGCGCGCGAACGCCGCCTCTATGTCCCCATCTCGGCCATTCCGCCGCGCGTCGTCGAGGCTTTCCTCGCGGCCGAGGACAAGAATTTCTACAGCCATGGCGGCGTCGATGCGCGCGGCATCGTGCGCGCCGTCTTCGACAACATCGTCAACGTGATCCAGGACCGCCGCCTCGTCGGCGCCTCCACCATCACGCAGCAGGTCGCGAAGAACTTCCTGCTTTCTTCCGACGTGACATTCGAGCGCAAGCTCAAGGAAGCGCTGATCGCGATCCGTCTCGAACAGGCCTTCACCAAGGACGAGATTCTCGAGCTCTATCTGAACGAGATCTATCTCGGCATCGGTTCCTATGGCGTCGCCTCCGCCGCCCTCAACTACTTCAACAAGTCGCTGGACGAACTGACCGTCGCCGAGGCCGCCTATCTCGCGACGCTGCCCAAGGGCCCGAACAATTATCACCCCTACCGCTACCGCGAGCGCGCGCTGGCGCGCCGCAACTGGGTGATCTCCCGCATGGAGGAAGAGCGCTTCATCTCGCAATACGAAGCCGCCGACGCCCGCGCCACCGGTCTCGACGTGACGCTGCGCGCGCGCGGCGTGCAGATCCGCGACGCCAATTATTTCGTCGAGCAGGCCCGCCGCGAGCTTCCCGACATGTATGGCGAGGAAAAGCTCTATGGCGGCGGTCTGTCCGTCCGCACCACCATCGACACGCGCTTGCAGCAGATCGTCTCCGACGAATTGCGCAAGGGCCTCATCGCCTATGACCGCCGCCACGGCTGGCGCGGTCCCGTGGCGACGCTCGAGGCGGGACAGAACTGGCAGGAAGCGCTGTCGGGCATGGAGGTTCCCTCCGACCTCGAACCCTGGACGCTCGCCGTCGTGCTCGATGTCGCGGCGGAGAAGATCACCGTCGGCCTCCGCCCGGAGCGGTTGCCGGACGGCAAGTTCGCCTCCGAGGTCGTCAAGGCGACGGTGCCGCTCTCGGAAATGACCTGGGCGCGCGAGACCGTGAACGAGGTCTATCTCGGTCCCGAAGTCACCGCGCCGTCGGATGTCGTCTCTGTCGGCGACGTCGTCTGGGTCTCGCCGGTCTTCCCCGAAGATAAAAAGGGAGAGAAGAAGGACGAGCCCGCCCATTACGCGCTGGAACAGATCCCGGCGGTGAACGGCGCGGCGCTTGCGATGGACCCGCATACCGGCCGCGTGCTCGCCATGCAGGGCGGCTTCAGCTTCGGCGTCAGCGAGTTCAACCGCGCCGTGCAGGCGCTCCGCCAGCCCGGCTCCGCCTTCAAGCCCTTCGTCTATGCCGCCGCCCTCGACAAGGGCTTCACGCCGTCCTCCCTCGTCCTCGACGCGCCCTTCGTGCTCGACCAGGGCGGCGATCTCGGTCTCTGGAAGCCGGAGAACTACGAGCGCAATTTCCACGGGCCCTCGACGCTGCGCTTCGGCCTCGAGCATTCGCGCAACCTGATGACGGTGCGCCTCGCGCAATATGTCGGCCCGGAAACCATTTCCGACTATGCCCGCCGCTTCGGCATCACCGACAACATGCCGCCCGTCCTCTCGATGGCGCTCGGCGCGGGCGAGACGACGCTCATGCGCCTCGTCGGCGCCTATGCGATCCTCGACAATGGCGGCAAGCGCGTCGAGCCGACGCTGATCGACCGCGTGCAGGACCGTTTCGGCCGCACCGTCTACCGCGCCGACGACCGTGCCTGTGCCGAGTGCAACGAGGACTGGGAAGAGGCCGTCGCCGAGGCGAAGGCAGCCAACCCGGAAAACCCCGAACCGGTCATGCCGCCCGAACTGCCGGACAACCGCGCGCAGGTCGAAAGCCCGCAGACCGCCTATCAGATGGTCTCGATGCTCGAAGGCGTCGTCCAGCGCGGCACCGGTTCCGCTGCGCGCAAGGTCGGCGTGCCGCTCGCCGGCAAGACCGGCACCACCAATGACGGACGCGATGCCTGGTTCGTCGGCTTCTCGCCCAATCTCGTGGTCGGCGTCTTTGTCGGCTTCGACGAACCGAAGCCCTTGGGCCGCGCCGAAACCGGCGGCCGCGCCGCCGCGCCCATCTTCGCCGGCATCATGCAGCGCGCCGTCGGCAACAAGCCCGCCATTCCCTTCCGCGTGCCGCCCGGCATCTCGCTCGTGAAGATCAACGCCAAGACCGGCCAGCTCGCGAACGGCGAGGGCTCCGGCGTCATCCTCGAAGCCTTCAAGCAGGGCAGCGAACCGCGCCTCACCTCGTCGGCGCCCTCCGTCGGCCTTTTCGGCAACGTTCCCGTCATGCGCGACGATCCCTTCGTGGAGACGGGCGAGGGGGCCGCCCCGGTGCTCGATGGCGGCAACCCGCTTCCCCCCGGCATGGAAGGCGCGCCCGGCGCCGCGAACGATGATGCGCCCACGGACGATATGGCGGACGATCCCCGCGTGCCCGGCGCCGAAGACCCCGCCTATACCGGCGGCGCCATCCCCGAAGGCGGCGTCCCGACGGAGGAAATTCCCGGCGCGGGCGGCCCGGACGGCGAAGACCCGTCGCGCCCCGGCGGCGGTTGGCGGGCCATCCGCGCGCAGGCGGCGGCCCCTCCAGGGCTCGGTGGCGACGAGGGCCGACTACGAGGAGATGCTCGTCTAGGCCTGCAGCTCGGTCCGAGCCCAATACCCAAAAAGGAGTCTCGGCACAGGATGCGCCAAGCGCACGATGAACCGCAGAAGGCGCAGTCTACTGACGATGACGCGGCGAAGGGCGCACCGCAGCATGCCGAGCAGGGCGCGATTGAAGACGGCGAGGACGGCCCGGCACAGGCGATGGTCGAAGGCCATGAGGTAGCGAAGGCGGTGGGGGACGGTGAGGACGTACTGGCGGATGGGCAAGCCACCGAGGACGTGGTCGACGAGATCGTCGCCGCCGGCGGCGAAGCGGTGGCCAACGGCGACGACATCAGCACGTGGGACGGGGCCGAGCGTCTCGTCCAACAGGCGATCGACACCTTCGGGACGCTCGACGTGCTCATCAAC
>CAJXOU010000160.1 GCA_913057645.1 uncultured Rhodobiaceae bacterium | reverse complement strand
CCCTCCTCACCCGACGAAGTATCCACCACTTGTTGCAGCCGCCACCCGATCCGACACCGCCAAATCCAGCGCAACTGGAGATCGCATATGCTTAACCGGACAGCAGTGGGTCAAGCCCGGCAATGACGTTCTTGTGGTTGCGTCTTCGCGTGAAAAAATAAGAGGAGACCCCCATGTCCACAGTCCTCGTCACCGGCGGCTCCGGCTTCATCGGCTCGCATTGCATCCTGCAATTGCTGGAAAAGGGCCACGAGGTCCGCACCACGGTGCGCAATCTCGCCCGCGAGCCCGAAGTCCGCGAGATGCTCAAGGCCGGCGGCGCCGAGCCCGGTTCCCGTCTCTCCTTCTTTGCCGCCGATCTCATGTCGGATGCCGGCTGGGCCGAAGCCGCCGCCGGGTGCGACTACATGCTCCATGTCGCCTCGCCGATTCCGCCCGGCGTACCGAAGGACGAGAACGAGCTGATCGTCCCCGCCCGCGACGGCGCGCTCCGGGCCTTGCGCGCCGCGCGCGATGCGGGCGTCAAGCGCGTCGTGCTCACCTCCTCCTTTGCCGCCATCGGCTATGGCCACCCCGTCCGCAAGGAGCCTTTCGACGAAACCGACTGGACCAACCTCGACGGCGACGACATCTCGCCCTACACGAAATCGAAAGCCGTCGCCGAACGCGCCGCCTGGGATTTCATGGCGCGCGAAGGCGGCGCCCTCGAACTCGCCGTCGTCAATCCCGTCGGCGTGCTCGGCCCGGTCCTCGGCCCGGACTATTCCGCCTCGATCCTGATCGTGAAGGGCCTGATGGACGGCGCCATGCCCGGCTGCCCGAAGCTCGGCTTCGGCCTCGTCGATGTGCGCGACGTCGCCGACCTGCACTTGCGCGCGATGACGGACCCGGCCGCGAAGGGCGAACGTTTCCTCGCCATCTCCGGCGACTGCGTCTGGATGCGCGACGTCGCGCTCCACCTGAAACAGACCCTGCCGCCCGCGCTCGCGAAGAAGGTCCCCGCGCGCCAGCTCCCCAACTGGCTCGTCTTCCTCGCCGCCCTGCGCATGCCCGAAGTCAAGGTGCTGCTCCCCGAACTCGGCAAGGAAAAACACGCAACCGGCGAAAAGGCGAAACGGCTCCTGGGGTGGAACCCGATCCCCTGGCAGGACGCCGCCACCGCGACGGCCGAAAGCCTGATGAAGCTCGACGCCTGACGCGCCTAGAGCAAATACCATCCATGCGCGCCCGCCAGCGCGCCGGCGATGGTGATGAGGCTCGCCGTCAGCAGCACGGCATGCGCGCGCTGCACGAAGCGGAACGTGCCGTCCGGGTCGCGCGCCGCGCGGGCGCGGAACCAGTCATGCAGGAAGAGCGGCTCGGCGACGAAGAGCACCACGGTGAAGATCGCCCATATCGCCACCATCGCATGCATCCACCAGTAGCTCGCTTCCGCGAAGCGGACCCAGGCGTCGAGCTTCCACGTCATGTAGAAGCCGGTGAGCCCCGCCAGCGTCACCGACAGTTTTGCCTGCGGCGCGAACCGCCCCTCGATCTCCTCGAAGGTCGCCGCGCGCTTCTCCGCTTGCGCGAGGCGGCGCACCGCGGGCAGCACCACCGCCGTCACGAAGAACACGCCGCCGATCCAGTGGACCAGCGCGAGAACATGCAGCGCGCGCGCCAGCGTCAGATCGTCCATCGCTACCCCGCGAAGATCCCGAGCGCGTCGTGCGCCCGCGCCACGCTGACGATGAAGAGAAAGACGAGAAGCGCCGCCGCCCAGAGCCCGGCGCGTTCGGCTCTCGTCCGCGCGAAGCGGAAGGCCGCGACCCCGAGCCCCACATAGACGGCGAGCAGCACCACCTTCACGGTGAGCCAGGGATCGATGAAGGGATATTGCTGCACCACCGTCATCAGCATCAGCGCGGCGGTGAGCAGCACCGTGTCGACCGTATAGCTCGTGAGCTTCACCGGCATCGACATCGCGATCCGGCCGGGCGCCTTCCCTTGGCCCGCGAGCAGCGCGAGCCCCCGCAGGAAGAAGATCGTGCCGCTCGCGATCACGCTCCAGATATGGACGAGCCGGATTTCGGCATAGAACTCGATCATCCGGCTCGTCCCTTTTCGTCGGCCTCTTTCGCCCGCCCCAGTCGCGCGCCTCAGTCGCCCGCGCGGGCGCCGGCGCGGCTGTCTTTCTCCGCCGCCACCGGCACCTCGTCCTCGCGCTTCGGGAAGAGCCAGAGCCCCGCCACGAAGACGACGAGCGCCAGCGCGCCGATCGAGAAGATCGTGTCGCCCGGCACGCGCATCCACACCAGCAGGTCCACGAAGGGCTGCTGCATGAACTCCGCCGAGCGCGCATAGGCATAGCCATGTTCGAGCGAGGCGAAGAGCTGCATCGTCCCGAGCGGCAGCAGCGTCAGCAGCGCCATCAGCGCCAGCCCGATATTCAGGCACCAGAAGCTCGTCTTCAGGATGCCCTCATGCCAGGCAAGCTCCGGCTTCATGCCGCGCAGGCAGAACAGCACCAGCCCGATGCCGAGCATGCCGTAGACGCCGAACAGCGCCGTGTGCCCGTGCAGCGGCGTCAGGTTCAGCCCCTGCATGTAGTAGAGCGACAGCGGCGGGTTGATGAGGAAGCCGAACAGCCCCGCGCCCACCAGGTTCCAGAACGCCACCGCGATGAAGAACATCACCGGCCAGCGGTAGCGTTGCATCCAGGGCGTCGCCCCGCCGAGGCGGTAGGTGTGATAGGCCTCGAAGCCGATATAGGCGAGCGGCACCACTTCGAGCGCGGAGAAGCTGGCGCCGAGCGCGAGCACCGGCGTCGGCGAGCCCGCGAAGTAGAGATGGTGCAGCGTGCCGAGCACGCCGCCCGCCATGAAGATGATCGTCGCGAACAGCACCGCGACGGTCGCCGTCTTCGCCTGCAGGAGTCCCAGCCGCGTGAACAGGAACGCGATCACCGCCGTCGCGAAGACCTCGAAGAAGCCTTCCACCCACAGATGCACCAGCCACCAGCGCCAGTATTCGACCATCGAGATATGCGTGTGCTCGTTCCACATCAGCGCCGCCGCGAAGAACAAGCCGATGGCGACGGTGGAGAGAAACAACAGCCCGATGATCGAGCGCATCTCGGATTTCTGCGTCAGCGTCGGCCAGAGCGCGCGGCCGACCAGCACCAGCCACAGCATCAGCCCGATGAACAGGAACCACTGCCAGAAGCGGCCCATATCGGCATATTCCCAGCCCTGGTGCCCGAACCAGAAATTGTTCTCGAGCCCCAGCGTCTGCATCACCGCGAACCACTGTCCCGCGAAGGAGCCGACCACGATGACGAGAAGGCAGACCCACAGGAAGTTGACGCCGAGCCGCTGGAAGCGCGGTTCGTGGCCCGACACCGCCGGCCCGATATAGAGCCCCGTGCCGAGCCAGGCGACCGCGATCCACAGCACCGCGAGCTGCGTGTGCCAGGTCCGCGTGATGGAATAGGGCAGGATCTCGGCCATCTCGTAGCCATAGACGAGCTGTCCTTCCACCTGGTAATGCGCCGTCATCGCGCCGAACAGGATCTGCACCAGGAAGAGCGCGAGCAGCACCCAGAAATATTTCGCCGTGGCGAGCATGGAGGGCGTCGCCTTCACATGTCGCATCGGGTCGAATTCCGGCAGCGGCACGCGCGCCTCCTCGCGGTCATGCGTCACCGCATAGTGCCAGCCCAGAAGGCCGATCCCCGCCAGCAGGAAGGTCACGCTGAAGGCCGACCAGAGAAAGGTGCTGGCCGGCGGCTTGTTGCCGACGAGCGGCTCGTGCGGCCAGTTGTTGGTATAGGTGATGGTGTCGTTCGGGCGTTCGGTCGTCGCCGCCCAGGCCGTCCACCAGAAGAAGGCCGACAGCACGCGCCGGTGTTCCGCGTCGGGCACCGTGCCGTTCTTCATCGCGTAGTTCTCGCGAAGTTCGGCCGTCGCCGGGTCGTCGCCGAACAGGCTCTCGTAATGCGCCGAGACCTCGCGGATCGCTTGCGCCCGCTCGTCGGGTAGCGTGATCGTCGCCGTCTCCGGATCGTAGGTGTTGCTGCGCATGACGCGGCGCAGCCGCCCCGTCAGCGCCGCCTGCCGCTCGGCATTGAGCTCCGCATACGGAACGCCGTCTTCGGCTTGCGACCAGCCGTCCAGCACCGCCAGTGCCTCGCGGTGCAGCCAGTCCGCGCTCCAGTCCGGCGCCACATAGCCGCCATGGCCCCAGATCGAGCCGAGCTGCATCCCGCCCATGGACTGCCAGACCTGCCGCCCCTTCTCGATTTCGGCGCGGCTGTAGATCGTCGTGCCGTCCGCCGCCACCACGCGTTCCGGCATGGGCGGCGCCGCCTCGTAGATGCGCGTCCCGCTCCAGATCAGCACGCTGAACGAAACGACAAGCAGAACGCCGAGCAGCGTCCATAATTTCCTGGTGTCGCTCATGTCTTCCATCCCCTCTCTCTGGGCCGCGGGGCCTCGCGCAAGCTGCGCCTCATGCCGCGGCACTGCCGGCGCGCAGACGCGCGCCCATCCGGGCTGTCACCCGTGTGTCCTGTCCTTCGTCCCTAGTCTGAAGTCCTGCCGCGCGGCACGCGGTGTCCCGCTTTCCGCCCGCTGCCGGAGGCAAAGCCGCCTTGTCGCCGGTTCCTGTGTCGGAATGCGTGCCACCGCGCTTCCTCCTGTCAGGCCTCTGGCTTCGCGCCCGGGCCCCTGCTGCCGCCGGTGCCCAACGCCGCGCTCCCCGCGCCGTTGCGGCGAATCCTAACCCCATTCGTGCCCCGTTGCCAGTGACGGTCCTGCTATAAGATGTATCTTTGATACATCTTATACGACAGCCCCCAACATCAAAGCCCGCTCACACGAACCCCCCTGCGGCTTCTGGCCGCTGGCGGGGAAAGGGGATGCGGGAATCCATCCCTCTCCCCGCCGGGGTGTATGGACCGGAGACAAGGGTTACAGGTGTTCGGAGACATGGGTGACAGTTTTTGACGAGCCATTTCGCAGGTCGATCTCTGCGATATGGCGGCTTGCGAAGATGACATGCCAGAGCCCGTC
>CAJXOU010000159.1 GCA_913057645.1 uncultured Rhodobiaceae bacterium | reverse complement strand
GAATATCGGCATTCATTTCCGACTGAACGGCTTCGAAACGGGCGATGACGCTCTGGAGTTTTTCTTCGGGAATCATGGGCTTTCGAGATTTTCGGGGGCCTTGGGGAAAGAAGCGAAACGCTGCCGGCGGAAAGTCGATCCGCCGGAAAATCAGGCAGCCTCGCTAATCCCCGGCAAGCGCGTGCGACGGCGCGGTTTCCCCGGCGGCGCGCTTTTCTTCCTCGCGCGCCTTCTCGATTTCGGCGGCCTTCGCCTCGACGAGTTCGACGAGATGATCGACGATGTTCTCGTTCCTGATCTTGTGGTCGCTGAGGCCCGCGAGATAGATCATGCCGGAGCCGGCACCGCCGCCCGTGAAGCCGATATCGGTCTGCTCGGCCTCGCCCGGACCGTTGACCACGCAACCGATGACGGAGAGCGTCATCGGCGTCGCGATATGCGCGAGCCGCTCTTCCAGCACCTGCACCGTGCCGATGACGTCGAAACCCTGACGCGCACAGGACGGACAGGAAATGATGGTGACGCCGCGATGGCGCAGATTGAGCGACTTCAGGAGTTCGAAGCCGACCTTCACTTCTTCCACCGGATCGGCGGAGAGCGACACGCGGACCGTGTCGCCGATGCCGCCCCAGAGCAGCATGCCGAGACCGACGGACGATTTGATGGTGCCGGACATGAGGCCGCCCGCTTCGGTAACACCGATATGGAGCGGGCAGTCGATGGCGTCGGCCAGTTGCTGATAGGCGGCCACGGTGAGGAAGGGGTCCGACGCCTTCACGCTGATCTTGAATTCATGGAAGTCGTGATCCTGCAGGATGCGGGCGTGATCGAGCGCGCTTTCGACCATCGCTTCCGGACAGGGCTCGCCGTACTTCTCCAGAAGGTCGCGCTCCAGCGAACCGGCATTGACGCCGATGCGCATGGAACACCCGTGGTCCTTCGCCGCCTGCACGACCTCGCGCACGCGGGCTTCCGATCCGATATTTCCGGGATTGATGCGCAGGCAGGCCGCGCCCGCCTCCGCCGCCTCGATGGCGCGCTTGTAGTGGAAATGGATGTCCGCGACGATCGGGATCGTCGTTTCGCGCACGATCTCGTGGAGGGCCGCGGTCGACTCCGCGTCCGGGCAGGACACTCGCACGATGTCGCAGCCCGCCTCCTCGATGCGTCTGATCTGTTCGATCGTCGCCTTCGCGTCGGAGGTGAGCGTGTTCGTCATCGTCTGGACGGAAATCGGCGCATCGCCGCCGACCGGAACCGATCCCACATGGATCTTCCGGCTCGGACGGCGCGCGATATCGCGCCAGGGTCTGATGCTGCTGCTCATTTTACCGGTCGGTTCTCACACGCGCCGTGCGGGCATATGGCTCACACAAGGGACGGAGTTTCCGGGTGCGGCCTTCATGGACCGCACCATCGCGCCTTCTCATAGCAGAAATATGGCGTTACCGCATATTTCCAAGCCCGAGGCGGCTTCTGGAGCTTCACTCTCCCTCAGGGAGAGGGGAAGGATTATTCGACGGTGACGCTGCCGTCGGGCGCGGCGGCTTCCGCTTCGGTGACCGGCTTCGGCATCGAGGCCAGAAGATCGGATACGACAAGCGACTTGCCCGTCAGCACCAGCGTGGGCGGACCGGCAAGACCGAGCGACTGGCCATCGACCATGATCTCGAAGGCGCTGGCATCGCGCGCGACGAGGATGACGCCGGGCTGGCTGGGGGCGCGGTAGCTGTCGCCCGCATTGAGGATCTGCTCGATCAGCACCTGGCCCAGCGCGTCCTCGACGCGAATCCAGGCGCCGTCGCGGCGGGCGCGGACGACCACACGGCCGTCGACATTCTCGGCGCCGTAAGGCGTGCCTTCGGGAAGCGGCGGCAGGCCCGCGGGTTCTTCCTCGGCAAGCGCGGCAACTTCCGTTTCCTCCGCGGCGATCTCCGCCGCCTCTTCGCCGACGACCGGCGCAGGCTCGTAACCCGTCACGGGCGCGACACCGGCAGTGCCGGAGAGGCCGGTGTCCGAAAGCTGGATGCCGGGACCGCGCACAACGGGAACGGCGCCGGCGCTCGGCGTGGCCGCAGAGGCGCTGTCGCCCCGCGAGCCGGAAACCACGGCGGGCGCCGCAGGCTCGGCCGCGGGCGCTTCACCCGCCATGCGCGTCGCCATCATCTCGTCGGTCGATTTTGAAAGAAGCCAGCCGCCATAGGCACCGGCGGCGACGACGAGGGCGACGATGAGGGCCGTGCCGCGAGGCAGGCGCCTTTCTTCGGAGACATCGGGAAAATTCAGGCTGGCAGCAGTTTCGGCCTCGTTGCGGTCGAGTTCGGCCTTGTAGCGTTCGCAGACATGGCGGCTGTCGAGACCGAGATATTCCGCATAGGAACGGACGAAGCCGACGGCATAGGCCCGGGCGGGAAGCGCGTCGTAGCGGCTTTCCTCCAGCGCTTCGAGCTGGTCGCGGCGAATTCGCAGCGACTGCGCGATGGAACGCACATCCTCGCCCCGGCGCAGGCGCGCGGCACGCAGATCGGCGCCGACGGATTCGGCCTCGACCGGAACTTCGTTCGTGATGTCGCGCAGATGCAACCGCCGACGAGGTTCCGACCCGTCATCCCCGGTCGGAAGCATGGTGATCTTGTTCATTTATCCGGGCTCTTTCCGAGCTGAGCCATCTCAATCCGTGTATCCCCTGGGCCCACGAATTGCCATGGACGTTTCAAAATGCGACACGCCGGACCCCAAGACACGGCCTTCGCATAGCGCCCAAAAGCATCTGAGAACCAAGAATAGAACAAATCTGTTGACAAACTGCAACCAAGGACTGCGCCAACCCCATTATTCCGGCTGCCTTTTTCGTCCTTCGGACCATCGAAAGGCAGATTCTGGAGCTGACTCAGACGGCGACCCCGTGCGCCTCGGCGAAAGAGGCGAGCTGCTCGCGGACGCTGCGGTCGGGAAGGCCATAAAGGCCGTCCATGAAGGTCTCGAGCTTGGAGACGTCGAGGGAGCGGACCATCATCTTCACCGGGCCGATGGCGGCGGGCGACATAGAGATGCGCCGCAGCCCGAGCCCCGCCAGCGCCATGGCTTCGAGCGGCTTGCCCGACATCTCGCCGCAAAGCGTGAGCGGGGTGCCGTACTCCCGGCACTTGACGACGATGTGGCGGAGGAAACTCAGCACCGCCGGGCTCAGGAAATCGTAGCGGGTCGCCACCCGGGGATTGCCCCGGTCGGAGGCGAAGAGGAACTGCAGCAGATCGTTGGAGCCGATCGAGACGAAATCGACCAGCGGCAGCAGCGTGTCGAGCTGCCAGGCGAGCGAGGGCACCTCGAGCATGGTGCCGATCTCGAGATGCGCCGGGCACTCCTTGCCGAACTTCTTGAGCCGGGCGAGCTCCTTGTCGACCAGCGCGCGGGCGCGCTTGTACTCGGCGACCTCGGCCACCATCGGGAACATGACCCGGAGCGAGCGGCCCGCCGCCGCCGTGAGCAGCGCGCGGATCTGGTGGCGCAGCAGCGCCGGACGATCGAGGCTGATGCGGATCGCGCGCCAGCCGAGCGCCGGGTTCTCCTCCTTCAGCGCCGAGAGGTTCATGTAGGGCAGCATCTTGTCGCCGCCGATATCGAGCGTGCGGAAGACGGCCGGCTTGTCGCCCGCCTCGTCGAGCACGGCGCGGTAGAGCTCGATCTGCTCGCGCAGGCTCGGCAGGGTCGAGGCGATCATGAACTGGAGTTCGGTGCGGAAGAGGCCGATGCCTTCCGCTCCCGCCTCGTCGAGATGCGGCAGGTCGACCTGGAGGCCGGCATTGACGTAGAGATCGACCTTCTCGCCGTCGAGCGTGACGGCGGGCTCGCCCCGGATCGCCTTGTACTGCTCCTGCTTGCGGGCGCGGAAACGGGCCTTCTCGGAGTAGGACGCGATCACTTCCTGCGAGGGGCGCAGATAGACCTCGCCCGTGTCGCCGTCGACGATGATGGCATCGCCCGGTTCGACATGTTCGAGAATGTCCTCGGCGCGGCCGACGGTGGCGATGCCGAAGGCGCGCGCGACGATGGAGACATGGGCATTGGGCGCGCCCTCTTCGAGCACGAGGCCCCGGAGCCGCTCCTTGTCGTAGTCGAGGAGTTCGGCAGGCCCCATGTTGCGCGCGATGATGATGGCGTCGTTCGGCAGGTTCGCCGAGAGCGAGGCGAGCGTCACGCCCGTGAGCTGGCGCAGCAGCCGGTTCGCGAGATCGTCGAAATCGTGGAGCCGGTCGCGGATGTAGGGGTCGGCGGCGCGCTGGAGCCGGGCGCGGGTGTCGTTCTGCACGCGTTCGACGGCGGCCTCGGCGGTGAGGCCGGTCTTCACCGCTTCGAGCATCCGCTGCAGCCAGCCGCGGTCGTTCGCGAACATGCGGTAGGCCTGCAGCACCTCGCGATGCTCGCCCGCATGGGAAAGGTCTTCCGTCTCCAGCATGTCGTCGATGGAGCCCCTGAGCGCATAGACCGCCTGTTCGAGGCGCTTCAGTTCGAGCTCCGTGTCCTCGGCGATGAGCTTCGTCACATGGACGCGCGGCTCGTGAAGCACGGCATGGCCGAGCGCGATGCTCTCCGAGAAGGAGGTGCCCGCGATGTGATAGGGCATCTGACGGGAAAGATCGGGCTCGTCGGGCACGGCACCGATGAGGTCGGCGGCGGCGACGACCTCGGCGAGCACCATCGCGACCGTCTGCAGCGCCTCGACTTCCTCTTCGGTGTAGTGGCGCTTGGTGCGGTTCTGCACGACGAGAACGCCGACGACCGCCTGTTGCATGGTGGCCAGGACCTCGGCCACAGCCCGTTGATGGCCGTCCCAATCCATGCTGCCAGAGAATTGCAGCTGGTGGTTGCACAGAAAGGAGTGGATGGAACGTGGGAAGGAAATGGAAGAAGACGCAGGCGGTGATCGAAATTTAACCAGAACCTTTTGCCAGGGGGCCCCTTCCTCTTCAGTGACAATAGTTCGGATCTGGTCTAGCAGGAGCCTGTAGTCAATCCTGTCCTGTATCCACACCTTACGCTGCCGACGACCTAACCACGAT
>CAJXOU010000158.1 GCA_913057645.1 uncultured Rhodobiaceae bacterium | reverse complement strand
TCACCGGCGAGGGCGAAGTCTCCGCCGCGCCCGACATCGCCTATGTCGAGACGGGCGTCGTGACCGAAGGCAAGACGGCGGCGGAAGCGCTCGCCGCGAACACGGCCGCGATGGAAAAGGTCTTCGAAGGGCTCGGAGAGGCGGGCATCGAGAAGAAGGACATGCAGACCTCGCAATTCTCCGTCTACCCCGTTTACGAGCAGGTGAAGAACGACGACAACCGCCCGCAGACGCCGAAGATCGGCGGCTACCGCGTGCAGAACCAGCTCACCGTTAAGGTGCGCGACCTCGACAATCTCGGCGCCATTCTCGACAAGGTGGTGACGCTCGGCTCGAACCAGTTGTCCGGCATCCGCTTCTCGATCGACGAACCGAAGCCGCTCATGAACGAGGCGCGCAAGGAAGCCGTGAAGGACGCGGTCGACAAGGCGAAACTCTATGCGGGTGCGGCCGGCGTCGCGCTCGGCGAGATCATGTCGATCTCCGAAAGCGGCTACTCCATGCCCCAGCCCTTCTATGCAAAGGACATGGCGATGTCGATGCGGGCGGAATCTGCCCCGGTGCCGATGGCCGCGGGCGAGCAGACCATTTCCGCCAACGTCACCCTGGTCATCAAGATCAACTGAGAGACCTCACGGGCTCGGCCGAAGGGGACTTCAGCCGAAACCTCGCCCTTGCGCGGCTCCCCCCACGCGTAAAGGACCGGCAGTTCGGGCAAGGGCGGCACCTGAGCATGGTGCCGCCTTTTTTCTTTGGCCGGCCCTCGTGAGATTTTATTATTGAAATGAGACAAAAGTCTCATTAAATGATCGCCGGACCCCGCTCCGCCCCGGAGCATGCGAACGGAGAACGATCATGGCGATGACCCCCGCCGAGATGGACAGGAAGATCGACGAGCATTTCGGCTTCGAGGCGCGCGACGATGTGGAGGGCGTACTGGCGACGCTCGCGCCCGACGTGGTGCATGACGTGGTCGGCTGGCCGACGGGCCCCGCGCATGGCCGCGAGGCGGCGCGGCCCTTCTACGAGACGCTGTTCGCGGATCTCGCGGGCGGCGAGGTCACGTGTCTGCGCCGCTATCACGGGGACAATTTCCTGGTCGACGAGTCGCTCTGGCGCGGCACCGCACCGGGCCGCCCCTTCGGCATCGAGGGCCGCGGCCGCCCGCTCGAATTCCGCCTGCTCCATGTGATCGAGTTCGCGGGCAATGGCGAGATCGCGCGCGAGAATGTCTGGGTCGACCTCGCCGCCGTGATCCAGCAATTGCCGGCGGCGGAAGACGCGGCGGCATGACCGCAGCACCCAAATCTGCACCGAAGGCTCGCGCCAACCAGAAGCGGCGGACCCGCAAGGACCTGCTGCAGGCCGCCGCCCGGCTGATGAAGGAGGGGCGGACGCCAAGCCTCGAGGAGATCGCCGGGGAGGCGCTCGTTTCGCGCGCGACCGCGTACCGCTACTTCCCGAATGTGGAGGCGCTGCTGATCGAGGCGCCGCTCGACCTTGCGCTGCCGGACGAGGAAGCGATGTTCCGCGGCGCGCCGGCGGCCGACCCCGTCGCGCGCATGGAGCGCGTGGACAGGGCCTTCCACGACATGATCCTCGACAACGAGACGCCACTCCGCCTGATGCTCGCAAAGACGATGGAGCGCCGCGCGGCCGGCGACGACGGCCTCCCCGCCCGCCAGAACCGCCGCACGCCGATGATCGAGGCCGCGCTCGCCCCCGCGAAGGCGGAGTTCAGCCGCGCCTCGCTCGACAGACTGCAGAAGGCGCTCGCGCTCGTTATCGGCACGGAAGCGATGATCGTCTTCAAGGACGTGCTGCAGCTCGACGAGAAGGAAGCCCGCGAGGTGAAACGCTGGGCGATCCGCGCGTTGATCGAGGCGGCGAGGAAGTAAGCGCACGGCCCCGCCCTCCTTTGGCAGAAAATGCCTGTACCCTGTCCTTTCCGCCTGAGCCGGGCGGCGCGAGGATGCGGGGCATCGTTCGACACGAGCCCCGGAGGTCCCCATGCGCGCCCAGAACATCGTCCTTCCCTTCGCCTTCTTCCTGCTGATCGGCCTGATGATCGCCGCGACGGCGGCGGGCGCGGCAACACCCATCGAACCGAAGCCGGGGCGCGAGCGCGTCGTCGTTGCCGTGACCGCGCTGAACGAGGGTACGGAAGTGACGGACTTTCTCGTGCCCTACGGCATTCTCTCGGAAGCAGGCGCGAAGGCCGTCGCCGTGGCGCCGGAAGCGGCGCCCGTTGCACTCTGGCCGGCGGGACGCATCCGTCCCGACCAGGATTTCGCGGGCTTCGATGCCGCGTATCCGCAAGGTGCGGACATCGTGATCGTGCCCGCGATGATCGACCCGGAAGACGCGGCGGTGCGCGGCTGGCTGAAGGCGCAGGCCGCGAAAGGCGCGCTCATGGTGTCGATCTGCGAGGGCGCGCGCGTGCTGGCGGGCACGGGGCTGCTCGACGGGCGGCGCGCAACCGGCCACTTCTACGAACATGACGGCCGCGAAGCCGACTTCGAGGCGGTGCAGTGGCAGCGCAACGCGCGCTACGTGGTGGACGGCGACCGGATTTCGTCGGCCGGCGTGAGCGCATCGCTGCCCGTGTCGCTGATGCTCGCGGAGCGAATCGCGGGACGCGCCCGCGCGGAGGAGATCGCCGCGCGCTACGGCGTGAGCGACTGGAGCGCGGCGCACAACAGCGACGCCTTCGGCATCGGCGCGGGCGAAATGGCGACGGCCCTGAAGAACCTCATCCTCGGCTGGCCGCGCGCGCAAGTCCTCGTCGCGGCGGAAGACGGCGTGAGCGAAGTGGATGTCGCCTTCCCGCTCGACTTCGCGGCGCGAAGCTGGCGGAGCAGCGCCGGGCTCTTCGCGGAGAAGAGCGATGTGACGACGCGGAACGGGCTGACGCTGCTTGCGGACGAGACCGGCACGCTGCCCGAGGGCGCTCATATGGTCCGCCTGCCGGGGGATGAAGGGGAAGCCGATGTGACGCTCGGCAGCTCCGCGACGCTGCGCGAGGACATGCTCGCCTGGATCGAGACGCGCTTCGGCGAAGGGACGGCGCGCTTCGTCGCGATCCAGCTCGAATATCCCGTTGCGGCAGACTGACCCCTCGCCTCTCTTCTTTGTGAGTGGACGGTGATCGGCCGCCCATGCAGCCTGTGCCTCCGGCAAACAGACGGAGCGGCACATGACCATCGAGACGGTGAAGGACTATTACGGCAAGACGCTGACGGGCTCGGGCGACCTCAAGACGGATGCCTGTTGCGACGCAAGCGCCGTGCCCGAGCATGTGAAGGCCGCGCTGTCGCAGATCCATGACGAGGTACTGACGCGCTATTACGGCTGCGGCCTCGTCATCCCGGAAAAGATCGAGGGCATGCGCATCCTCGACCTCGGCTGCGGCGCGGGGCGCGACGCCTATGCGCTGGCGAAACTCGCCGGGCCGGAAGGCCATGTGACGGGCGTCGACATGACGCCGGAACAGCTCGCCGTCGCGCGGAAACATGTGGACTGGCACATGGACCGCTTCGGCCATGCGGCGACGAATATCGACTTCCGCGAAGGCTATATCGAGGACCTCGGGAGCCTCGGCCTCGAACCGGGAAGCTTTGACATCATCGTCTCGAACTGCGTGGTGAACCTCTCGCCCGACAAGCGCGCGGTGCTCGAAGGCGCGCGCGGCCTGCTGAAGCCCGGCGGCGAGTTCTATTTCGCGGATGTCTATGCCGACCGGCGGCTCGACGCGGGCCTTCGCGAGGATCCGGTGCTGCTCGGCGAATGCCTCGGCGGCGCGCTCTACTGGAACGACTTCCAGAACCTCGCCAGGGAAGCGGGCTTCGGCGACCCGCGCCTCGTGCGGAGCCGGCCCATCGAGGTGACGGCACCCGCCATCCGCCGCGCCCTCGGCAATGCGCGCTTCTTCTCCGCGACCTATCGGCTCTTCAACATCGATGGGCTGGAACCCGCCTGCGAGGATTACGGCCAGGCGGTGATCTACCGTGGCGGCATCGCGCATGCCGAAGGGACGTTCGCGCTGGACGGGCACCACGAGATCGAGAAAGGCCGCACCTTCCCCGTCTGCGGCAACACGTTCCGGATGTTGAGGGAAAGCCGCTTCGCGGCGCATTTCGACTTCATCGGCGACTTCTCGCGCCATTTCGGCATCTTCCCCGGCTGCGGCACAGCGATGCCCTATGCGGAAGATGGCGGAACGGCGGGTCCGGGAGCCTGCTGCTGAGCGGGGCTTGTAATCCCGTGCAGGTACCCCATATAGCTACTACCGAGGCTTTTCAGCGCGCAACGCGCGGCAGGAAGGCCGCCCGGCTAACGGCCGGGGCCCGAATGGGCCGGTAATTCATTTCGGCGTCCGACCACGGATGTAATGGCGGTTGAGCCGGAATGTTTGGGACAAGGCCGGGCATTCCCGGCCTTTTTTCATTTCAGGTTCTCCGCGCGGGATTTGGCGTGGTGCGCCGCCCGATACGGCCCCGACACGGAAAGGAGCGACCTCATGTCCGCACGCAAAAAGGCCCTCTTCAAGGAAACACCGACACAGGTCCGCGCCACCAAGGCCGACAAGACGACGGAGATCGCCATGCAGATCGCCGAGAAGGAAACAAGCGACCGCGTGGCGAAAACGGAAAAGCTGAGGGCGCTCCGGCTGAAGAAGGAAGCGGCGGAAGCCGTGGAAGCGAAGAAGGCCGAGGCGGAAAAGAAGAAGAAGCCCGCCGCGCCCAAGAAAAAGGCGAAGGCGAAAGAGACGGAAGTAGCGGAACCGGCGTAAGCGTCCCCTTCCGACAAATAAAAAGCCCGGATCCTTCGATCCGGGCTTTTTGTTTGTGAGAGGGGCGTCAGCCTCAGTTGTCGAGGAAGGAACGCAGCTTCCGCGACCGGCTCGGATGCTTGAGCTTGCGGAGCGCCTTCGCCTCGATCTGGCGGATGCGTTCGCGCGTGACCGAGAACTGCTGGCCGACTTCTTCGAGCGTATGGTCGGTGTTCATGCCGATGCCGAAGCGCATGCGCAGCACGCGCTCTTCGCGCGGCGTGAGCGAGGCCAGAACGCGCGTCGTCGTTTCGCGCAGGTTCGACTGGATCGCCGCATCGATGGGCAGGATCGCGTTCTTGTCCTCGATGAAGTCGCCGAGATGTGAATCTTCCTCGTCGCCGATGGGCGTTTCGAGGGAGATCGGCTCCTTCG
>CAJXOU010000157.1 GCA_913057645.1 uncultured Rhodobiaceae bacterium | reverse complement strand
CGGGGAAGGATGGCGGATGCATGGTGACGTCGGCGCGCAGGACCGTCGAAGACAAGGGCATCATCAGCAGCCTGATCGACAGACCGGGCCAGGAGGAGTGCAGCGAGGACAACTATCGCACGCTGACCGCCGCCGACAGTGCCATCATGGTGATCGACGCGGCGAAGGGCATCGAGGCGCAGACGCTGAAGCTCTTCGAGGTCTGCCGGTTGCGCGATGTGCCGATCATCACCTTCATCAACAAGATCGACCGCGAAGGCCAGGACCCTTTCAACCTGATGGACGAGATCGCCTCCAAGCTCGCGCTCGACACCGTGCCGATGATCTGGCCGGCGGGCATGGGCGGGCTCCTGCGCGGTATCTTCGATCCCGTCAACGACCGCTTCATCCCCTACGCGAAGCCCGGCACGGAACACAGCGACGAGGAACCGCCGAGCCTCGCGGGCGACAAGATCGCCGACTATGCGGGGGCGGATGAACTCGCGCATTTCCGCGAGGAGATGGAGCTCGCGCGGGAGGGAAGCCCCGCCTTCGACATCGACGCCTATCGCGCGGGCCATATGACGCCGATCTATTTCGGCAGTGCGCTCAGGAAACTCGGCGTGCGCGAACTGCTCGACGCGGTCGTGGAATTCGCGCCGCCGCCGCGCCCGCAGCCGGCGGCAAGCCGCATCGTGGAGCCGACCGAGCCGAAGGTTTCCGGTTTCGTCTTCAAGGTTCAGGCGAACATGGACGCGAACCATCGCGACCGCATCGCCTTCATGCGGGTGTGCTCGGGCAAGTTCAAGCGTGGCATGCGGCTGAAGCTTTCGAGCAGCGGCAAGACCATCGGCGTGCACAACCCGATCCTCTTTTTCGCGCAGGACCGCGAACTGCTGGACGACGCCTTTGCGGGCGACATCATCGGCATCCCGAACCACGGCACGATCCGCGTCGGCGACACGCTGAGCGAGGCGGAAGACCTGATCTTCACCGGCATTCCGAATTTCGCGCCGGAAATCCTGCGCCGCGTGCGGCTCGACGACCCGATGAAGGCGAAGCACATGCGCCGCGCGCTGGAAAGCCTCGCGGAAGAGGGTGTGACGCAGGTCTTCAAGCCGGAGATCGGCGCGAACTGGATCGTCGGCGTCGTCGGCCAGCTCCAGCTTGAGGTGCTCGCTTCGCGCATCGACAGCGAATACAGCATCAAGGTTCATTTCGAGCAGGCGCCTTACGAAACCGCGCGCTGGGTGAGCGCCGACGATCCGGCGGAGCTGAAGCGCTTCATGGAAGCGCATCGCGGCAACATGGCGACGGATCGCGACGGCGCCCCCGTCTTCATGGGCAAGAGCGCATGGGAACTCGGCTACACGCTCGAAAAATGGCCGAAGGTGCACTTCTCCGCCACGCGCGAACGCGCGCCGGTGGCCGCGTAGACATTTCATATCAACCGGGAAGAAGAGTGGCAGGCCGATGGAAGGTGTGCTGAAAAATCTGGAGGACTACTGGTATCTGGTCGAGGACGTCTGGACCACGGGCGTGCTCGGGCACAGCGTCGGCGACATCCTGATTGCCATCGCGATCTTCGGCGTCTTCTTCGTTCTGCGCGGGCTCTTTACCCGCTTCGTGATCGCGGTCGCGGACCGCTGGGTCGATCGTACCGAAACCAAGATCGACGACTATATTCGCGACGCGATCCGCAACCCGTTGCGATTCCTTTTTCTCGCACTCGGTTTCTTCTTCGCAACCGAATACCTCGCCTTCGAGGACGTCGCGCGCACTTTCGCCCAGAACCTGAACCGCTCGCTCATCATCATTGCGATCTTCTGGGCGCTTTTCAATTGCGTCACGCCTGTGAGCCAGGGCCTCAAGATGCTGGAGCGCCTGCTCACGCCGGAAATTCTCAACTGGCTGATCGCGGGGGCGAAGACGGCAGTGGTGCTGATCGCGGTGGCGACCATCCTGCAGACATGGGGCATCCAGGTCGCGCCGATCATCGCGGGTCTCGGACTTTTCGGCGTGGCGGTGGCGCTGGGCGCGCAGGACCTCTTCAAGAACCTGATCGGCGGCATGTCGATCCTGATCGAGCGGCGCTTCGGCTTCGGCGACTGGATCAAGGTCGACGGCGTCGTGGAAGGAACGGTCGAGAAGATCGGCTTCCGCTCGACGCTGGTGCGCCAGTTCGACAAGGCGCCGGTCTATGTGCCGAACCAGCACCTCTCCGACAATTCGGTCATCAACTATTCGGCGATGACCTATCGCCGTATCTCCTGGCTGATCGGCGTCGAGTACCGCACCACGCATGAGCAGCTTCAGCGCATCTGCGAGGACATCGAAGCCTATATCTCCTCGACCGAAGACTTCGCGCAGCCGCCCGCCGCACCGCTCTTCGTGCGCATCGACAGCTTCGGCCCGTCTTCGATCGACATTCTCGTCTACTGCTTCACGCGCTCGACCTCCTGGGGCGACTGGCTGGAGGTGAAGCAGGCGCTTGCCTACCGCATCAAGCAGATCGTGGAAGGCGCTGGCACCGGCTTCGCGTTCCCGAGCCAGTCGGTCTATCTGGAGACGCTGCCGCCCGCCATCGACGAGATCGTGGCATCGCGGAAGAACGGCGACGCCTGAAATCCACGTACCCAAAGGCGTTCAGGAATCGAAAAGACCTGAAGGAAAATTCGTCATGGCCCGCTTTATGCGGGCCATCCACGTCTTTGCGCCAGAGATGCAAGGAAGACGTGGACGGCCCGGACAAGCCGGGCCGTGACGATTGGTGGAGTAGAGCGTGGACTGTTCGGTACTCAAACCTTCTCCGCTACCGTCTCCACGCTTCGCCTTGCGCTGGCAGGTGCTTCGCGCGTCGGAAGTCCGCCGCGGAAGCAGAAGGTCGGCTGCCAGTCCGGATTGTTCACGATCTCTGCGAGGCGTGCCTCCGACTTTGCTTCCATTTCCAGTTGACGCTCGCGGTCGATCGTCTCGACCGGCTGGTTGAGTGGATGCATGGCGATGCCTGCCGCGCTGGCCGACAAATGAAGACGCTGCCAGAGCCGCCCGGCGGCGAGCGACTGCGGCCGGTCGTAGCGGTCGCGGACGGAGATAAGGCCGAGCAGGGCCGCTGTCGGCACATGAGTATCGCGAGTCTGGTCCGCCCATGCGGCATGGCTCTGTTCGGCGGGAAGCGCGGGCAGGAACTTTGCCGCCGCGAGAAGCGCGGGCGAAAGCCCCGCCGTGTCGAGTTCGAGCCCGCTCCGCTCGCGCGCCATCTCGTCCGGTCCGTCGCGGAACCAGGCATGGCTGTCCTCGATCATCGCGTGGTCGGCGACGATCTCGTCGGTGGCATCGATGATGGCTCTGCCGAGCGCCTCGTATCCCTTGCCCTCGGTGAAGAGGGAGAGGGCGACGTTTTCATCGGCCGGCATGGCGGCGAAGCCGCGCAACATCTCCTCCGGAAAGCCGCGCGCAAGGTCGTAGGGATAACGGTTCGTGTGGCGTTTCGGGATCGCCTCGTAGAGCGGATCGGCGGCGGCGCTTGAGGGAGAGAGGCGAAGCGCTGCCGCGCGCACCAGGCCGCCGCGTTCGATGGCGGTGAGCGTGCCGGGCGCGGACTCGACCTCGACGGTAAAGCCGTTCGCAGGCGCGGCGAGCGCCATGTTCTCGACCGCGCAGCCAAGGCCGACATGCATTTCGCGCAGATAAGGGTCGAAGCTGCCGAGATGGCGCGACGTGTCGGCGAGAACCTCGATCTCCGTATCGCTCACGCGGAAGACCCATGGCTGCGTGTTATGCGGATTGGAGGCGAGGATGCCCGCCGCGACGAGCGCCAGCGGCGTACCTTCATATTCGGGCGCGTTCCACATCTCCCAGGGGTCGTAGGCTGCGCCCGAGGGCTCGGCGAAGACGCCGCGATCATGCGCGCGCCAGACGGCGCCGCCCGCGACGACAAGCGTGAGGACGCCTGCGCCCTGCAGGAGGCGGCGGCGTGTCGGTGAGGTGGTCATGATTTCTTCCTTCCCCTGGTTCGCGGCGCGAGTGCGCCGTCGATCATGGCGTCGATGGTTTCGAAGATGCGGGTCCAGTCATCTTCCGTCCTGATGCCGACGCCGCCATAGACGCGGATCTTCTGTGCGCGGGCGATCAGGTAGTCGATGGCGGCGGCGAGAAGGCCGGTCAGGACCGCGGCGTCCGCGCCCTTCGGGACGGCAACGCGGCGGGCGATTTCGGCCATGAGTTCGAGCGAACGGCGTTCGCGCACTTCCTCGAGCGCGACGACGAGGGGCGTGCGGTTCGAGGGTTCGGCGGCGATGACGGCGAGCGTCACCGGGCGCTTCTGCATTTCGGCGGCGTGGCGGCGCATGCCCGTCTTCAGCGCGTCGGCGAGACTGCCGATCTCGTCGATGCCGTCGAGCATGTCCTCGACGGTCCACCAGAAGTCGCCATGTTCGGCATAGGCGCTGTAGACGCCGTCGAGATCGCCGAAATAGCGGTAGATCAGCACCTTGTCGACGCCCGCCTCGCGGGCCAGCGCATTGATCCCGACGCCGGAGAGCCCGTCGCGCAGAATGAGACGTCCGACCGCGTCGAGAATGGCCTTTTCGGTTTTCTCGCGGTCGCGGCGGCGGGGCGCCGGTTTGCTTCTGGCTTTTGTCACCATGTGGTGACATATAGCCGCGAGGCCGGGCTGCGTCAAGAGCGCTTCTCTTTGCCGTCGCCAAGCCTGCGCCGCTTTGATAGGGCTAGGGCAAGGCGCCGCCCCGGCGGCGCGCTTCGCAAGGTGTGCGTTCCCGTGAAGACTCCGGAAAAGATTGTCGTCATCGGCGCCGGTATCGTCGGCGTGTCCACGGCCTATGAGCTCGCGCTCCGGGGCGCGTCGGTGACGCTGCTCGATGCCCGCGAGGGGGCGGGGCTCGCCACGAGCTATGCCAATGGCGGCCAGCTTTCGGCGTCCGAAGTCGCGCCCTGGGCGGGCCCGGAAATTCCCTGGCTGATCCTGCGCTGGCTCGGCCGCGACGACGCGCCGTTCCGGCTCCGGCCGAAGATGGACCCGGAGCAATGGCTCTGGCTGCTGCGCTTTCTCTTGCGCTGCCGCGCTTCGGCGCGCGCGGAACGCATTCCGCCGAACCTCGAACTGGCGCTGCTGACGCGCGCGCGGCTTGCCGCCTATGAGGAGGAGTTCGCGCGGGCGGGCGGTTCCTTCGACTATCAGCGCAAGGAAAAGGGCATTCTTCGTATCTTCCGCGAGCCCCACGCGCTGAAGGAAGCGGTGCACGACAGCGCGCTTATCGCGCGCCTCGGCCTCGAGCAGCAGGAACTGACGCCCGCGGGCTGCGTGACATGTCTCTTATACCACTCTGACGCTCCGGACGCTCGTACTCGTGCCCACCGCGT
>CAJXOU010000156.1 GCA_913057645.1 uncultured Rhodobiaceae bacterium | reverse complement strand
GATTTCTTTTGTCACAGCGCGGCGGTGCAGATGGGTGACAGGGAGGATAAGTCTGGGTCTTTCCGTCGCCACTCCACCCTCCCCCTGTGGGAGGGTCGAAATTTGCGAGCGTCAGCGAAGCAAGTTTCGGGGAGGGGTTGGCGAGGAAAACGGAGAGCGCGTTCCGGGTGGATGGCGGAGCCCCCCTCCCCGAACAAGCTACGCTTGTTCGACCCTCCCACAGGGGGAGGGGGGTCCGGATGGCTGACGAGGAGTTTGCCGCTCTGGATTGCTTCGCTTCGCTCGCAATGACGATGGAGGGGTATGTGGGTGGGGCGCCCCCTCACCCTCCCCGCCTTTGGCGGGTCCCCTCCCTCTCCCCGAGGGGAGAGGGCAGGATCATCCGTACCCGGAAAATTTCCTCAATGCATCTTCTGGGCGGTGCGGCCGGCGAGGCGGCGGCAGATCTCGTCGAGCTGCTCGAGCGTCTTGTAGGCGATGCGGACCTCGCCGCCCTTGTCGCCCGAATAGGCGATCTCGACCTTGAGGCCGAGCTGGTCGGAGATGTTCTTTTCGAGCGCCAGCGTGTCGGCGTCCTTTTCCGCTTTCGGCAGCGACTTCGGCTTGGTCGAGGCGGCCGCCGGATCGGGCTTGCGGGTGAGCGCTTCGGCCTCGCGGGCCGAGAGCCCCCTGGCGACGATTTCGCGGGCGAACTTCTCGGCATCGTCATGGCCGATCAGCGGGCGGGCCTGGCCGGCGGTAAGCTTGCCCTCTTCGATCAACCCACGCACGCCGTCCGGCAGCGACAACAGCCGCAGCGTGTTCGCGACATGGGAGCGGCTCTTGCCGATGAGCTTGGAGAGCTTGTCCTGCGTGTATTCGAACTGCTGCATCAGCCGCTCATAGCCCGCCGCTTCTTCAACGGCGTTGAGATCCGCGCGCTGCACGTTTTCGATGATCGCGATTTCGAGCGACTCGGCATCGCTCAGCTCCTTCACGATCACCGGCACCTGATGAAGCTGCGCCGCCTGTGCCGCGCGCCAGCGACGTTCGCCGGCGACGATCTCGAACGAGTTTGCCGCACCGGCAACGGGCCGCACGACGATCGGCTGAAGGATGCCTTTCTCGCGGATCGAGTTCGCGAGGTCCTCCAGGTCTTCCGGCCGGAACGTGTGGCGCGGCTGGAACGGGTTCGCGCGCAGATACTCGATCGGCACCTCGCGTACGCCCTTGGGCGCCGGCGCTTCCTTGTCGCCCAGCGCGAAAGCCGTGTCCTCTCCGATCAGTGCCGCCAGACCGCGTCCAAGACGGCTCGGGGTTTCCTCTGCCATTGCCATCGCTTCCCTTCCAATGCCTTTCATAGAACCCTCTACGCCCTGAACTCTCGACTTCCGGAACACTCGACGTCCCGGCACTCAGCGCCCTGAACACGGGCTGGATCGCCTGTCTGCCGGCTCCCGCCGGTATGGCCGGTATGACCTTGCCATAATCCCGGAAACCCGGGACTTGCCCGCAATCCACCTTACCAGAACACTACCTTGTATGACCCATAATCAAATGGTTTCAATTCGTTAGGAGGCTTTGTTAAGACAACTCAAACCGCCTCCGGAACATTTCGTCAGGCCGCGCTCTTCCTGATCGCCCGCTCGCGCTGGATCATCTCCGCGGCGAGCTTCATATAGGCCTTGCTGCCGGCGCAACGATGATCGTAGACCAGCGCCGGCTTGCCATAGGACGGTGCTTCCGAGATCCGGACGTTGCGCGGGATCACCGTGCGGTAGACCTTGTCGCCGAGATGGGTGCGCACGTCGCTCGCGACCTGGTCGGACAGTTTGTTGCGCTGGTCGAACATGGTCAGCACGATGCCCTGGATGTCGAGGCGCGGATTGAGGCTCGTCTTGACGCGCTCGACGGTGCGCAGCAGCTGGCTCAACCCTTCCAGCGCGAAGAACTCGCATTGCAGCGGAACGAGAATCGCGTCAGCCGCCGTCATCGCATTGATGGTGAGCAGGTTGAGCGAGGGCGGGCAGTCGATCAGCAGATAGGAGTAGGGCCGCAGGCTCATGCGCTGTTCGGCTTCGCTCGTGTCGCGCTGCTTGCCGTTGCGCGGCATGCGCGCGAGTGCGTCGCGCAAACGATGCGAGCGGCGCGGCACGGAGGCGAGTTCGAGTTCGGCGCCGAGCAGATCCATCGTGGACGGAACAATATCGAGACCCGGCACCTTGGTCGGCACGATGGCGTCTTCGATCAGCGCCGCGCCGATCAGCACATCATAGGCAGACACCTTGCGCTCGTTGCGGCCGATGCCGAGGCCCGTGCTGGCATTGCCCTGCGGATCGAGATCGACAACCAGGACGCGTTCGCCGACGGCGGCAAGTGCGGTACCAAGATTGATCGCCGTCGTCGTCTTGCCGACGCCGCCCTTCTGGTTCGCGACAACGAGGATGCGCGGACGCTCCGTGGACGGAACAACCATCCGGTCCGACCCGGTAGTACCTTGCGGTGTCGTGATCGAAGCGGCGGTATTGGCCGCGTCAGCTACCAGCGTCTTGTCGATCTGTTCCATGGAGGCCTCTCAGCTTCAGCACGGAACCCGCCGGATCCGACTGACTGGGGTAAATGTCAGCCTCGAATATCCAGCTTTTTCGGGCGGCGGTCAATTCATCCTGAACGCCCTGCCCCTTCAAAAACAGGCCAATCGTGTCCGGCCCGAACAGCGGGGCCGCCCAGCCCAGGAGACGGTCGAGCGGCGCCAGGGCCCGGGCCGAGACCACATCGAAGGGCCCGGCCTCCGCGGCGAAGGCCTCTATCCTCTCATTATACACCTTTGCAGCGGCTCCCGTGGCCCGGGCGACCTCGCGCATGAAGACGCATTTCCGCTGGTCGCTCTCCACCAGATGCATCCCGAAGCCGGGCCGGTCCCGCAAAAGAATGGCGATCACGAGGCCCGGAAAGCCGCCGCCGGAGCCCAGATCGGCCCAGCGGACCGCATTCTCCGGCGCCAGTCCCGCAATCTGGGCCGAATCGAGCATATGACGGCGCCAAAGCTCCGGCAAAGTGGCGGCGGAGACGAGATTTATGCTTTTCTGCCACTTGATGAGGAGGGACTCGTATTCCGCGAGCCGCTCCATTGTTTCACGTGAAACATGTAGAGCGTCCGAAAAGGATTCCGCATCAATGACTTGCGGCGCTCCCGACACTATATGTTGGGCCATACCGGGTATGATGCCTCAAGCCGTGCGCTTTTGTTTCACGTGAATCATTAAGGTGGTGAGCGCAGCCGGGGTCACCCCATCCACCCGCGCCGCCTGGCCGAGCGTTGCCGGACGGGCCGCGGCAAGCTTCTGACGGACCTCGTGGGAGAGGCCCAGGATTCCGGCATAATCGATCTCCGCCGGGAGGCTGAGACCCTCGTCCTTGCGGAAGGCCCTGATATCGGCCTCCTGCCGGCCGAGGTAGCCCGCATACTGCGCCTCGATCTCCATCTGCTCGGCGATACCCGGCTCAAGGGCCCCGAGTTCCGGCCAGATCGCCGCCAGACGCGCCATATCGACGCCCGGGTAGGCCAGCAGGTCGGCCGCGCTGCGCGCGACGCCGTCCTGATTGACCTTGAGGCCCTTGCGATTGAGCTCGCTCGGAGAGGCCCTGAGGACACCGCAGACGGCCCGTGCGGCCTCAAGCCCCGCCATCTTGGCCGTGAAAGCCGCCGCCCTCGCCTCTCCTACGGCCCCTGCAGCCATGCCGAGCGCCGTCAGCCGCTGATCGGCATTGTCGGCCCGGAGCGTCAGCCGGTACTCGGCCCGGGAGGTGAACATGCGATAGGGCTCGCTGACGCCCCGCGTGACGAGATCGTCGATCATGACGCCGGTATAGGCCTGGGCCCGGTCGAGGATCAGGGGCTCGCCTCCCCGCGCCGCCAGCGCCGCATTGAGCCCCGCCATCAGCCCTTGCGCGGCGGCTTCCTCGTACCCCGTGGTGCCGTTGATCTGGCCCGCCAGATAGAGACCCGGCAGCTTCCGGGTCTCGAGCGTGGGCCGGAGCTCGCGCGGGTCGATATAGTCATATTCGATGGCATAGCCTGCCCGGCGCATGACGACATTCGCGAGACCCGGGATCGTCTTCAGGAAGGCGAGCTGGACGTCCTCCGGCAGCGCCGTCGAAATCCCGTTCGGATAGATCGTGTCGTCGTCGAGGCCTTCCGGCTCCAGGAAGATCTGGTGGCTGTCACGCTCGCGGAACCGCACCACCTTGTCCTCGATGGAGGGGCAGTAGCGCGGGCCGACACCTTCGATCTGGCCGGAATAGACCGGCGAGAATTTCAGGTTCTCCTCGATGATCCGGTGGCCCGCCTCCGTCGTCCGGGTGATGTGGCAGGGGACCTGCGGCGTCGTGATCCCGGTCGTGAGGAAGGAGAACGGCACCGGCGGCTCGTCGCCCGGCTGAACCTCGAGCGAGGCCCAGTCGATGCTGTCCCCGGCAAGGCGCGGCGGCGTTCCGGTCTTCAGGCGGCCGAGCTGGAAGCCGAGGCCGTAGAGACGGTCGGACAGGCCAAGCGCCGGCGCTTCCCCCGCCCGGCCGGCCGGGATCCGTTGTGTGCCAAGATGAATCACGCCGCGCAGAAACGTGCCGGTGGTGAGGACCACGCGGGCAGCCTTCCACTGGCGCCCGTCCTCGGCGGCGACGCCCCGGACCTCGCCGCCCTCGACCAGGAGATCGGAGACGGCGGCCTCGATCACTTCGAGGTTGCGGAGGTTCAGGATCGCGTCCTGCATCGCCTGCCGGTAAAGCTTGCGGTCCGCCTGCGCCCGCGGGCCGCGCACGGCGGGGCCCTTGCGCCGGTTGAGCAGGCGGAACTGGATGCCGGCGGCGTCCGCGACGCGGCCCATCAGCCCGTCCATCGCATCGACCTCGCGGACCAGATGGCCCTTGCCGAGACCGCCGATGGCGGGGTTGCAGGACATCTCGCCGATGGTCGAAATCCGGTGTGTGACGAGCGCGGTGCGGGCGCCGGCGCGGGCCGCCGCAGAGGCCGCCTCGCAGCCCGCATGGCCGCCGCCGATCACGATTACATCGAACTCGCGCGTCATCCGCAAAACCTGCCGGAGAATGCCGGAGAGAAAAAGTGCCTGTGCCCGTAGGAACGGATTCGACAGGCGATTGCCCAGAGGTTTAGGCGCTTGCGCGCTGCGCGTCAAAAACTTTTCCACAGAGTCGAATCAGGATTCCACCGAGTTGAGGATTCCCGTGCAAGCCTTTGAAGCAGAATCGGATTCACCCGGCTCTTCATGTTTCACGTGAAACAGGTTCCGGTATCGCTTCCCACCCTCCCCTCGGGGAGGGTCGAAAAAATGAGCGAAGCGAAGTTTTTCGGGGCGGTGGCGCGGTTTCGCCTGCCCCCCCCCCGCCCATTTTATTCCATGAAACTCCCAGCCCCCCCCCCCAAACCCTCTCCTCCGGTTTCCCCCCCCCGTGCGGGGGGGGGGCAGACGGGACCCGCAGGTCCCCCCCCCCCCCCCCCTCCCCCCCCCGCGCCACCCTTGCCGGGCCCCACCTCCCGCCTCACATCTCCCCG
>CAJXOU010000155.1 GCA_913057645.1 uncultured Rhodobiaceae bacterium | reverse complement strand
GCACGGCGGCGACCACGCGCGGCACCACCAGATATTTATGCGGGTTGGTCGACAGCGTCGTCAGCGCGTCGATCTGTTCGGTGACGCGCATCGTCCCGAGCTCCGCCGCGATCGCCGCCGAGACGCGCCCCGCCACCATCAGCCCGCCGAGCACGGGCCCGAGTTCGCGCGTGATGCCGAGCGCGACGATGGTCGCGACGATCGATTCCGAATTGAACGTGTTGCCGCCGTAATAGATCTGCAGCGCCAGCGCGCCGCCCGTGAAGAAGGCCGTCAGCGCCACCACCGGCAGCGAGAAATAGCCGATCCGGAGCATCTGCTGCGCGATCAGCCGCCAGAAGAAGGGCGGCCGCACGATATGCGTCAGCGCGAGCCAGACGAAGCGCGTGAGCGCGCCGATCTCGGCGAGCGTGGCAAGCACCACCCGCCCGATAATCGCGAATACGTTCACGCCTTGCCCCCGCTGTCCTTCGCGCCGCCGGAAATGTATCGCCGCATGTACCGTCTGCCCAGTGCCGTCAGTATCTCGTAGCCGAGGGTGCCGGCCCGGAGCCCCACCTCGTCCACGCTCATGTGCGGACCGATCAGTTCGGCCCAGTCGCCGCGCGAAACCGCCCCCTCGGGAAGCCCGCTCACATCCACCATCGCCATGTCCATCGAGACCCGGCCCGCGACCGGCGCAGTGTAGCCTGCAATGTAGACCTGTCCGCCCGATTCGGGGCTTTCTCCGGAAGAAAGCGCCCGGAAATAGCCGTCCGCATAGCCGGCCGCAAGGACCGCGATGCGCGCGGGCCGCGCCGCTTCCCAGGTCGCCGCATAGCCGGCCGTCTCGCCGGCCGGGACGTCGCGCACCGCGAGGATGCGCGCCCGCGCCGTCACCACGGCCCGGAACGGATTCGCCCGCCCGGTGAACGGGTTGCCGCCATAAAGGCTGACGCCGGGGCGCACCAGGTCGAAGCGGTAATCCTCCCCGAGATAGATGCCGCCCGAATTGGCGAGGCTCGCCTTCGCGGCCGGAAAACGCCGCTTCAGTACCGCCAGTATTTCATTGAAGCGCCCGAGCTGCCGCGCATTCTGCGGATGCGCCGCCTCGTCCGAACAGGCGAGATGGCTCATCACAAGCGCCACCTCGACGCCCTCGGCGAGCTTGCCGTCCGCCGCCAGCGCCGCCGCGTCCTCCGCGCTCATGCCGAGCCGGTTCATGCCGGTGTCGAAATGCAGGGCCGCCGGAAGCGGCGCCCCCGCCTCGCGCCATTCGGCCAGTTCCGCCAGCGAGCCGAGACAGGGCCTGAGCCCGTGTTGCGCATAAAGCCCCGCCGTCCCCGGAAACAGCCCGTTCAGCACATGGATGACGGCCTTGGGCAGCGCCGCCCGGAGCGCCGCCCCCTCCGCCGCATCGGCGACGAAGAAGGTCCGGCAGCCTTCCATCCAGAGCCGTTCCGCGACCGGTTCCATGCCGAGCCCATAGGCATCCGCCTTCACCACGGCGGAAACCTCCGCGCCCGCGGCCGCGTCCTTCAGCATCGCGTAATTCGCCGCCACCGCATCGAGATCGACGGTGAGCAGCGCACCCGCCGCCTTCTCCGCGCTGTCCGCGCCGGAAAGGGGTTCGCCGAAAGAGGCATCTGAAGTCATGGGAGACGTATCGGGCAGGGCTCGGCCCCTCCTGGTCGCGCGACATCTGGCTTGCGCGGATCATAGCGGATCGGCTGGCAAGCGAAAGTCGTTGCGGATTAAAGAGTTAATACGGTTCGCTCCGGTTGCCCCCGCGGCCCCGGGCGTCATAATCGGGGCTCGGCGACGCGCGACCGGGAGGGCCCATGCAGAGCGGCTGGATCGATATCGGGGAAGCGGCCGCGGCGGCTGAGGCCTGGGCGGATATCCATCTCCTTTCCCCGCCGGCGGCCGTCCAGCTCGGGCTTCTCGGGCTCGCCGCGCTTGTCGCGCTGGCGGTCCGCCGCCTCCTCGTGCCCCGGCTGCAGCACTACATGGCCCAGGGCGGCGGAAGGCTGCGCCTCCGCGAGCCGCTGGCCGAACCGCTCGCCCGGCTCCCGGTCCTCGTGCCCGTCCTCGTGGCGGCGCTCCTCGTCTGGACCGCCTATGGCCTGCGCGGCCCCCTCGGCCTCGACGGCGAGCTCCTGCGCATCGCCGCCAACCTGCTGACGGCCTGGGTCGTCATCCACCTCCTCACGAGCTTCCTCCGCCAGCGCGGCTGGGCCTCTTTCCTCGCCACGCTGGTCTGGCTCGTCACCGCGCTTGTCCTGCTCGGCTGGCTCGGCCCGCTCTACGCCGCGCTCGACGCCGTCGCCTTCACGGCCGGCGAGTTCCGCATCTCGCTCCTCGGCGTCATCGACAGCCTGCTGCTGTTCGGCCTCTTCCTCCTCGTCGCGAATTTCATCCTGCGGCTCGCCGATGCCCGCATGGCCCATCTCGAAGGGGTCTCGCCCGCCGCCCGCGTGCTGATCTTCAAGATCCTGCGCATCGCCGTCATCGCCGCCGCCATCATCATCGCGCTCACCACCGTCGGCTTCGACCTCACCGTCATCGCCGTCTTCTCCGGCGCGGTCGGCGTCGGCGTCGGCTTCGGCCTGCAGAAGGTCGTCTCGAACCTCCTGAGCGGCATCCTCCTTCTCCTCGACCGTTCGCTGAAGCCCGGCGACGTCATCGAGGTCGGCGACGCCTATGGCTGGATCGAGAAGATGAGCGGGCGCTATGTCACGGTGGCGACGCGCGACGGCAAGGAAATCCTGATCCCCAACGAGGACATCATCACCCAGCAGGTGATCAACTGGTCCTACACCGACCGCGCCATCCGCCTGCGCATCGAGGTCGGCATTTCCTACCGCTCCAATGTCCGCCAGGCGATGGCGCTCATGACGGAAGCCGCCGTGGCGCAGCCCCGCGTGCTCTCCGACGAAGCCCACAAGCCGGTGGTCCGCCTCACCGGCTTCGGCGATTCCGCCGTCGATCTCGAACTGCGCATCTGGGTCACCGATCCCGAAAAGGGCGTCGTCAACATCGCCAGCGACATCCGCCTCGCCATCTGGGACGCCTTCCACGAAAACGGCGTCGAATTCCCGTTTCCCCAGCGCGACCTCCACATCGTCTCCGCCGAAGGCCTCGAAACCCTCGCCGCGCGCGTCGCCGGAAAGCGGAAAGGCGAGGGAGAGGACACGGGCTGACGCCGCCGTTCGCGGCCCGTCACGGTTAACGGCCGTTAGCCTTGTTGCCCCGGCAAGCCGCAGGATTCCTTAACATTATTCGCCGACACTTATCCGCGAGAGGAACGTCTTGCGATGGGTCGGAGAGCGGGGAATACGCGGCGGACATTGTTCATGGCCGCTTTGCTTGTGCTGGGGACGGCGGCGTCGGCCGCCGGCGCGGCGCAGGGCGCGTCCTATGCCGACACCCATACCGGCGGCGCGGCGTCCTCTGCCTCGGAAAATCTCGCGCAGGGCGAGGCGCTCATGCTCCGCGACGGCTGGACCGTCTACCGCGACGCGCTGGTCGCCGAGGCGCGCTTTGCCGGCGGCTGCGATCTGTCGCTTCCCGGCCTCGAACCCCGCGCCATCTCGCTGCCCGACATCTGGGGCCCCGCGCTCACCACCGACGTCTCCACCGGCCACGGCGTCGCCACCTATTGCCGCGATGTCGTTCTTCCGCATACCTCTCAATTCCTCGCCCTCTCGATGGGCACCACACGCTCCGTCTACGACATCCACGCCGTCTCGAAGGGACGTCACGGCGAACTCAAGCTGACCCTTCTCCACCGCAACGGCAATCCGGCGGCGGCCGAGCACATGGTTCCCGTGAACCCGACCGCCCCCGTCATCGCGCTGCCGCACGATCTGCGCGAATTCCGCCTCGTCGTTCATCTCGCCAACTACGTCCACAAGCAGGGCGGCATCGTCGACGTGCCGGAGATCGGCTTCCTGCAGAAGATGGAATCCATGCAGCGCCGCGCCAGCGCCTTTCCGACCGCGCTGACGCTGGTGCTGCTCCTCGCCGCGGGCGCCGCCATCGCCGTCGGCCGGGGGGCGGGCAATTCGCGCGGCCATTTCATTTTCGCCGCGCTCTGCGCCGCCTCGGCGCTGCGCGTCTTCCTCGTCAGCAATCTCGTCTGGGACTATCTCCCCGCTTTCCCGGAAGCGCGCAAATACGATCTCGAATATTTCTCCCTCTTCCTGATCGCGCCGGCCTATTACGCCTTCATCTGCTATCTCTTCCGCGACGGCAAGGTGATCTGGCTCGACAGGTTCATCTACGCTGTCTCCGCCGCCTTCTGTCTCTTCGCGCTTTTCGGTGCGCGCTTCTTAGCGCCCGGCACGATCACGCTGCTGCGCGAACCCTTCCAGGCGCTCTGGGCGCTCATCATCCTCGCCGTCGGCGGCATGATCCTGCGCACCATCTTCACCGACATCGAGGCGCGCCGCGACGCGCTCATCGTCCTCCTCGCCGCGGCGGTCTATTTCGTCTACGAAATTCTCACCAGCATGAAGATCGTCGGCGCCTCGATGGAGCTCTCGAACCTCGTCATCGTCTTCGTCACCGCGCTGCACATCCGCGCCTTCGTGCTGAAGTTCCGCCGCGTCGAGGGCGAGCGCGACGCGCTTCACCGCAATCTCGTCGAGACGAACGAGGCGCTGGAAGCGCGCGCCGACGAACTGAGCCATGCGCTCGGCCTCGCCGAACAGGCCTCGCGCGCCAAGTCCGAATTCCTCGCCACCATGAGCCACGAACTCAGGACGCCCCTGAACGCAATCATCGGCTTTTCCGAAACCATGAAGCTCGAGATGTTCGGCCCCCTCGGCGCGCCCCGATATGTCGACTACGCGAAGGACATCAACCGGTCGGGCACCCATCTCCTCGACCTCGTCAGCGACATTCTCGATATCTCGCGCGTCGAATCCGGCACCGATTCATTGTACGAGCAGGACATCCGCATCGAGACGGTCGCGCAGCAGGTTCTCGACACGTTGCGCCTGAAGGCCGACGCGGCGGGCATCGTCTGCCGCCTCGACGCGCCCGAAGATCTGCCGCCCGTCCGCGTCGACGAGCGCAAGCCCCGTCAGATCGTCACCAACCTTGTCGGCAATGCGATCAAGTTCAACAAGCCGGGCGGCACGGTCACGGTCTCGCTCGGTCACGGGCCGGAGGGCTATGCGATCGCGGTTGCCGATACCGGCATCGGCATCGCGGCGCGCGACCTCCCGAAAGCGCTTGCGCGCTTCGGCCAGCTCGAAAACCAGCTCAACCGGAAATATGAAGGCCTCGGCCTCGGCCTCGCCATCGTCCAGGCGCTCACCGCCCAGCACGACGGCAGCTTCGCCATCGCCAGCGAACCCGGCCGCGGCACCACCGTCACCGTCACCTTGCCCCCCGAACGCTGCCTCGCCGCCGATCCCGCCGAAGACCTCGCCGTGGCGGCGGGGTGAAGCGCGCTAGCCGCGCGCGCCGAAACGCGACGCCGCAAGCGCGAAGCATCCCTCCGGCGCCACCCTCCCCCTGTGGGAGGGTCAAAATTTGCATCGCAAATTTTGGGGAGGGGTAAGCCGCTTCCGAACGC
>CAJXOU010000154.1 GCA_913057645.1 uncultured Rhodobiaceae bacterium | reverse complement strand
GGTCAAACCGCTGAAAGCGGTTTGGGGCGGGGTCGCCGAAGAAACGTCAGATTGAATCGCTGGCGAACCAGCCCGGGACGGTAGCCGAGCCCCCGCCCCGAAAAATTCTTCGCGTTGCTCGAATTTTGTCGACCCTCCCTCAAGGGGAGGGTGGGAAGAGAGAGGTCCCGTCGCCGGACCGTCTTCCCTCAGGCTCCCAGCACCAGCGTGTCGGCCTTGCGCCAGTAGACCCAGTATTCCTCGCCGGCCGTGAAGGTGAACTCGTCGACATCCGTGGTGACGTTGGAGATGTCGGCCTGCAGCGGCGTATCCGTGCCGATGTCGAAGAAGACGTTCGAATAGCTGCCGAAATAGGCGACCTCGCCGACCTTGCCCTTCACCGCGATGACCTTGGGGTCCGTCGGCTCGCTTTCGGCGACGAAGATCTTTTCGGGCCTGACCGCGAGCGAGACCTTGCCCGTCTCCGTTCCCGCCAGCGTCACCTCGCCGATCGGGGCCGCCCTCACCTTCACCTGACCCTCGCCCGCGGCTTCCGCGGTGCCGTCGATCAGGTTGATCTTGCCGATGAAGTCGGCGACGAAGCGGTTCGCGGGCACTTCGTAGAGCGTCGCGGGCGGCGCCACCTGCTGCACGGTGCCCGCATTCATCACCGCGATCCGGTTCGCCATCGACAGCGCTTCCGACTGGTCATGCGTCACGATGACGAAGGTGATGCCGACGGTCTTCTGAAGCCGCACCAGTTCGAGCTGCATCGCCTCGCGCAGTTTCGCGTCGAGCGCCGACAGCGGCTCGTCGAGCAGCAGCACGGAAGGCCGCTTCACCAGCGCGCGGGCGAGCGCGACGCGCTGGCGCTGGCCGCCCGACATCTCGTCCGGCATGCGCTTGCCGAGAGACCCGAGCTTCACGAGATCGAGCGCTTCCGCGACGCGTTCCCTGATTTCCTTCGCGGGGCGGCGGTCCATCTTCAGCCCGTAGGCGACGTTCTGTTCGACCGACATGTGCGGGAACACCGCATAGGACTGGAACACCATGTTGATCGGCCGCTTGTTCGGCGCGACCTTCGACATGTCCTGCCCGTCGATGACGACCCGGCCATGCGTCGGCACCTCGAAGCCCGCCAGCATGCGCAGCAGCGTGGTCTTGCCGCAACCCGACGGTCCCAGCAGCGCGAAGAACTCGCCGCGGTTCACCTCCAGGTTCACATTGTCGACCGCCTTCACGGTGCCGCCGAAAATCTTGCTGACGTTTTCGATCTTGATGATGGGTTCGCCAGTCTTTGGTGCGTCGGTCTTTGATACGTCGGTCATGGGCTTGTCCGAAACTCGTTGGCGGTTCAGTGCGCGGCGGAACCGAGCATGTTGTTTCTGTTCTGCATCCGGAGTGCGAAAGCCGTGACGACGAGCGTCAGCAGAATCAGCACGGTGGAGGCGGCGTTCACTTCCGGCGTCACCGAGAAGCGAACCATGGAATAGATCTTCACCGGGAAGGTCACGGTGTCGGGGCCCGACGTGAAGAAGGTGATGACGAAGTCGTCGAGCGAGAGGGTAAAGGCGAGCAGCGCGCCCGCGATCAGGCCCGGTTTCATGTGCGGCACGACCACGTCGCGGAAGACGCGGTATTCGCTCGCGCCGAGGTCGCGCGCGCATTCGGCGAGTTCCGGGTTGAAGCTCTCCAGCCTTGCCCGGATCACGATGGCCGCGAAGGGGAAGGAGAAGGCGATATGCGCGATGGTGATGGCCGAGAGGTTGAACGGCCAGATCATGCCCGACGGCCAGCCGATCCGCGCGAAGAACACCATCATCGCGACACCCATGCAGATTTCGGGGATCACGATCGGCAGCGCCATGCCGCCCTCATAGACGGCCTTGCCCGGAAAGCGGTAGCGCCAGAGCACGTAGGCGGTCAGCGCGCCAAGCACGGTCGAGAACAGCGTCGTGAAGAGTGCGATGGTCAGCGAGTTGCCGAAGGCGAGCATCAGCGCGTCGTTGTTGAAGAGCTTCACGTAATAGTCGGTCGTGAAGCCGCGCCAGACGATGTTGCGGCGGCTGTCGTTGAACGAGAAGACGATGAGGCCGATGATCGGCGCATAGAGGAAGAACAGCGTCACCGCCACGGTGAAGCGCAGCGAGAAGCGCCGCGAATAGTCGAGCGGACCCATCGGGTCGGGGTTGCGGCTGAAAATGCTCATCTTGCGTCTCTCATCTTGCATCGCCCCGGCCTTCCTTCCGCATCAGCACGGCGCGGACCGCCAGCGCGAAGAAGGTCGCATACATCAGAAGGAAGCTCAGCGCCGCGCCGAAGGGCCAGTTGTTCGCCTGCTTGAACTGGCTCGCGATCACGTTCGCGATCATCTGGCTGTCGGTGCCGCCGAGCAGGTCGGGCGTGAGGTAGGAGCCCATCGCCGGAATGAAGGTGATGACGATGCCGGACGCGATGCCGGGCAGCGCCAGCGGCACGACGATGGAGAAGAAGGTGCGGATGTGCCCGGCGCCGAGATCGAGGCTTGCTTCGAGATAGGAGCGGTCGAGCCGGTCGAGCGCGGCATAGAGCGGCAGCACCATGAAGGGCAGGCTCACATAGACGAGGCCGAAGACGACGGCGGTGTTGTTGTAGAGCAGCGACAGGGGCTCGAAGGGGCCGACAATCGTGTTGTCGCCGAGCCCGATGAAGGAAAGCGCCCAGTCGGCGTTCACCACGATCCATTCGAGGCCGTTATTGATGAAGCCGTTGGTCCGGAGCACCGCGATCAGCGCATAGGTGCGGATCAGCAGGTTGGTCCAGAAGGGCAGGATCACGAGGAGGAGCAGCCACATCCGCATGGTGGGCTTGGAAAACACGATGGCGATGGCGACCGGGAAGGCGACCACCAGGCAGATCGCCGTCGTCGCCGAGGCCATCAGGATCGATTTCCAGAAGATGCCGAGATAGAGCGGCTCCAGCGCGCGGGCATACTGGCCGAGATTCCAGTCCAGCGTGATCTCGGTCACGCCGGTCTTGGAGCTGAAGCTGTAAAGCCAGATCAGCGACAGCGGAACGATGAAGAAGGTGACGAGCCAGAACGTCGGCGGCGTGAAGGCCGCGAAGAACGCCCGCACCGATCTTTTCCAGTTTTCCATGGATCAGCCCCCCGAAGGGCAACAGACAAGGATACGCGACAGTTCAGGCCGGTCCGGAGGTCCTGTCCCCCATTCCTCCGGATCGCCCTTTTTCTTCCACCGTCTCCAAGAGAAACACAGGGACGGGGAAAGAAAAAGGGCGGGCATTTTCATGCCCGCCCGGTTCGCGCTTATGCGGCGTTGATCTTGGTGCAGAGCTCTTCGCGCATCTGGACCACGTCCTCGCCGAGATAGGCCGCCGTCTCGGAGGCCTCGATGGCGGCGTCCGGCGGGAAGATCGCCGGGTTGGTCTGGTACTCTTCCGGCATCAGCTCGAAGCCCGCCTTGTTCGGCGTTGCGTACTGGATGTAGTCCGTGATGAGCATGTTCGGCTCGGGCGCATGGATGTAGTTGATGAAGGCATGCGCGTTTTCCGGGTGCGGCGCGCCCTTCGGGATCGCGAGCGTGTCTTCCCAGAGGATGCCGCCTTCCTTCGGCAGCACGAAGCCGACGTCGTCGTCTTCGGTCATGAGCTGCGCGATGTCGCCATTATATTCCATGGTGATGTCGACTTCGCCGGAGGCGAGCAGGTCCTGGCCGTTGTCTTCGGCGAAGGACTTGATGTTGCCCTTCTGCTTGATGATCAGCTCGGCCGCCGCTTCGTTCTCGGCCTTGTCGGTCGAGTTGGCGGAGTAGCCGAGATATTTCAGCGCGCAGGCGAGCATCGTGCCGCAATCGGAGAGCAGCGCGATCTTGCCGGCATACTCGTCGCTGTCATAGAGCACCTTCCAGCTGTCCGGCACGGAAGAGACGGCCGACTTGCGGTAGCCGATGCCGATCGTGCCCCACATATAGGGCAGCGAGTACTTGCGGCCCGGATCGAACGGCTCGTCCATGAAGCGCGGGAAGATGTTCGAGATGTTCGGGATCTTCGAGTGGTCGATCTCCTGGAGCATGTCGCCTGCGACCATGCGCGGGATCCAGTCGTTCGACGGCACGATCACGTCGTAGCCGGGATTGCCGCCCCGGAGCTTGGCGAAGAGTTCCGAGTTGTCGGCGAAGAGGTCCATCTTCACTTCGATGCCGGTGGCTTCCTGGAAGTCCGCCAGCGTCGTCTCGCCGATATAGGTATCCCAGTTATAGAAATTGAGCTTCTTCTCCTCGGCGGCGGAAGCGAATTTCGGCATCGCGGTGATGCTGAGGCCGACAGCGGCCGCTCCCGTCATGAACTTGCGGCGCGAGATCGCGTCCATCAGTCCGGCCATGCCTCTTTTGCGGTTCATGGATGTCTTCCTCCATCTTGAGATGTCAGTGCCCCGCCCTTGCCGTGAGGTCGAGCGGCCGAGAGATCGTCAGTGTTCAATGGATTTTGGGCGAGCGCAAGCGAGGGCCGCGCTTCCCCGCGCAAATGCGTCAAAAATTTTAAACGGGTGAAATGCGGACGTTTCGGAGCCGGTGCCATGCCGTTTGCGGGAGCCGCCGCCTTTCCGGAATGTAATGTGCACTGCAAAATAAAACGGCAGTGTTCTCTTGCCGGGTCCGTATCGCCGCCCCAGATAGCGCTGGTTCGCCGGCCCGTGAACCGGCACGGTGAACGCCAATAAAAGCGCGGGACCCATTTCGAGGAAGGCAGGACCCTCATGATCGATCTCTACACCGCTTCCACCCCCAATGGCTGGAAAGCCTCGATAACGCTTGAAGAACTCGCGCTTCCCTATGAAGTTCACGCGATCGAGCTGCAAAAGAACCAGCAGAAGGAGCCGGCCTTCCTCGCGCTCAATCCGAACGGCCGCATCCCCGCGATCGTCGACCGCGACGAGGGCGATTTCGCGGTTTTCGAATCCGGCGCGATCATGATCTACCTTGCCGAGAAAACGGGCAGGCTGATGCCGTCGGATGCAAAGGGCCGCAGCCGCGTCATCCAGTGGCTCATGTTCCAGATGGGCGGTATCGGCCCGATGATGGGCCAGGCCAATGTCTTCTTCCGCTACTTTCCCGAAAAAATTCAGCCCGCCATCGACCGCTACCAGAACGAATCGAAGCGTCTCTTCACCGTTCTCGACGGTCACCTCAAGGACAACGAGTATCTCGCGGGCGACTATTCCATCGCCGATATCGCGAACTGGGCCTGGGTGCGCACGCATAAATGGTCTGGCGTGGAGATCGACGATCTCCCGAACCTGCAGCGCTGGCTCGACCTGATCGCGGCGCGCCCCGCCGCGCAGAAAGGCATCACCGTCCCCGTCGACCTCGCCCTGCTCCAGAAAGACGACAGCGAGGAAGCGAAGAAATTCGCCGAAGAAGCAAGAAAGATGGTGCAGCGGTAGCTTGCTTTCCCTCTCCCCTTGGGGATGTATGGACCGGAGACAAGGGTTACAGGTGTTCGGAGACATGGGTGACAGTTTTTGACGAGCCATTTCGCAGGTCGATCTCTGCGATATGGCGGCTTGCGAAGATGACATGCCAGAGCCCGTCGTCG
>CAJXOU010000153.1 GCA_913057645.1 uncultured Rhodobiaceae bacterium | reverse complement strand
GTGATGTTCGGCCGAGGGAGGTGGTGGTCCGGCGCGGTAGGGTAGCGGGCGTGTTGGCGGTCGCGGTGCTAGGCGGGGTGCGGGAGGGAGCGGACGACAGGAGTGCGGACGTGGTGCAGGACGGGAACGGGCCGGAGACAGTCCTCAACGAACGGCGGGTCTGGGCGGCCGCCTTGCGGGTGCCTGGCCTGGACAGTCACAAATACACGAAGGGTCATGCCGTCGTCGTCTCGGGTGCTGCCTCGACCACGGGTGCGGCGCGGCTTGCCGCCCGCGGCGCGCTTCGCGCCGGCGCCGGCCTCGTCACGGTCGCCTCGCCGCCCTCGGCGATGCTCGTCAATGCGGCGCACCTCACCTCGATCATGCTCCAGCCTTTCGACGGCGCGGACGCGCTGACGGCGATCCTCGAGGACAAGCGCAAGAATGCCCTGCTGATCGGCCCCGGCGCCGGGACCGGCTGGGAGACGCGGGACAATGTGCTTGCCGTGCTTCTCTCGGGCGCGGCCATTGTGCTCGATGCGGACGCGCTCACGTCATTTGCGGAAATCCCGCGCGACCTCTTCGTCGCCATCAAGGGTTACTTTGCCGGCCCCGTCGTGATGACGCCGCATGAAGGCGAGTTCGCCCGTCTCTTCCCGAAGATCGCGGAGGAGGGGGGCTCCAAGCTCGACCGCGCCGGCAAGGCCGCCGCCGAGGCTGCGGCTGTCGTCGTCCTCAAGGGCGCGGACACGGTCGTCGCCGCGCCGGACGGGCGGACCGCGATCGCCCGCAATGCCGGTCCGGAACTCGCGACAGCGGGCTCGGGCGACGTGCTGGCGGGCATCGTCCTCGGCCTTCTTGCCCAGGGAATGCCGCCCTTCGAGGCCGCCTCGGCTGCCGTCTGGCTCCACGGCGAGGCAGGGGACTACTTCGGTCCCGGCCTCATCTCCGAGGACCTGCCGGAAATGCTCCCGGCCGTCCTGCGGGAGCTTCTTGCGGCTCTTTGAGCCCGCTACAGGGGAAACCACGGCTTTTGCTGGCAATCGCCCGGTGCCCTTGATATAGAGAGCGCCAATTTGGGGACCGGCCGGCCTTTGAAGGGTCACGCCAGAGCCCTTCTCGCGGGCGTGGCGGAATTGGTAGACGCGCTGGATTTAGGTTCCAGTGCCGCAAGGTGTGGGGGTTCGAGTCCCTCCGCCCGCACCAGGCCGGAAGCCCGGCAAATAAACGGATTGGATGATGCAGGTCACGGTTACGAACGCGGACGGTTTGAAGCGCGAATTGAAAATTCAGGTTCCGGCTCAGGACCTGGAGGCGAAACTCGGCGCAAAGCTCGACGAAATGAAGACGCAGGTCCGGCTCAAGGGTTTCCGCCCGGGCAAGGTGCCGGTCAGCCACCTTCGCAAGACCTTCGGCAAGCAGGTCATGGGCGACGTGATCCAGGAAACCGTCGGCGAAACCAGCCAGAAGGCCATAGAGGATGAGGCGCTGCGCCCTGCGTTCCAGCCCTCGATCGATCTCGAAGGCGAAATTCAGGACGTCATCGACGGCAAGTCGGACCTCACCTTCAAGATGAGCTTCGAGGTTATCCCGTCCTTCGAACTGGCCGATTTTTCAAAGGTTTCGCTGGAGCGCCTGACGGCTGAGGTGAAGGATGAGGACATCGAAGAGTCCCTCAAGCGCCTCGCCGAGAACCAGAAGAACTTCGAGCCCCGCGAAGAGGGCGCCAAGGCCGAAGAGGGCGATCTCCTGACGCTCGACTTCGTCGGCAAGATCGACGGCGAAGCCTTCGAGGGAGGCTCCGCCGAGGACGCCAATCTCGAAATCGGCTCCGGCCGCTTCATCCCGGGCTTCGAGGAGCAGCTCGTCGGGACGAAGGCGGGCGACGAGGTCGAAGTGAAGGTGACCTTCCCGGCGGAATACGGTGCCGAGCATCTCGCCGGCAAGGATGCCGTCTTCGATGTGAAGGTGAAGGAAGTGAAGGCGCCTGCCGAAGTCACCCTCGACGACGAGCTCGCCAAGCGCTTCGGCCTTGAGAGCATGGAAAAGCTCCGCGAGGCGCTCGCCGAACAGATGAAGGGCGAATATGCCCGCATGTCGCGTCAGCATCTGAAGCGCGCCATGCTGGACAAGCTCGACGAGCTTCATGATTTCGAACTCCCGCCCACGATGGTCGAGCAGGAATTCAATCAGATCTGGCAGCAGTTCGAGCACGAGTTGCAGCACCAGAACAAGACCGCCGCCGATCTCGACGAGCCGGAAGAGGACGTCCGCGCCGAGTACCGCAAGATTGCCGAACGCCGCGTGCGTCTCGGTCTTCTTCTCGCGGAAGTCGGCGACAAGAACAGCATTTCCGTCACGGACCAGGAACTGAACCAGGCGCTCGCCGAGCGTGCCCGCCAGTTCCCCGGTCAGGAGCGTCAGCTCTATCAGTACTATCAGCAGAACCCGCAGGCCGTGCAGGAACTGCGTGCGCCGATCTTCGAGGACAAGGTCGTCGACTTCATCGCCGAACTGGCCGACGTCCAGGACAAGGTGGTGAGCCGCGACGAACTCTTCACCGACCCGGACGCCGACGAGCACGATCACCACGATCATGATCATGACCACGATCACGATCATGATCATGACCACGGCGACGAGAAGCCGGCGAAGAAGGCCGACGCCAAAAAGCCTGCCGAGAAAATGCCGGCAGCCAAGAAAGCCGCAGCCAAGAAGGATGAGGGCGACAAGAAACCCGCCGCCAAGAAGGCACCGGCAAAGAAGACGGCCGCCAAAAAGAAAGACGACTGAGCGGTTCCTCCGCCGTCACTTTGACAAGGCCCGGAGTCATCTCCGGGCCTTTTGCTTTCCGGTTCCAAATTGCGGCGAAAAAGTGATGCGCCCGCATAAAGGTTTCGTTAGCAAAAAACTTTGGCGCCAGCACAAAAAACCTGTTGCGCGGACTCGGTGATACCTATATCCCCGCGCATCACAAGACGCACAACGCACGTGCCGCTGGCCCCTCGCAGGTTTATGCAACGACGGAAAGCGTCCTTTTTGGATCACGCCGGTCTTAGAAAGCCGGGTCTGAAAAAGGGTGTTTACGATGTTCGCTTCCGAGCAGGGCCGCCGTGCCCGTTCTCGCATCTCCATGAAATCCGCCGCCAAGACGCTCCCGGCCACGAAGCCGGTGGCACCCGCGAAGTCGGGTCCGCGCCGCAAGCCGCGCCTCCGCCTCGTGCCGCAGGCGGCCGAGCTCCCGCTGGAGCGCGGCGGCCTTCCGCCGAAGATCGCACGCTACCTCGCCGCCGCCGAGCTTCCCTCGCCGTGCCTCGTTGTGGACGTCGACATCGTCGCCCACAACTTTGAGGAGCTTGCCCGCTCGCTGCCGCAGGCGCGCATCTTCTACGCCGTGAAGGCGAACCCGGCCGACGAGATCGTCTCGCGCCTCGCGCGTCTCGGCTCGTCCTTCGATACGGCGAGCATGGGCGAGATCGATCTCTGCCTCGGTCACGGCATTTCGGCCGATCGTCTTTCCTTCGGCAACACGATCAAGAAGGAACGCGACATTGCCGAGGCTTACGGCAAGGGCGTCCGCATGTTCGCCTTCGACAGCGCCGCCGAGCTCGACAAGATCGCCCGCGTGGCGCCCGGCTCGAAGGTTTACTGCCGCGTGCTGATGGAGTGCGAAGGCGCCGAATGGCCGCTCTCGCGCAAGTTCGGTTGCGAGCCCTCGATGGCAGCGGACCTGCTCGTTCGCGCCAATGAACTCGGGCTCGATGCCTATGGCCTCTCGTTCCATGTCGGCTCGCAGCAGACCGACCTCACGCAATACGACAAGGCCCTCGCGCTTTCGTTGTCGCTCTTCCGCGATCTCGAGGCTCGCGGCGTGAACCTGCGCATGGTCAACATGGGCGGCGGTTTTCCGTCGCGCTATCGCACCGACGTTCCCTCGATCGCCGCCTATGGGGCAGCGATCCGTGAGGCGCTCGTGCACCACTTCGGCGACAACCAGCCGGAAGTGATCGTGGAGCCCGGCCGTGGCGTCGTTGGCGACGCCGGGGTCATCCAGGCCGAAGTTATTCTCGTCTCCGAAAAGGGAGGCGACGATGCGCGACGATGGGTCTATCTCGACGCAGGCAAGTTTCATGGCCTGGCGGAGACGATGGACGAGGCGATCAAGTACCGCCTGCTGACCTCGCGTGATGGCGGCGAGACGTCGCCCGTCGTGCTTGCCGGCCCGACCTGCGACAGCGCCGACATTCTCTACGAGAAGACGGACTACCGTCTCCCGTCGAGCCTGCAGGCTGGTGACAAGGTCTGGATCCTGGCTACGGGCGCCTACACGACGACCTATTCGGCCGTCGCGTTCAACGGCTTCCCGCCGCTGGCAAGCGTCTGCATCTGAGGCCCCGGGAAAACCCCGTTCACAAGATATCGAAGGACGAAACGGTCGGGCAGGCGCGCTGCGCCGCCACCGGATTCGCCTCATGGAAACGAACATGAAGATCGTTCTTGAAACTGAGTCACGCACGCCCGCCGTCGAGAAACTGGTCGCGGAGGCGTTCGGCCCGGACCGCTTCGCGAAGACCGTCTATCGGCTTCGCGAGGGCGTCGAGCACGACACCTCGCTTGCGCTGGTCGCGGTCGACAACGGTGAGGTCGTGGGCACCCTTCGCTTCTGGCCCATCGAGATCGACGGGACGCCGGCCCTCTTGCTCGGCCCACTCGTCACCGCCCCGTCCCGGCAGGGCAAGGGCGTTGGCAGCCGTCTGATGCATGCCGGTCTTGCCCGCGCGGCCGCTCAAGGTCACCGCATTGTCGTCCTCGTGGGCGATGAGCCCTATTACCGCCGTTTCGGTTTCACCCGGGCGCTGGCCCGCAGGCTCGAACTGCCCGGCTGGGTCGACCCAACGCGTTTTCTGGCGCGCGAGCTGGTGGCTGGCGCACTTTCCGGCGTGAGCGGCATGATTGGGCGGCCCCGTGAGGTCGCGCAGGCTGAGAGTGCCAGGAACGCTGCCTGACACTCCCGTTAGCCGCTTCTAGCTGCCGGTAGGTGTAGACGTTTGCAGCGATACTGTAGGCGTGACCGCCGCCGCATCTCGTTTCTTGAACTCTGCGATCATCGCCTCGATGAAGAGTGAGATGTTTTTCTTGATCGCACCTTCATTGGCAAGCTTCAGGCGCTCATAGCCAAGAAATGCGTCAGAGAGTTTCGCTGTGTACTCGCAGTTGATCTCTGTCTCGTATGTGCGCTGGTTCGTCTCTGCATCAAGCAACAGATAGAAGACCCGCGAGCTGACAGTCATGTCAAAGCCACCGAACGGCTGATCGAGGTCGACCAGCTTCACTTCAAGTTTGTAGCGAGGTGCCGCGTCATTGATCATCGCGTGAACCGTGAGAGATTGTTCGAGCGCTGTCTTGAAGGCGGCATCGTCAACTTGCGATGTCCAGAGCGGATTGGTTTTCGAACCGCCGGTGACCTCGCTGACGGTGATGGATTTCCGCAAAGAAGAGCTTTCGGCAATCACCGTGACATTGCTGACTTCGGCCGTCATCGCGCTCGGGCTCGCGCCGGTGGCGCAAGCGCTCAAAGTCACGAGAAGAGCCATAGAAAAAAGAACTCTGACAAACATCTCATCCCCCAAAAATAATGAATTCAGCTTGCATAATGGATTAAACTCCAGAATCTGAGAAGCTAATTGAGCCGGGGGGTGGGGCAGTGCTGACTTGGAAACACTGGGCGGGATTGGCTC
>CAJXOU010000152.1 GCA_913057645.1 uncultured Rhodobiaceae bacterium | reverse complement strand
CCCTCGGGGAGGGTCGAAAATTGCGAGCCTTGGCGAAGCAAATTTCGGGGCGGGGGATCAGACGAGAGCTCCAGCCCCCGCCCCGTAAAATTCTTCGTGTTCCACTCGAATTTTCCGACCCGCCCCCAAGGGCGGGTGGAAAAGCTGGTAATCGCTACGCCGCTTCGATCACCGTGTCGGCCTTTTCGGGCACGATGCGGTTCTCGATGGCGCCGAGCTTCTCGACCTCGACGCGGACGACATCGCCTTCCTTCAGGAACTGCATCGGCTTCATCGCGCCGCCGACGCCCGACGAGGTGCCGGTGAAGATCACGTCGCCCGGATCGAGCGTGAAGGCCTGCGTGAGATGCGCGATCTGGTCGTAGCAGTCGAAGATCAGGTGTTTCGTGTTCGAGTTCTGGCGGAGCTCGCCATTGACCCAGCACTTGATGTCGAGCGCATGCGGGTCGCCGACCTCGTCCGGCGTCACGATCCACGGACCGATGGGACCATGCGTGTCGAAGCTCTTGCCCATCTGCCAGGTGTTGGTGCGGAGCTGCCAGTCGCGCACGCTGACATCGTTGCCGACGAAATAGCCCGCGATCACCTCATGCGCGCGTTCCTTCGGCACATGCTTGCAGCGCTTGCCGATGACGAAACACATCTCGGCTTCGTAATCGAGCAGCGCCGAGACCGAGGGCAGCACGACATCGGCGTAGGGCCCGGTGATGCAATTGTGCTGCTTGTTGAACCAGACCTGATGTTCGGGCAGCGGCTGCCCGGATTCTTCCACATGGTCGCGGTAGTTGAGGCCGATGGCGAGCACCTTGCCCGGGAACGGCACCGGCGCTTCGAGCGTCACGCCCGAAAGCGGGATCGCCGTGCCCTTTTCAGCGGCGACTCTCGCTTTCTCCATCGCGGCGCTGCTGGAGAGGAGCGTGACCATATCGGGTGCAATGGCCGAGAGGTCGACGATGCCGTCGTCGCGCACGGCGCCGATGCGCGTGGAATTGCCTTGCGTGAAGGTTGCGAGTTTCATTCCCGGTTTCCTTTTGGTTCTGTGCTCAGGCACCCATGCTCGGCGGCGCGGGCGGGCCCCACTGGTTGCCCGTCAGATCGTCGAGCGTCGCGATATTGGGCGGCGTTTCGTTGTTGAAGAGGTCGCCATCGGTCCAGTGTTCGACCGTGTGGCCCCACGGGTCGCGCCAGTAGTCGAAGATCTGGCTGCCGAGCTTGTGACGGCCGACGCCCCATTCATGACGGCGTCCCGACTGCGCGAGCACTTCGCGGCCCGCCATCAGGTCATCGAAATTCGCGACCTCGAAAGCGGCGTGATTGAATCCGGCCGCGCCGGTGCCGACGGGAAAGAGCGTATGGTGATCGACATGGGTCCTGCCCCGGTCGCAGCGCATGAAGGCGCCGATCGGCGCGCCGGGCGCGATCTCGATTTCGTCGGAGGTGACGAGACCGAAGCGCTCCTTGTACCAGGCTTCCGTTTCGCGGAAGTCCTTGACGTTGATGACGCAGTGCCCGAGACGCTTCACCTGGGAGGGGCCTGCGGCAACGCGGAGGGGCTCGCCCTTTCGCGGCTGCGCTTCGCCGTCATTGTGGACGAGGTGACGGCCGACCGGGAGCGCAGGAGGAAGCTGCTGTCCCGCGACCACATCGACCGGAAAGCCGTTGGGATCGGTGAAGCGGACAAGCCTGCCGCCGCCCGGCGCATCGCTTTCCTCGACCGGCAGGTTGTGAGCCCTGGCGAGCTTTTCGAGGTCGGCCGTGCTTTCCGCATAGAAACCGAGACCGACGAAACCCGGCTCGCCGAGTTCCGTCACATGCGCGAAGGGAAGTGCATCGGTGCCGCGCATGAAAAGCGCCTTGTCGCGGCGCTCGGCGCGCACGAGACCGAATTCCAGGAGAAACTTTTCCATCTCGTCCAGATCGGGCGCGCGGAAGCGCACATAGGCGATGTCGGTGACCTTGATCATTCTGCTGCTCCCTTGAGTTCTTGTTGTGCCGCCGTCCGCCTCAACTCCACACCGTGAGATCGGTGAGATCGCAGGGCCGGGCGACGATCCGTTCCACTTCGTCGGGCGGCACGCCGAGGCCGCGCAGCAGCACGAGCGAGATGTCGCGCGCATAGCCTTCGCCGCGCAGGACTTCCGGCCCCGCGCCCGCATCGAGGAGATGGCGCATGGCGGCGGTGCCGAGACCGACGACGTGATGAAGCGCGGCTTCCTCGCTCGGCACGTCGATGCGGCCCTTGGCGATGCCGTCGCGGATATCGCCGAGAAGATGCGCATTGCCGAAGCCGGTGATGGAGAGCCCGCTGTCGTAGAGGCGCGACAGCATGGTCGCCTTGTCGGGATTGCCGGCCACGCTCGCCATGAAGAGGCAGACGCCGCGCCGGATGCGCTCGGCCGGATCGTCGATGCCCGCGTTGAGCGCATCGACCGCCATGTTGAGTTCGTGACGGATATTGCCGCCGACGGCGCGGGCGATGTCGGCGCGGTCGGTGAAGTAGTTGTAGAAGGTGCCCTTCGCGACGCCCGCAACCGTGACGATCTCGTCGATGGTGGTCGCGTCGACACCCTTCCGCGCAAAGAGCCTCAAGGCCGCCTCGACCAGAATGGCGCGCATCCGCTCGCGGCGGCGCGAGCCTGCTTCGTCCTGTTTTTCGGCGACCGCGTTCCGGCTGGCCATGATTCCTCCCGACAGAATTTGACTAAATAGTCATAAAATGACCAAACAGTCAATTAGACGCGCAGTCACTTTCGCGCCCGCCAAGCCTTGGGAGAAAAGGAGAGAAAATTCAGTGGAGTAGAGGAATTGCGGCCGGTCAGCTCAGGTCGAACATCTTGCTCCGCATCGGGCAATTGTCGCGGAGAAGCCCCCGGAAGATCAGGTCGATCTGAAGATCGATCACGGCCTTGCGGTCGGTCCAGGGGAAATGATCGTGGGTGATGAGGAGCGAGACGAGCCCATGTCCCGCCGCCCAGATCGCCTCCGTCAGCAGTTCCTTGTTATCGTGGCGCACGATGCCCCGCGCCACCACTTCCCGCACTGCCCCGTCCAGCACGTCGAAGGCGAGCGAGCCTTGCGACGACTTCGCCAGCGCCTCCTCCGTTCGCGGCACGGCGACGCCGGCGCGCACCAGCCCCGACATCGGCGTCATGAAGACGAGCCGGTATTCCTCCGGCCGGGAAAGCCCGTATTCGACATAGGTCCGCATGGCACGGCGCAGCCGCTCCAGCGGTCCGCTCTCCGCCGCGACGACGGCATCGAGCGCGGCGCGCAGCTCTCCGAAGAAATCCTCGATGATGACGAAGAGGATCGCCTCCTTGTTCTCGAAATGCTGGTAGATCGCGGCCTGGGTGATGCCCACCCGGCGCGCGATCTTGCGCATCGAGACATGATCGATTCCGTCGGTGACGAAGAGCTCCTTGGCGGCCGCGACGATCTGGGTCCGCCGTTCCTCGGGCGTGAGGCGCAGGCGGCGTGGCCTGGTCCGGCCCTCCGCCGAACTCCGTTTCCCCTGCGTTTTTCCGGTTTTTCGAACCATGCCGCTAATTAACACCGTTCACCAGCCTTGACCAGCGCCCCTAGCCTCCTAAATAAACACTGTTCGGTAAGTAAGGGAGGCTGGGGTAATGGCTGTTTCGCCGCGTTTGGTGCTGGTTGCAACGCTTTGCGGGGGCCTGCTTGCGGGCTGCGGCGAAGACCCCGGAGAAAGCGAGACCGGCGCAGCGGACAACGCCGTACCCGTCATGGTGGCGGAAGCGCGGCCCGCGCCCGGCGCCAGCGACGTGACGGCCTACGGGATCGTCCGGCCGGACCGGGAGGGCGTGCTTTCCTTCAAGATTTCGGGCCTCGTGAAGTCGATCTCCGTGGACGAGGGCGACAGCGTCGAAAAGGGCCAGATCCTCGCCGAACTCGACAAACGCGAGATCGACGCCGATGCGCGCCGGGCAGCGGCGGTGGCCGCCAAGGCGGCGCGCGACGTCGAAAGGCTGAAGCCGCTGTTCGAAAAGGGCTTCGCAAGCCGCCAGGCGATACAGGATGCCGAGACCGCCCGCGACCAGGCGATGGCGGAACGCACCCGCGTCGAATTCAATCGCACCCTCTCCCGGATCACCGCACCCGCCGACGGCACCGTGCTCGCGCGCATGGCGGAGCCGAACGAGATCGTGAGCCCCGGCGAACCGATTCTGACCGTGAGCCAGGGGGGCGGCGGTTTCATCATGAAGGCGGGACTGGCGGACCGCGACGTCGCGCGCATCCGCATCGGCGCCGAAGCCCGCGTGACGCTGGACGCCTTCCCCGGCCGGGAGATCGCCGGAACGGTGCGCCGCATCGCGGCCGCAAGCGAGGCAAGGACCGGAACTTTCGAAGTGGAAATCACGCTTGCCGAAACGCCGGAGGGAACGGCGAGCGGGTTCATCGGCGAGGCGCGGATCGACCCTGCGGACACCACCGGAACGCCGGTTCTCGCGATCCCGGCAACGGCGATCCTGGAGGGCCACGGCTCCACGGCAAACGTCTATCTCGTCGACGAGAAGACGATGACGGCAACGCAGAAGCGGATCGGCATCGGCCGCGTTTCGGGTGAGGAGGTGATCGTCGAACAGGGCCTCGACGAAGGCGACCGCGTGGTGAGCGCGGGCGCGCCCTATCTGCGCGACGGCGCGAAGATCCGCATCGTGACCGACCTGAAGGCCGCCCGCGCGGAGAGCGCCGCGCCCGAGGTGGCGCGGCCATGATCCTCAGCAACATTTCGGGTTTTGCCGTCCGCAACTGGCAGTTCACCCTCGTCGTCTTCGCGATGCTGGCGGCGATCGGCCTCAACGCCTTCAACACGATCCCGCGCGCCGAAGACCCCGACATGAAAGGCCCCTTCGCCATCGTCAACGTGGCGCTGCCGGGCGCGGACCCCGCCGATATAGAGAAGCTCGTGATCCGTCCCATCGAAGACGCGATCAACCGGCTCGACGATCTCGAGGAGATCAACAGCCGCGCGGAAGACGGGCTCGCAATCATCCAGGTCGAATTCGACTGGTCGACCGACCCCGACAAGAAGTATGACGACGTGGTGCGCGAGATCAACGCGCTGCGCCCGACGCTGCCGGACGGCATCCGCCGCCTCGACGTCAACAAGTTCCGCACCTCACTCACCAACATCGTGCAGGTGGCGCTGGTATCGGAAACGGCGCCGAACCGCGTGCTGGAAGACCTTTCCGACGATCTGACCGACGAAATCTACCGCGTGCCCGGCGTGCGCGATGCCGATGTCTGGGCGCTGCCGCAATCGGAAGTGCGCGTCTCGCTCGATTTCGGCCGTCTCGCCGCCCTTGGCATTCCGGTGACGGCGGTCGCGAACGCCGTCGGCGCGGAAGCAGCCGAGCTGCCCGGCGGCCCCATTCACGCAGGCGCGCGGCGCTTCAACCTGAAGACGGCCGGCGGCTATGACGACCTGGAGGAAATCCGCGGCACGGTGGTCGGCAATTTCGGCGGCAACATCGTGCGCGTCCGCGACGTGGCGGAGGTGGTGGTATGCGACGGTTTCGTCGGGAATATTGCCCTGAAAACGGGTGAGGGCGTGGCCGGTTTGCTGAGTGAGTTGCTGGAACAGGCCTTTACGAAAACGTTTTACGGTAAGTGTGTCGGCTTCTTCGCGCGGCCGATCATCGGACGGCTGCTCCGGCTTATGGACCCGTCAAGGCACAACGGCGCCAGTCTCCTCGGCCTCCAGGGAGTGGTGATAAAGAGCCATG
>CAJXOU010000151.1 GCA_913057645.1 uncultured Rhodobiaceae bacterium | reverse complement strand
GGGCGGGATCGGGGCAATGCAGGGGCGGTGTGACCCTTTGACAAAAGTCCCTCGCCGCTGTTCTGTCCCGGAATGACCGAGAGGACCGAACCCTTCTGGCGCGCGAAGCGCCTCGATGAGATGACCCGCCAGGAGTGGGAAAGCCTTTGCGACGGCTGCGCGAAATGCTGCCTTGTGAAGCTCGAGGACGAGGATACGGGCGAGATCGAATATACCGATATCGCCTGCCGCCTGCTGGACGCCGAGACCTGCCGCTGCTCCGATTACCCGAACCGGTCGGTGCGCGTGCCCGATTGCGTGACGCTGACGGCGCAGAACCTGGAAGACATCGACTGGATGCCGCCCTCCTGCGCCTACCGGCTCGTGAAGGAGGGCAAGGACCTTCCCTGGTGGCACCCGCTCGTCTCGGGCGAATACGAGGCGGTGCGGCTCGCAGGGATGTCCGTCCACGGACGGTTCCTCTACGAGGACGAGGCCGACATGGAAGACCTGGAGGCTCGTATCGTCGACTGGCCGATGATGGCGCCGGAATAAAAGAACTGATCCGTCAGGCTCCTTTCAGCGTAACAGCGGGAAAGGACATGGAAGGAGCGGGCCCGTGACTTATCTGATCGCCTATGGCGTGACAGCCATCGTTTTTCTCGGACTGGATTACATCTGGCTGGGTTTCGTTGCGAAGGACTTCTATGCGCGTTCGCTCGGAAGCCTGATGCGCGACACGCCGGACTTCATGTCGGCCGGCATCTTCTATCTCTTCTACGTCGCAGGCATCGTCTTCTTCGCGGCGATGCCGGCCGAGAGCTGGAAGGGTGCACTCGCACGCGGCGCGCTTCTCGGTCTTCTGGCGTATGGCACCTACGACATGACCAACCTGGCGACGCTGAAAGGCTGGCCCTGGCGCATGGCGGCGGTGGACATGGCCTGGGGCGCGGCGCTGACCGCGCTGGCGGCGCTCGGGGGATATCTCGCCCTCAGAAGCGCCTGACCGTCACCGAACTGTCAAAAAAACGTCACACAGGGTAGGCGGCCGCCGCCCGAAATGCTAAAGGCTGGCCCCGGCGATTTTTGCCCGTGAAACGGCCGATTCGGGGAGGCCCTGTGCCGAAGAGTGCGCTCGACAAGGACCTGAAGAAGGTCGGACGGCTCGAAGAAGCGACGCAGGCGCTGTCGCGCTCGATCGCGGCGCCCGGACTGGCGATCCTCTTCCTCATCGCGATCTTCCTTTTCATGAGCGGCCTCGCGCCGGTGGGGCCCTTGAGCCTCTTCGTGATCGCGGGCGGCGTCATCGCCGGCTACATGGCCTTGAACATCGGCGCGAACGATGTTGCGAACAACATGGGGCCGGCGGTGGGCAGCCGCGCGCTGCCGCTGGGCGCCGCGCTCGTCATCGCCGCGATCTGCGAGGCGGCGGGCGCGATCCTCGCGGGCGGCGATGTCGTGAACACGATCTCGAAGGACATCGTGCGGCCGGCAGGCGAGATTGACGTGCGCGACTTCGTGATGCTGATGATGGCCTCGTTCCTCGCAGCCGCGATCTGGATTCACCTCGCGACCTTCCTGAATGCCCCCGTCTCGACCACGCACTCGATCGTCGGCGGCGTGCTCGGTGCGGGCATCGCGGCGGCGGGCTTCGGCATCGTCAACTGGCCGACCATGGGCGCGATTGCGGCAAGCTGGGTGATCTCGCCTGTGCTGGGCGGCCTGATCGCGGCGGCGCTGCTCGGCTTCGTCAAATGGCAGGTGCTCTTCCGCGAGGACCGCGTCGCGGCGGCGCGGCGATGGGTGCCCGTCATGATCGGCCTGATGGCGGGCGTCTTCGCCATGTATCTCGCGCTCAAGGGCTTCTCGAAGATCTGGAAACCCTCCACCGGCACGGTCTGGCTGCTGGGCGTCGCGGCCTTCGCTCTCGGCACGCTCGCGACCCGGCCCTGGGTCGTGCGCCGGGCGGCGACGCTCGAGAACCGGCGCAAGCATGTCGCGGGCCTCTTCACCCTGCCGCTGATCTTCGCGGCGGGGCTGCTCTCCTTCGCGCATGGCGCGAACGACGTGGCGAATGCGGTCGGGCCGCTCGCGGCGATCGTCGCGGCGGCGGAAACGGGCCATGCCGCGACGGGCAATGTGACGCTGCCGCTCTGGGTCCTGATGATCGGCGCGCTCGGCATCTCGCTCGGCCTCGCGCTGTTCGGCCCGCGCCTCATCCGCACGGTCGGCACCAAGATCACGAAGATGGACGCGCCGCGCGCCTATTGCGTCGCGCTCGCCGCCGCGATCACGGTGCTGATCGCCTCGGCGCTGGGGCTCCCGGTTTCCTCCACGCATATCGCCATCGGCGGCGTCTTCGGCGTCGGCTTCCTGCGCGAACAGCTCGCCAATCTGGGCCTCCGGGCCGACGGGCCGAAACCGGTGAAGCCCTCGCCGAGCGAACCCGCGTCGCTGTCGGCAACGCCGGAAGACGCAATCAGGAAGCAGATCAAGCGCGAGAAGCGCCGTCTCGTCCGCCGCCGCCACGTCGTCACCATCGCCGCCGCCTGGGTCATCACCGTGCCCGCCGCAGGCGGCCTCGCGGCGATCTTCTACGGGCTCCTGAAGACGCTGGTGACGTTCTGAGGGCCTACTTCGCGTCCCGAAGCATCATCGCGAGATCGGCAAGGTAAGGATCGTAGAGGAGCTGGCGCGCTTCCCGGAGCCCCGCCCAGTGACGGCGGCGCTGCAATTGCTCTTCCCAGGTCTCGTGCTGCTGCGTGACGCGGAGCGGATACATGTCGACCTCGATGGGCTTCACGCGGACGCCGCGCCGCTTGATGGTGCGCCAGGCGCCCAGGGGCTCGGCGCCGACGACGCCCTCGACGCCCGCTTCCTCGAGCGCCTCCTGCGCGGCCGCCTGATGCGGGTCGAGCCCTTCCATCAATCCGCCCTTCGGAAAGATCCAGCGGCCCGTGCGGCGCGAGGTGATGAGCAGGACCGCGACCTGGCCGTCGATCACCGCATAGGGGATCGCCCCCGCCTGCCGCTCGATCTCGGACTGGCGCGCGACGAAACGGAAGCGGAGCGAGGTGGCGATTCTCTGAAGCATGATTCCCCGGGGCTGGCTGGCCGGAGTTTGCCGCGACTCGCGGAGAAAGGGGAGTCGGAAGGAGTTTCCTTCAGTTCAGCGCGCGGGTAAATTTTTGAGCCGGAATGTCAAAACGTCGCATTTCAGCCCCTTTAGGTACCATTGACTCTTCGTTAGTGAGTGTGCATTTATAAATGGTCATTAGCTCCCCGTCGGACTTGGTTGGAAACGGCCCCCGGCGGGGTTTTTTATTGGGGAAGAGGATGGCGACAGAGCCAACAATCAAGTACGCGATGGCGTTTGTCGACGGTCAAAATTTGTTCCAACACGCAATGGATGCGTTTGGACATTATCATCCCAACTATGACGTTAAAAAGCTCCACGAAACGGTGTGTGCGGAGCATGGGTGGCGCCCAAATCTGGTGCGCTTCTACACCGGTGTTCCCAGCAAACGAAAAGATGCGATGTGGGGTGGTTATTGGGAAAAGCGTTTGTTGCATATGAAGCGAGCGGGAATTCATACTGTTACTCGTCCTCTTCGCTACCGTGAAACAACGGAAAAGGATGAAGCAGGAAATCTAATCACGATTACCACTCCGCAAGAAAAAGGGATCGATGTCCGCCTTGCGCTGGACATTGTTTCAACGGCGCGTAGCCGACAGTGGGATGTGGCGGTAATCTTCAGTCAAGATCAGGATTTGGCGGAAGTCGTGCAAGAGGTTCGTGCCATCTCGAAGGAACAAGATAGGTGGATGGAGATTTGCTGCCCATTTCCATCCGGACAAAACGCCACGTCAAAAAGAGGGATTGATAAGACCCTTTGGTTTCAGATGGATGAGGCGTTCTACAATAACTGCTTGGATCCAAACGATTATCGTCCAAAATTGTAGATTTTTTATCTAAACCTAACTTTTCAAGATATCCCCAGTTGTCAGCGCGGCGCTCGCTTCCTACTTCTCATCCATCTCCAGAATTGTGCGGGTGAACATGGCAAGGGCAGCGGCGAGGAAGCCGGCGGCGGCGCGCGTCTCCGTGACGCCGAAACCGCTCTCGGACGAGGACATCGACTGGGAGACGATCCGCGCGGAATACGAGATCGGCAAGCGGTCTCTCCCGGACATCGCGTTCGAAAACGGCATTCACTACAACAAGATCATCGGACGTGCGCGAACGGAAGGCTGGCCGAAGCGCGGCGAGGTCGAGGAACCGCAAAAGGTTGCGACGGAACTTGCCGAGGACGCGGAGGCGCTGGCGGCGCGGCTGACGCGGCTGATCGCGCGCGAGATCGCCGACATCGAACGGCAGCGCAAGACGGAACGCGACGACGCGGAAGGCGAGCGGCAGGCGAGGCGGCTCGCGACACTGGTGCGCTCCATCGACAAGCTGCATGAAATCGAGAAGGCGGCGAGGCAGGCGAAGAAGAATGACCCCGACAGCGACAAGGCCAGACGCCGCGCCGAGGACGAGGCAATCCGCGCCGGACTTGAGAGCCGCCTCGCTCGCCTCTTTGCCGCCGCCGATCAGGCGCAAGTTCCTGAAGAAGCTGACGGCGCGCGAAGCGCGGCTGCTGAGTGAGGACTGGCGCTTCTGGGCGCGCGACGACCAGCTTGCGCCCGACGGCCCATGGACGACATGGCTGGTGCTGGGCGGGCGCGGCGCGGGCAAGACGCGCGCGGGCGCCGAATGGGTGGCGGGCGAAGTCGCCGCCGGCCGCGCGGGCCGGATCGCGCTGGTCGGCGAAACGCTCGGCGACGCGCGCGAGGTGATGATCGACGGGCCGTCGGGGCTGCGCACGATTGCGCGGGCCGACGACCGGCCACGCTACGAGGTGACGCGCAGGCGCCTGCTCTGGCCGAACGGCGCGGTGGCGCATGTGTTTTCGGCGGGCGAGCCCGAAAGTCTGCGCGGCCCGCAATTCGACGCGGCCTGGGGCGACGAGCTCGCGAAATGGCGCTACGCGGAAGCGGCCTGGGACATGCTGCAGTTCGGTTTGCGCCTCGGCGAAAACCCGCGCCAGGTGATGACGACGACGCCGCGCCCCGTGCCGGTGCTGAAACGGCTGATCGCGGACAGGACGACGGCGGTGACGCGGGCGGCGACGCATGCGAACCGCGCGAACCTTGCCGACGGGTTTTTCCGCACCGTGATTGCGCGCTACGAAGGCACGCGGCTCGGGCGGCAGGAACTCGATGCCGAACTGATCGAGGACAATCCGGACGCGCTCTGGAGCCGCGAGACGGTGGAGCGGGGTCGCGTCGCGAAGGCGCCTGCCGATCTCGTCCGCGTGGTGGTGGGCGTCGACCCACCGGCGGCGGGCGGACCCAGATCCGACGAATGCGGCATCGTCTGCGCCGCACTCGGGGAAGACGGGCAGGCCTATGTGCTGGACGACCGCTCCATGGGGCGGCTGTCGCCGCTCGCCTGGGCAAAGCGCGTCGCCGGTTGCTACCGCGCGCATGAGGCGGACCGGATCGTCGCGGAGGCGAACCAGGGCGGCGACATGGTGGGCACCGTGATGCGGCAGGAACTGCCCGAAGCGCCGATCCGGCTGGTGCGCGCGACGCGGGGAAAGCGGGTCAGGGCGGAACCCATCGCCGCGCTTTACGAACGCGGGCTGGTGCATCATGTGGGCGCCTTCGCGAAGCTCGAGGACCAGATGTGCGACTGGGTGCCCGGCGCGAAGAGCCCCGACCGGCTGGATGCCCTGGTGTGGGCGTTGACGGAATTGATGCTGAGGGGCGAGGCGGGAGAGCCGAGGATGCGGAGGTTGTAGAGAATTGAATTCTCTTCCCAGCCTCCCCTTGAGGGAGGGTCGACAAAATTCGAG
>CAJXOU010000150.1 GCA_913057645.1 uncultured Rhodobiaceae bacterium | reverse complement strand
CTCCTGGTGAATTTCTCCCGTTCCATATGCCGTCTGAGGATTGCCTGGGGCAGCCGGAAGTGCCGGACGCCGAAAAGAATCTGACCGGCGATCAGGACGACGAGCGTCGCAAGCAATGTCGGCACACCGGGCACGGCGCCGAGAGGCGTGAAGGCGATCAGGGAAATGACGATGAGGATGGGGCCGAAGGAGTGCTGTCCGACAGTTTCCAGAATCTCGCCGACATTGACCTGGTCTTCGCCATCGCCCGCCTTCTTCACCCGGTCGAGAACGCCTCTGAGGTCGCGAGCTGTGTCTTCTGCCAAAAGCCTGCCTCTCCTGAACTGAGCAATTTCAGGTAGGGCGCCCCGGTCGATAGTCAAATTGAAGGAGCGGAAGCGGGCGGTTCAGGCCTTCACCTTCTGGTATTCCACGATCTCGCCATGCCGCTCGCAAGAGGGCAATGCGAGTTCGATGAACAGCGGCACCAGTTCCGCGGGTTTCGTCAGCGTCGTCGGATCTTCGCCCGGCATCGCCTTCTTGCGCATCGCGGTGCGCGTCGGTCCGGGGCTCACCGAGTTCACGCGGATCGGCGTCTTCTCCGTTTCCGCCGCCCATGTCTTCATCATGGCGTCGAGCGCCGCCTTCGTCACCGAATAGCCGCCCCAGTAGGGCTTGCACTTCTGCGCTGCACCCGACGTCACGAACACCGCGCGTCCCGCGTCCGAACGCTTCAGCAGCGGCTCCAGCGAACGGATCAGCCGGTAGTTTGCGGTCACGTTCACGGCGAGTGTCTTGTCCCAGTCCTTCGGTTCCATGTGGGAGAGCGGCGTCAGCGTGCCGAGCAGTCCCGCATTCGCGATCAGGATATCGAGCTTTCCCCAGCGCTCGAAGATCGTCGCACCCAGCCGGTCGATCGCCGGGAAGTCGGTCAGGTCCATCGGCACCAGCGTCGCCTTGCCGCCGACCTTCCGGATTTCGTCGTCCACCTCCTCGAGCCCGCCCACCGTCTTGGCGACGAGGATCACATGCGCGCCTTCCGCTGCCATGCCGAGCGCCACTGCCCGTCCGATGCCGCGCGATGCGCCGGTAATGACCGCAAGGCGATCCTGCAAACGTCCCGTCATTGAAGGATTCCCGTCAGGCGATTTCGGCGAGCAGCGACAGCTGCCTCGTCCGCTGCTCGCCATCCCTGTCGATGAGCGGCGTCGGATAGTCGCCGGTGAAACAATGATCCGTCAGTTGCGGGCATTCCTGGTCGCGATGGGTAAAGCCCATCGCCCGGTAAAGCCCGTCCACGGAAATGAAGGCGAGGCTGTCGACGCCGATATAGCTGCGCATGCCTTCGAGGTCGTAATTCGAGGCGAGAAGCTGTTCGCGCTCTGGCGTGTCGATACCGTAGAAGTCGGAGTGCGTGATCGGCGGGCTCGCGACCCTCAGATGCACTTCCTTCGCGCCAGCCTCGTACATCATCTTCACGATCTTGATCGAGGTCGTGCCGCGCACAACGCTGTCGTCCACCAGCACGATCCGCTTGCCCTGCACGATGGCGCGGTTCGCATTGTGTTTGAGCTTCACGCCGAGCTGACGGATGTGCTGCGTCGGCTCGATGAAGGTGCGGCCCACATAATGGTTGCGGATGATGCCGAGCTCGAAGGGCACGCCGCTCTCCGCCGCATAACCGATGGCGGCGGGGACGCCGGAGTCCGGCACGGGGATCACCACGTCGGCGTCGACGCCCGACTCGCGCGCCAGTTCCTGGCCGAGCCGCTTGCGGACATTGTAGACGCTCTTGCCGCCCACGATGCTGTCGGGGCGCGCGAAATAGATATACTCGAACACGCAAGGCCGCACTTGCTGCGGCGGGAAGGGCCGGATCGACTCGATACCGTCCTTGGTTGCAACCACGATCTCGCCGGGCTCGATCTCGCGCACGAACTCGGCGCCGATAATGTCGAGCGCCACGGTTTCCGAACAGAGGATCGGCGCACCCGCGAGCTTTCCCAGAATGAGCGGCCGGATACCGAGCGGATCGCGGGCGCCGATCAGCTTCTTGTTGGTCAGCGCCACCAGCGCATAGGCGCCCTGAATCTGCGAGAGCGCATCGACGAAACGGTCCATCAGACGCGGTTGGCGGCTCTGCGCCACCAGCTGCAATATGGTTTCGCTGTCCGATGTTGACTGGAAGATCGCGCCCCCGCGCACGAGTTCGTTGCGCAGCGTGATGGCGTTGGTGAGGTTGCCGTTATGCGCCACCGCGAATCCACCGCCGTAAAGGTCGGCGAACAGCGGTTGCACATTGCGCAGCACCGTCTCGCCCGTCGTCGAATAGCGCGTATGCCCGATTGACATGTCGCCCTTGAGGCGTCCGACCACACTGGCGGAAGAGAAATGATCGCCGACGAGGCCGAGGCGGCGTTCCGAATGGAAGTGCTCGCCGTCATAGGCGACGATGCCCGCCGCTTCCTGCCCGCGATGCTGAAGCGCATGGAGCCCGAGCGCCGTCAGCGCGGCCGCATCCGGATGGCCGAACACGCCGAACACGCCGCATTCCTCGCGCAGCTTGTCGCCGTAGATATCGTCGTCTGCCAGGGTAAGCGGGGAAGGGGAGGCCGGTTTTCGGGCAGGGTTCGGGCCGGAGCCCGCAAGGGGGAGATCGAGTTGCATCTGGTCGGACATTCCTGAAACTCCAGAAGAAACGGACATCTACTCCCCGGTCGTGTTTTCGAACAGACGGTCGAGCCCCCGCCGTTCGGACGGGTTATACCCCGGCCCATTCCCCGTGTCAGCGCCCGAATCCGGGGGCGTCTGGCGGGGTTCTGCGGGTGGCGGCGCGGCCTGTTGACGCGGCGGCTGGCTTTGCAGCGGCGCCGTCGTTCTGTCCCCGGATCCGTTCGTCGTCCCGCTGCCCGGTTGGGGTGCCAGCGAGAACAGCAGCGCTGCCGAATCTTCGACCAGCGGCCGCGTCTTTGCGTTTCGGATCCAGTCCGGCTGGTCGTCGGAGTTCGGCACCAGCCAGGCGAAAAAGAGATAGGCGACGGTCACGATCAGCAGTCCGCGCGCCAGCCCGAAAATGAAGCCGAGCGTCCGGTCGAGCAGGCCCGCCCGCTCGTGAATATCCATCAGCGAGTCCGACCAGCGCGATGTGAAGGCCGCGACGATCACATAGGCCACGATGAAGATACCCACCGCCGCAATCGCCGCCGCGAGCCACTCGGGCGAGATCACGCCGCGCAGGACAGGCGTTAGATAGGGAAACAGCCACAGCGCTGCAAGGGCGCCCACGACCCAGGCGATGATCGACAGGACTTCGTTCGTGAAGCCGCGCAGCAGCGCCAGCGCACTTGAAACCAGCACCACACCTATGACGATGACGTCGAACAGCGTCAAATCACTCTCCCGGAAACCTTGCTCATCCTATCACATATCCGCGGCGCGGCGTCCGCCGGAGCCCTTGTCCCCGCCTGCCGCCAGCTTGGCAATAAGACCCGCAAGGTCCGAAATTTCCGTGAATGTCAGCGCCGCCGGCCCCCTGGTCCGGGCCGCCCCGGCCGGCAGGATCGCGCGCGAAAAGCCGAGCTTTTCCGCCTCTTTCAGCCGCGCATCCATCTGGCTCACGGGCCGGACCGCGCCGGAAAGGCTGATTTCGCCGAAGATGACGCAGTTCTCGGGCAAGGGCTTGCCCGTGATCGACGAAATCAGCGCCGCCGCCACGGCGAGGTCGGCCGCCGGCTCGTTGATTCGCAGGCCGCCCGCGACGTTGAGATAGACGTCTTGGCCCGCGAGCGACAGCCCGCAGCGCGCTTCCAGCACCGCCAGCACCATCGACAGCCGTCCGCTGTCCCAGCCGACCACCGCGCGGCGCGGCGTGCCGAGCGTGCTCTGCGCCGTCAGCGCCTGGATTTCGACCAGCACCGGCCGCGTCCCTTCGATGCCCGCAAAGACGGACGAGCCGCTCGTGCCCCCGTCGCGTTCGCCGAGGAACAGGGCGGAGGGGTTCGGCACTTCGCCGAGACCCTTCTCGCCCATCTCGAAGACGCCGATCTCGTTTGCCGGGCCGAAGCGGTTCTTGACCGCGCGGAGAATCCGGAACTGGTGTCCCCGCTCACCCTCGAAATAGATCACGGCATCGACCATGTGTTCGACGACGCGCGGCCCCGCGATCTGGCCTTCCTTCGTCACATGTCCGACCAGGATGACCGCCGTGTTGCGCTTCTTCGCAAACCGCACCAGTTCCTGCGCCGACGCGCGCACCTGCGCCACCGTGCCGGGCGCCGAGTCGAGCGTCTCGGTCCACATGGTCTGGATCGAGTCGATCACGACCGCGTCGGGCGCCGTCCCGTTTTCGAGCGTCCCGATGATGTCCTTCAGGTTCGTCTCCGCGCCGAGCTGCACCGGCGCTTCCGCGAGGCCGAGCCTGCGCGCCCGCATGCGCACCTGCGCGATCGCTTCTTCGCCCGAGATATAGACGACCGATTGTCCCCGCGCCGCCAGCGCCGCCATGACCTGCAGCAGCAGCGTCGACTTGCCGATCCCCGGATCGCCGCCGATCAGCAGCGCCGAGCCCGGCACCAGCCCGCCGCCCGTCACCCGGTCGAACTCGCCCATGCCGCTCTCGTAGCGCGGCGGGTCCGCGCTCTCGCCGCTCATCTCGACGAGTTCGATGGTGCGGCCCTTGCCCTTCAGCGCCTTCGCCGCCGGCCCGGCGCCCACGCCGCCCGCCGTTCCCGCTTCCTCGACGATGGTGTTCCACTCGCCGCAGCTCTCGCACCGTCCCGCCCAGCGCGGTGTCACCGCGCCGCAGGACTGACAGACGAAGGTGCGTGATGCTTTTGCCATCTCGGTTGTGCTGGTCTTTCAAAAAAACAAAGTGTCATCCCGGCGGAAGCCGGGATCCATGTGCCTTTCGCCGTTCACCGCGCCGGGGTCAGGGCTTCAGCACTTCCATCTGGATCGGTCCTTCGGCGCGCCCGTGGATGAACTGGTCGACATAGTCGTTGCCGCTATTGTCCACTTCCTCGCGCGAGCCCGCCCAGATGATCTTGCCCTTGTGGATCATCGCGACCTTGTCGGCGATCTTGCGCGCGCTCGCCATGTCATGCGTGATCGACAGCGTCGTCGCGCCGAGATCCTTCACGCTGTCGACGATCAGGTCGTTGATGACGTCCGCCATGATCGGGTCGAGCCCCGTCGTCGGTTCGTCGAAGAAGATGATCTCCGGGTCCGCCGCGATCGCGCGCGCGAGGCCGACGCGCTTCTGCATGCCGCCCGACAGCTCGGCCGGGTAGAGCTCGCCCACCTCCGCGCCGAGACCCACCTTGGCGAGCTTCTCGACCGCGATCTCCTTCGCCTGCTTGCGCTTCATCTTGCGGCCCTGGATGAGGCCGAAGGCGACGTTCTCCCAGACGGGCAGGCTGTCGAACAGCGCCGCGCCCTGGAACAGCATGCCGAACTTGCGGAGCACCTTCTCGCGTTCGCCCGCATCCATCTTCAGCACGTTTTTGCCGTCGACGAAGATCTCGCCCCTGTCCGGCCGGATGATGCCGAGCACGCATTTGATCATCACCGACTTGCCGGTGCCCGAGCCGCCGATCACGACCAGCGACTCGCCCTTCGGCACGGTGAGGTTGATGCCGTCCAGCACCACCTTCTTGCCGAAGCGCTTGTGGACGTTCCTGAGTTCGATCTTTGCGTCGCTCATCTCCGTCCTCAATTCGCAAACAGCAGCGACGTCATCACGTAGTTCGCCGCAAGGATCAGGATCGACGCCGTCACCACCGCATTCGTCGTCGCCCGGCCGACGCCCTGCGCGCCGCCCTTCGAGTTGAAGCCGTGGAAGCAGCCCATGATCGCGATGATGAAGCCGAAGACGGCGGCCTTGATGAGGCCGGAGATCACGTCGTCGGCTTCGAGGAAATCGACCGTGTTCTTGATGTAGACGCCGGGGTTGAAGTCGAGCGAGCCGGTGCCGACCACAAAGCCGCCCATCACGCCGATGATGTCGGCGACGAAGACGAGCAGCGGCAGCGTCAGCACGGCGGCGAC
>CAJXOU010000149.1 GCA_913057645.1 uncultured Rhodobiaceae bacterium | reverse complement strand
CCTCCTCACCCGACGAAGTATCCACCACTTGTTGCAGCCGCCACCCGATCCGACACCGCCAAATCCAGCGCAACTGGAGATCGCATATGCTTAACCGGACAGCAGTGGGCTTGACCCGGGCATCCAGGAGCCGCTCGTTCCGAACCCTGTCGCACGGGATTGCCGGCCTCCTTGAAGTTCAAAGGAGGGCCCGGCAATGACGTCGGTTAGGTTGTTGCCAGCCCGCCGCCCCGCCTGTATCCCAGATGGCAACGCAACATCTCGATCCCGGAAAAGCTCTCGCCCATGCCCTCCCCCACACCCCACATGATCGCGAAGAAGGACGGCGCGATCGGCTGGATGATCTTCAACAATCCCGAACGCCTGAACGCGGTGAGCCTCGAAATGTGGCAGGCCGTACCGGAAATCCTGCGCAGCTTCGAAGCAGACGACGAAATCCGCGTCATCGTGCTGACCGGCGCGGGCGATCGCGCCTTCGTCGCCGGCGCCGACATCTCGCAATTCGGCGAAAGCCGCTCGACGGCCGAAGGCATCCTCGCCTACGAAACGGCAACCGAAATCGCCTTCAACGGCATCGCCGACGCCTCGAAGCCCACCATCGCCATGATCGACGGCTACTGCATCGGCGGCGGCCTCGGCATCGCGCTCTCCTGCGACATGCGCATCGCCGCCGAAGGCTCGACCTTCGGCATCCCGGCGGCGAAACTCGGCCTCGCCTATGGCGCGGGCGGCACCGGCCGCCTCGTCCATGTCGTCGGCCCCTCCTTCGCGAAGGAAATCTTCTTCACCGCGCGCCGCTTCACGCATGACGAGGCGCTCGCCATGGGCCTCGTCAACCGCGTGACGACGAAGGACGCGCTGGAAAATTTCGTGCGCGACTACTGCGCGCTCATTGCGGAGAACGCACCGCTCACCGTCAACACCGCCAAACAGCTCGTCGACGAGTTCACGAAAGCCCCCGGCAATTTCGACGCGGAGAAATGCGAGGCGCTCATCGCCCGCTGCTTCGCCAGCGAGGACTACAGGGAAGGCCGCGCCGCCTTCATGGAAAAGAGAAAGCCCGTCTTCAAGGGCAAATAAAAATCAAGAACCGGAAACAGGGAGAAAACAAATGGGACGTCTCGACGGAAAGGTCGCCATCATCACCGGCGGCACCAGCGGCATCGGCCGCGGCACGGTCGATCTATTCCTGAAGGAAGGCGCGAAAGTCGTCGCCGCCGACCTGCAGGACCACAAGGGCGAAGCGATGGAGCGCGAACTGGGCGCGGACTTCTCCTACTGCCGCGCCAATGTCGCGCATGAAGACGAGGTGAAGAACCTCGTCGATCACACCGTGAAGAAGTTCGGCAGGCTCGACGTCCTCTTCAACAATGCCGGCTATGGCGGCGTCGGCGGCGAACTCGCCGAGATCGACATGAACGGTTTCGACGAAACCGTCGGCGTGCTGCTGAAGGGCGTCGTGCTCGGCTACAAATACGCCGTGCCCCACATGAAGGCGCAGAAGTCCGGCTCGATCATCTCGACCGCATCCGTCGCCGGCCTCCAGGCGGGCTATGGCCCCCTCGTCTATTCCGCCTGCAAGGCCGCCGTGCATCATTTCTCGCGCTGCGCGGCGATGGAGCTCGCGCCGCATTTCGTCCGTTCCAACGCGATCTGCCCCGGCGGCATCGCGACCTCGATCTTCGGCTCGGGCCTCGGCCTCGGCACGCAGGTCGCCGACCAGTTCGCGGAAGTCATGAAGCAGCATCTCGCGAAGATCCAGCCGACGCCGCGCTCCGGCCTCCCCGAAGACATCGCCAACGCGGCGCTCTTCCTCGCCAGCGACGAGTCCACCTTCGTCAACGGCCAGACCATCGCCGTCGACGGCGCGCTCACCGCCGGCCCGATGAACACGCTCGGCAAGCGCATCGATTTCGAGAAGGTGATTTCGGACTTCCTGTCGAGCCTGCCGGAAGAGGCGAAGAAGCCGGCCTGATACCCGCGCGGCAATGCGTCATGGCCCGCTTCCCGCGGGCCGTGACGACTGGCGGAACGATGAACGGGCTCAGCCCGCCTCGATCGTCACCTTGTCCGGATAGAAGGCCATGTGGTCCTTGATCTCCGCCATCTCGACGAACGGATCCTCATAGGACCAGACCGCATCCTGAATGTCGCCGCTCTCCGCGTCGATCTTCCAGTAGCTCGCCTCGCCCTTGTAGGGGCACCAGGTATGGCTCGCCGTCGGCGTGAGCTTGCCCATCATCACGTCCTTGCGCGGCAGGTAGAAGACGGGCGCATATTCGCCCTCGAACAGCTCCAGCGCCTCGGAACTCTCCGCGATCGTCTCGCCCCCGGCGCTGACCTTGACGCGCCGCCCGGCAGGCAACACGCGCAGCAGGTGCTTCGGATTGGTCTCGTAGCCCGACTTGTGTTCCTTGCCCGATACCAGCCGTCCCATGACGAACCTCTCCGTTTGTCCCGAAATCCGTGTCTTCTGTTGAGATGGGGCTTTGCAAGGATTTGGCAACCTCCCGGCTCTAACCTCGGCGCCGGAGACATCTGTCATGGCCGAACCCTCTGAAATCGCCGGAACGCCTCAAACGGACGCGGAACGCCGCCGGTTCCGCCGCATCGCCACGCGCATCGAGGGCCGCATCGTCTTCGCCGGGGTCGATGCCGAATGCCTCGTCCACGAAATGTCGGCCACGGGCGCCATCGTCGAGGTCATGCCCCGCCCCGCCATCGGAACGGAGGTGGCGCTGGACGTACCGGGCGTCGGCTTCTCGCGCGGCACCGCAAAACGCCACCATGCCGGCAGCCGCGTCTCCATCGACCTCGAAACCTCGCCCGCCCGCCGCGACCGCCTGAACGACCGGCTCATCCTCGCCGCCTTCCGCTTTCCGCCCGAGCCGCCTCTGTCTGACGATTAGTCGGAACCGGACGATCGCCGCGATATCCGGTTGGGCCTCGCGCCCGCCCTCGCTACACTCCCCGCAAAATCAATCAGGGGAGAAGTCTCATGTCGCAGCTCAAGAACAAGGTCGCCATCGTCACCGGTTCCGCCACCGGCCTCGGCGCCGCCGTCGCGCTCCAGCTCGCGGACAAGGGCTGCAACGTCGTCATCAACTATACCAAGAGCGAAACCGAGGCGAAGGAGACGCTCGCCGCCTGCGAGGCGAAGGGCGTGGAAGCCCTGCTCGCGCAAGGCGATGTCGGCGAGGACGCCGATTGCCGCCGCATCGTCGACGAGACGGTGAAGAAGTGGGGCCGCGTCGATGTGCTGGTCAACAATGCCGGCGGCACCAAGTTCGCGAACCATGCCGAGCTCGACGAGTTGAACGCCGAGGACTTCCTCTGGATCTACAAGGTGAATGTCGTCGGCGCCTACCAGATGATCCGCGCCTGCGCCCCCCACATGAAGGAAGCGGGCAAGGGCTCGGTCGTCAACGTCTCGTCGATTGCCGGCGTCACCGGCATCGGCTCGTCCGTCGCCTATGCGGCCTCGAAGGGCGCGCTCAACACCATGACGCTCTCGCTCGCCCGTTCGCTCGCACCGAAGATCCGCGTCAACGCCGTCTGCCCCGGCTTCATCGGCACGCGCTGGTTCTCCGACCGCTTCGGCAGCCAGACCTTCGAAGGCATCAAGCGCCAGCAGGAAGAATCGACACCGCTCCAGCGCGCCGGAACGCCCGAAGACATCGCCACCGCCGTCGTCTTCTTCTGCGGCGAAGGCTCCGACCACATCACCGGCGAAACCCTCATCACCGACGCCGGCATGCATCTGGGATTTGCGCCCCTGACAGCGCGGTAGACCCGTTCCTTTTATCGCGTTCAATTTTTTTCCCACCCTCCCCCTGTGGGAGGGTCGAAAAATTGCAGCGAAGCGAAAATTTTTCGGGGAGGGGTAAGCGAAGAATTTCAGCGCATAAACGAAAGCTGCACTTTGCCGATGGCGGAGTCCCCCTCCCCAAACCGCTTGCAGCGGTTTGACCCTCCCACAGGGGGAGGGTGGGAACAGATCATTCGCTGAGAAACGCCAGCACCGCCTCCTTGTAAACCCGGTCCCCCACCGTCTTCATGTGATCGCGCTTCGGCACGGTGAAGGCGCGCCCGTCCGGTATCCGCTCCGCAAGCGGCCCCGGCGCGCCCGCCTGCACATCCGCCTCCCCCGCGACGACCAGCACCGGCCGCGAAATACGCCCGAGCCCCGCCACCGGGAAAGGCGCGCGCACCGCCTCGAAGCAGGCGGCGAGCGCCTTCCTGTCCTGCCCGTTCTGGTCTGCGAAAGTCCGGAAGAGAGCCGCGCCCTTGTCTTCGATCGTCGACGGATCGTCCGCGGTGAGCGCCTCGATCACCGGCCCGGGATCCCTCTTCGGGTCGAGCAGCGTCGCGCCGACACCCCCGGCGACGATCCGGTCGAACCGCTCCGGCGCTTCCATCGCCGCGACGAGCGCCGCCATCGCCCCCATCGAATAACCCATCAGGTCCGCCCCCGGCTCGCCCAGATGATCGAGCAGCGCGACGAGATCGCCCGCCATCGCCGAAAGCGTGTAGTCGGCCTTGTCGTGGCTCTTCCCGCTCGCCCCATGCCCGCGCATGTCCGGCATGATGACGCGATACCCCGCCTCCACAAGCGCGCGCACCCATCCCGTCGGGATCCAGTTCACCGCATGCGTGGACGCAAAACCATGCGCCAGCAGCACCGGGCTCCCCTCGCCCTCCACCGCATAAGCGATCCGCATCCCGTCAGACTCGAAGAATTCCACATCGCATCCTTTCACACTTGCTCAACATCCCACCCTCCCCTCGGGGAGGGTCGAAATTTGTGAAGCCCCAGCGAAACAAATTTCGGGGCGGGGGTCATACCCACGCGATTGGCAAAAAGCTCCACCACAGTCTAGTCTCAAGAAAACACGGGGAGAACAGGATGACCGAAGCCGCCGCCCTCAAGCGCGAAGTCTGCGATGCGATCGACGCCATGTCGCCGAGCCTGCTCGGCGTCAGCCACGCGATCCACGCCAGGCCCGAACTCGCCTTCCACGAGCATGAAGCGGCGCGCATCCTCACCGCCGCGCTCGACGCGGCGGAGCTTCCCGTAACCCGTGGCGCCTTCGGCCTCCCCACGGCTTATGCGAGCGCCTTCGGCGAACGCGGCCCCGAAGTCGCGATCCTCTCCGAATACGACGCGCTGCCCGGCATCGGCCATGCCTGCGGCCACAACATCATCGCCACCACCGGCCTCGGCGCGTCTCTCGCGCTCGCGAAGCTGGGCGCGAAACTTCCCGGCCGGGTCCGCTATCTCGGCACGCCCGCCGAAGAAATGGGCGGCGGCAAGGAACTGATGGCGCAGCAAGGCGCCTTCAATGGCGTCGATGCCGCCATGATGGTGCATCCGGCGGGCGTCGACCTCGTCACCATGCCCTGCATCTGCGTCTCCGAAGTTTCCGTCACCTATCACGGCCGCTCGGCGCACGCCTCCGCCATGCCGCATATGGGATTGAACGCGCTCGACGCGCTCATTTCCGCATACCAGTCGATCGCGCAGCTCCGCCAGCACATCAAGCCGACCGAGCGCATCCACGGCATCGTCAAGAAGGGCGGCGACGCGCCCAACATCGTGCCGGACGAAACCTCCGGCCTGTTCTATGTCCGCGCCGCGAATGCCGAAGACCTCGCGCCGCTGAAGAAGCGCGTCCAGGCCTGCTTCGAGGCGGGCGCGCTCGCCACCGGCTGCACCGCGGACATCAAATGGGCGAAGGCCGACTACCTCGACCTGAAGACGAGCATGCCGATTGCCGGCGCCTATGAGACGAACGCCCGCGCGCTCGGCCGCGACTTCTTCCCGCTGTCGAAAATGCCGGCGGGCTCGTCCGGCAGCACCGACATGGGCAATGTCAGCCACCGCGTCCCCTCGATCCACCCGATGATCGCCTGCGCGCCGCCCCATGTCGTGATCCACAATCCGGAATTCGCGAAATGGGCCGCCTCCGACCTCGGCGACAAGGCCTGCATCGACGGCGCCAAGGCGCTCGCCATGACCGCCATCGACTACATGACGGACGGCGCCATGCGCGAACAGGCGAAAGCGGATTTCGCGGCAACGGCGGAAAGCTCCGCCCGCTCCGTCGGCGCCGCCTACGATCCGAACGGCTCGACCAACATCGGCGGCTGCGGCTGCATGTAAGGCGGAACTTCCTTTCTTCCCACCCTCCCCTTGAGGGGTGAGGGACGGTTTGCGTAAGCAAACGAAAAGGTCCGGGGGACCTTTTCGAGGCCCGAACGCCCGGAGCGAAAGCGGAGGGCAGTCGCGGCGCCACCTCAATTGGCCAGCTACCGGCAAAACCG
>CAJXOU010000148.1 GCA_913057645.1 uncultured Rhodobiaceae bacterium | reverse complement strand
GGTGCAGGGGCGCTGGGCGGAGGCGCGCCGGGAGCGCGGGTCGGCAGGCGCGCGCCGGCAGCGCGGCTCGGCAGGGTGCACAGACCTGCAAGCGTGGCCGCGCCAGCAGTTACAAGTTTTGAAGTCGCCGCAAAGCGCCTGAGAGGGCCCCTGCCCTGGTGCGGCTGGCCGCGCCGCCTGGTCGGCCCATGCAACGCCATGCTCGAGGTAGCGCTGGCTCATAGAGGCAGCAGCGCCGGAGAGCCGGGCGTGAGGAGCGCGGGGCCGCGGCGCAGGAGGCGCTCGACCGCGTCGGCCTCACCACCAACAAGCAGGTGATCCCGGACGATCCGAACCCGCCCATGCGGCCTTCCGGCCTGAGGCTCGGCACACCCGCCCCCACCGCGCGCGGCATGGGGACCGAGGACATGGCGGAGATCGGCACCATCATCGCGGAAGCCCTCGCGGCGAATGGAGATCGCGCTATCGAGGAGAAGCTGGCGGCGCGCACGCGCGTTCTGACGTCCCGCTTCCCGGTGCCGGGTCTGTAGACGCTATTTCAGCCGGTCCGCAATCGCCATGGCGGCAAGGGGATTGCGGACTTTGGCGCCCGAAATCACGTAGAGGAAGACATCCCTTACGGGCTTTGATGCCTTTTTTGCCGCAACGGCGTCAATTCCGTTCGGCACCTCGCCTTTCGCCCAGTCCTTCGCGCGTGCGGCCCATGTATCGAGCGCCTTCTTCGAATAGCCGAGCTTTTCCTTCTCTTCTGTTCCCATGATGCGCGCATAGACGAAAGGCGCGGTCACGTCGCCGATCTGCGTGTAGTCCGAATCCGCTGCCGTCACCACGGCGACATCATGCTCCCTGACGAGAGCGATGAACTCCTGCGTCCTGAAGCTGTCGTTGCGAACCTCGACCGCATGGCGCAGCGCAATACCGTCATGGCTCTTCGGAAGGAGATCGAGAAAGGCGGCGAAGTCGTCAGGATCGAATTTCTTGGTGCCCGCGAACTGCCAGTTCAGTACCCCGAGCTTTTCCTTCAGTTCCGTCACGCCGCTCTCGAAGAACTTCTCGATGGAGGGCCCCGCCTCCGCAAGGACACGGCGATTGGTCGCGAAGCGCGGCCCCTTCAGCGAAAAAACGAAGCCGTCCGGGGTCTCGGCGCGCCACTTGCGGAAACTCTCCGGCTTCTGCGAACCGTAATAGGTGCCGTTGATCTCGATGGTCGAGAGTTTGGAGCTTGCATACTCAAGTTCGCGCTTCTGCGTCAGGCCGTCGGGATAAAAGGTGCCGCGCCAAGGCTCGAACACCCAACCGCCGATGCCGACACGGATCGCCGCTTCCGCCATCCTCGTTTCCTCGCCGTGAAGCCGTTCCGCCGCCGGAACCGGGCCGCGAGTCTAGAAAGCCCTCCCGCGTCCGGCAAGCCGGAAGCGGACACCGCATTCAACTTGCGAGCAGACTTTCGAGTTCGCGGCGCATGACGCCGCGGAATTCCTCGACCAGCCTGTCACCCTCCTCGCGGTCGACGGCGATGGCGAGGCGCACGGCCGCGCCGGAAAGCTGCATCAGCAGGAAGGCCGCTGCCTCGAGCCGCGCATGGTTGCGTTTCGGCACGAGGTGCTTCAGCGCATCGAAGAAGATGCGCGCATTTTCGCGGCTGTCCTCGATGTCGAGTTCCTGCAGCGTCTTGTCGGACTGCGTTCCTGACCAGATGTCGCGTGTCACAGGCTCGGTCAGGAAGAGATTGTAATAGCCGACCATGATCGCATCGACGCGCATCATCGCGTCCACCGCACTTTCGACGCCTTCGAGGTTCTGGCGCAGCCCGTCACGCACGCGCTCCATCACGCGCATCGCAAGTGTGCGCAGGATCGCCGGCTTGTCCGGGAAATACTGATAGAGCGAACCAATGGGCACGCCGGCGCGTTCGGCCACTTCCGTCATGCGCACGGCGTCGCTTCCCGTCTCTGCGATGAGTTCGGTCGCGGCCGTCAATATCCGCTCCACGCGCTCGCGGGCGCGGGCCTGGGTGGGCTGGCGGCGAATTCCTGCAATGTCGCTCATGGTCCCGTTCACTTTCCTCTTGCGCGAGAAAATATGAGGGTTTATCACTTACGACAAATGTGAGGATTATTCACTTTATATCGGGAGCGGGTCATGGGCGAAATCGGACGCGTATGCGTGGTGGGCGGTGGACCGGCGGGGCTCAGCCTCGCGCGTACTTTCCTGCGCCATGGCATTTCCTTCGACGTCTATGAGCGGCATTCGGATGTCGGCGGGCTCTGGGACCAGTCGAACCCCGGCTCGCCGGTCTACGACTCGGCGCATTTCATTTCCTCGAAGACGCAGTCGCACTATCACGACTTCCCGATGCCGGAGGACTATCCTGACTACCCTTCCAACAAAAAGATTCACGGCTACATGCAGCTTTTCGCGGACGCCTACGGGTTGCGCGATCACATCCGCTTCAACACCTCGGTCGAAAAGGCGGAACTGCAGGCGGATGGAAGCTGGCAGGTGAAACTGTCGACCGGCGAGACGAAGCGTTACGGCTCGCTCGTCTGCGCGAACGGCACCAACTGGCACCCCGTCATGCCGGATTATCCGGGCTCATTCACCGGCGAAATGCGCCACGCCGTTACCTTTCGCTCGATGGACGAGTTCAGGGGCAAACGCGTCCTCGTCATCGGCGCGGGAAATTCCGGCTGTGACATCGCCTGCGACGCGGCAAAGGGAGCGGATGCCGCTTTCATCAGTCTCCGTCGCGGCTATCACTTCCTGCCGAAGCATCTCTTCGGCATTCCGGCGGATGTCTTCGCGCATGAAGGCCCGCACCTTCCGATGTGGCTCACGCAGCGTATCTTCGGCGTCATCCTGCGCATCCTGAACGGCGACCTGACGCGGCTCGGCCTCCAGAAGCCCGATCACCGGCTCTTCGAGACGCATCCGATCCTGAACACGCAGCTTCTCCACTATCTCGGCCACGGCGACATCAAGGCAAAGCCGGATGTCGAGCGTTTCGAGGGGAAGACCGTCCATTTCAAGGACGGCACGTCGGAAGAAATCGACCTTGTGCTCTGCGCAACTGGTTACACGTGGAAGGTGCCTTACGTCGATCCCTCCGTCTTCACCTGGAAGAGCGGCAAGCCGGACCTCTACATGAACCTCTTCAGCCGCGAGCACCCGACGCTCTATGCTCTCGGCTTCATGGAAACGAATGGCGGTGCCTACAAGCTTTTCGACGAGATGGCCGACATGATCGCGCGCACCATCATGGTTCGTGCGAAGGCCGGCGGCGCGGCGGCCAAGCTCGACAAGGTCATCGCAACCGACAGGCCGGACCTCACCGGCGGCATCAGGTTTGTCGGTTCGGCGCGGCACGCGACCTATGTCGAGATCGATGCCTACCGCAAGCATATGGGCAAGCTTCGCAAGCTCTTCGGCTGGCCGGGCCTCGATGACGGCTGTTTTGACGCTCTGCTGAAGGCGGCGCCCGCGCGCGAGGCGGCATGACGAAGGCGCTCGTCACGGGCGCGGGCGGCGGTATCGGCGCGGCGATTGCGCGCGCGCTCGACAAGCGCGGCCACAGTCTCATCCTTGCCGACCGCGCGGCGGGCCCGCTCGATGCCGTCGCGGCCACGCTCTCCTCGCGGCCGGAGACGATCCTCTGCGATCTCTCCTCGCGCGAGGACGTGGAGCGGCTTTGCATGACGCTGGAGACGGTTCATCCCGATCTCGATGTTCTCGTCAACAACGCCGGCATCGTCGTGCCGGGCGCGGTTTCCGGTCTTACGCAGGAAGAACTCGACCTCCATCTCGAAATCAACCTGCGCGCACCGATCCGCCTCATGCGCGCTGTTGCGCCGCGCATGATCGCGCGGGGGCGCGGCGCGATGGTCGCGACCGTGTCGCTCGGCGGCGTCATCTCGCTCAAGGACAGCGCGATCTATTCGGCCTCCAAATTCGGACTGCGCGGGTTCCTCTGCGGCTTCCATCAGGAGCTTGCGCCGCTCGGCGTGAAAGTCTCCGGCGTCTATCCGGCCGCCGTCGACACGCCAATGCTGCACCACGAAGCCTTGCATGGCGGCTCAGTGCTGAATTTCATCGACAAGGTGATGACGCCTGACGACATAGCCGCCGCGACGCTGAAGGCGATCGACACCGGCAAACTCGAAGTCTATTCGCCATGGAGCGCCAGCCTCACGGCGCGCTTCTTCGGCTCCTTCCCCTGGATGATCCGGCCATTGCTGCCCCTCATGGAAAAGATCGGGGAAAAGGGCCGGCAGAAGTTCATCGCCGCGAAAGGCTTCTCAACCGAATAGCAGCGAAAGCCCCTGCCAGATCAGGATCGCGCCCAGCGTGAACAGGATATAGCGGCTCCAGCTCTTGAACTGCCCGTCATTCATGCGGTCGAGCAGCATCTTGCCGAGCGTCGTGCCGAGCATGGCGAGCGGCGCGACCATCAGATAGATCCACCAGGGCAGGTCTGCGTCCGGCAAGAGATGCGCCGCCAGCACGCCGAAATACAGGAGCTTCGTCAGATGCTGCAGCGTCTGCGTCACGGCCTTGGTCGCAACGATCTGGTGGCGCGTCAGCGGGCTCCGCACAAAGAACACGTCGAGGATCGGCCCAGCGACACCGGCCGTCAGCGTCAGCGCCGTCACGACGAAGCCGCACACAGGCGCGACGAAGGGCCGGGTGATGTCGAGCCCCCAGCTTTTCGGGATCGCGAAGGCGACGAATGGGATCGCGCCGAGCACGAGGTAGACCGTCGGCTTGTCCGGCACGAAGCTCACGATCATGAAAAGCGCGAGCGCGGCGAGCGAGCCCGCCATGTTGGTCGCAACGAGCCGCCAGACGATATCGCTGCGGTTGATGACGGCCCGGTAGCCGTTCGACACAGCCTGCGTCACGCCGTGAAGCATCATCGCGGCGCCCACCGAATAGGTGAAGGTGAGGAACGCCATCAGGATCATGCCGCCCGCCATGCCGAAGATGCCCGACAGCGTCGCCGTCACCACGACGACGAGAGCGGTGACGGCGGCGAGCATGGGTGTCATGGGGGTTCAGTCTTTTCCGTTGAGCCGCGCGAGAAGCCGTTCGCGGAGCGGGTTCTTCGCTTCGAACACGTAATCCGCGCGCGCCGCCGTCACGGTGTCGCGGCCTTCCGCATAGAGGAAGGAGACGAGATCGTAGAGCCTCGGCTCCGGGCAATGCGCGATGCGCACGGGCGCAGCGGCGCCATTGCCAAAAGGCAGGGTCACGCCGAAACGGCTCTTCAGTTCGTCGAGCAATGGCCCGTCATCGCCCTCGCTGGCGAAACGCACTTCCACGACCGTCGCCGCGCGCGCCTGCGCCGACACGCGGTCGAGAATTTCACCCGCGGCGGCAAGCGCCGGTTCGCTCCATTCCGCACCCAGACTTGCGACGAGGTTCGCCTGGCTCTTCAGCATGGTGCCGGCGTCGAGAACCTTCAGGTTGTTCGCCGTCAGCGTCGCGCCGGTCGAGGTGATGTCGACGATCACTTCCGCCGTGCCAGCGGCGGGCGCGCCTTCGGTCGCGCCTAGACTTTCGACGATGCGGTAGTCCGTCAGTCCGTGCTCGGCGAAGAAACGCCGCGTCAGGTTGAAATACTTCGTCGCGACGCGGAGCCTGCGCCCCCGCTTCGTGTGGAAGGCGAGCGCCACGTCGTCGAGGTCGGCCATGGTCGCGACATCGATCCAGCTCTGCGGCACGGCGACGACGACATCGGCGTGACCGAAGCCCAGAGGCAGCAGCAGCTCGACGTCGCGTTCAGGCGTCGACAGTTTCTCACGGATCAGATCTTCGCCTGTGACACCGAGCTGGATCAGCCCCTGTTCGAGCTGCCCCGCGATTTCGGACGCCGACAGGAAAGCGATTTCGACATTCTCGATTCCGGCGAGCCGGCCGGTATAGCCGCGCCCGCCATCCTGTTTCACGCGCAGTCCTGCGCGCGCAAAGAAGGCATTGGCGTTTTCCTGGAGCCGTCCCTTCGAGGGAAGGCCGATCGTGAGTTTCCCGCTCATCGATCCTGCTCCTTCGAAATCGCGGCAAGGAGGCGTTCGATGCCGACCGCGCAACCAACGGCCGGCACCGGCTTTTCCGATCCGAGCGCGGAAAGCAGACCGTCATAGCGTCCGCCGCCGCAGATCATCGAATCCTGCTCGAGCGCTGCCACGCGGAACTCGAAGACGAAGCCGGTGTAATAGGCCATGTTGCGGCCGAAGCCGGTCGCGAAGTGGGCGCGGGAAAGATCGAAACCCGCTTTCGCGGAAAGGTCGAGCCGCCGCTCGAAGCGAGTGATCGCCGGTTCGATCGAAACGCCCGCCCCTTCGGCCGCAACATGGCCTATTACAC
>CAJXOU010000147.1:0-5000 GCA_913057645.1 uncultured Rhodobiaceae bacterium | reverse complement strand
CGTCGAAGATCGCCTGAATGGCGCGATCGATATCCCGTTCGATGCGCTCGACTTCCTTGCGTTGAGCGACCAGTGTCGTCCGGCGCTCGATGAGCTGACGATTGACCTCCCGCGTAAACTCCTCGCAGAACGTCTCGAACAGCTTCGGTTCCATCAGGTGCGTGCGCAGGCCGCTCAGGACCGATGCCTCAAGCGTTTCGACACGAATGTTCAGCCGGTTGTCGCAGGTCCCCTTGGTCCGCGCCGCGGCGCAACCGAGCAGGTTCTTCGAGATCAACGAGTAGCCACCGCCGCAGCGGCCACATCTGACAAGCCCGGAGAGAAGATACTTGGGCCGGCGTCGGTCGACGAGCGGGTTGGTGCCCGGCTCTTGTGGCCCGAGCGCCATCGTTTCCTGGCGCGCTTTGGCGTGGTCCCAGAGAGCCTGCTCGACGATCCGAAGGTCCGGCACGTCCTGGACAACCCACTCGGATTCAAGGTTGGCGCGTGAGACGCGCCTGCCGGTGTCCGGGTCCTTGATGTAGCGCTGGCGGTTCCACACCAGCCGGCCGACATAGAGTTCGTTATTGAGAATACCGGTGCCGCGTTTTGGATTGCCGTGGATGGTGCTCGGCCCCCACGCCTTGCCGGAAGGGACCGGGCACGCCCTCTCGGTTCAGCACCTGGGCGATCGTTCGTGATGAGCTGCCGGCGACATAGTCGCGGAAGATACGCCGGACGATAGCGGCCTCGGACTCGTTGATCGTTCGGTCGCCGCGGACCGGCTCTCCGCTCTCGGACAAGCGCTGGACGACGTCGTAGCCGTAGCAGAGGCCGCCGCCTGATTTTCCGTTTTCGACGCGACCGCGCAGACCTCGACGTGTTTTGTCGGCAAGGTCCTTGAGATAGAGCGCACCCATCGTTCCCTTGAGTCCAATATGCAACTCGCTGACCTCGCCCTCCGAAAGAGTGACGATCCGCACGTCGGCGAAGCGCATGCGCTTGTAGAGGCCAGCGATATCCTCCTGGTCGCGAGAAAGCCGGTCGAGGGATTCCGTCAGCACGGTATCGAAATGCTGACGTTGCGCGTCGGAGATCAACTCCTGAATTCCCGGACGAAGAAGTGAAGCGCCGGAGATCGCGCGATCGGAGTAGCTATCGACGACCTTCCAGCCTTGGCGCTCGGCATGAACCAGGCAGAGCCGCAACTGATCTTCAATCGACGCATCGCGCTGATTGTCGCTGCTGTAGCGGGCGTAGAGGGCGACACGGGACATGCTCACTCCTGTCCTGATTGCTCCTTCTCTTCCTTGGGCGTAATTCTGTTCGCCGCTGATCGCAACCACTCCCGTGCTGCTTGCCGAGCAAGCAATTTCACCAGAGGGACTAGCGCAAGACGGATTCTCTCAAGATCAGGGTCGACGTCCGAGTTTGCCGCATTGCCGTCGGCGGGCCGACGCCCGTCTCGATTACGCTTTGCCATCTTGCCATCCATCTGACATGGCATCCAGTGTCGGATGCGACCATCAAGATCTGGCGATTGCCAGCAGGGGATCAACAAGAAGCAAAGCCACATCAAAGACTTAGAAGTAGTTGGGCCTGCTTCGTCGTAGTTGTGGCTTTGTCGGCGCGGAAAAAGATGAAATGGGCGTGGAGAAAATTCGATGGGCGATTTCGCATGCCCGGTCCGCGATGGAATGCGATCGCGTGTGCATTCCATGTGCACCGATAGAGCGCACTAAAGGATGTTGTGGGCGCAATAGTGCTAACTCCGCAGTACGCGTCAACATCGGTGAGCGTCTTGGTGCTTGAGAAAATGCGTCTTGTTCGTCCAGCGATGGATTTGGGAGATTTACCTTCGCCGGCTGTCGTTTAGAGGATTGCGTGTTCTCTGCGTGTGCGGTGAAGCGTCAGCAGAAGTTGCTGGTTTCTTGAGCAGGTCCGAGAGCGCGGAGATAATCAGGAATCCAGTGCCCCGACACGGGTGAATGACGGCAGATATGCCGGGGCGGCTATGCCGCACGGGCATCTGCGGGACCACTTCAGTTGGCCAAACCGAATTTGGGGTGGGTTTAGCCTTTGATTGGTGGCATTTCGGGGGGGCAGGCCACTTTTCGACGCGTGCAAGCGTGGTGGTCCTGACGCCGCCCGCGTTTTCAATCCTCACCGTCCCCAATCCGTTCCCCCCTCGCTCGATCTGTTCTTCCGATCGGCCATAACCGGCGCTTCTGCCTTTCGTGGACGGGGTGGACGTATCCCCCTTGAATGCGCTAAGCAATATGAAAATCATGATAAGGGATAGGGATGGGTATCAACGGAAAATCCTACATAGTCGGCATCTACGAGCATCCGTGCCGCGCGGCGCTGGACAAGACGCTGCCGCAACTTCACGCCGAGATCGCGAAGGGCGCGCTGGCGGACGCTGGTCTTTCAAAGGACGATGTTGACGCATATTTCTGCGCCGGCGACGCACCGGGGTTGGGCCCGATCAACATGATCGAATATATGGGCCTCAACAATGTGCGTCATATGGACAGCACGGAGACCGGCGGGTCTTCCTACATCGTCCATGTCAATCACGCAGCGCAGGCCATAGCCGCGGGGCATTGCAATGTGGCGCTGATCACGCTGGCAGGCAGGCCGGTTGCCGACGCGAAAGAAGGTAAGCCCGTCCGTTACTACAACCAGCAAGCGCCGGACTTTCCGTTCGAAATGCCCTATGGCCCCAACGTCACGAATATGTACGCCATGTGTGCGATGCGGCATATGTACGAATACGGCACCACCAGCGAGCAACTCGCATGGATCAAGGTCGCCGCATCCCATCACGCCCAGCACAATGAACATGCCAGGCTCCGCGACGTTGTGACCGTGGAGGATGTCGTCAATTCGCCGATGATTGCCGATCCGTTGCACCGGCTCGACTGTTGCGTCATCACCGACGGTGGTGGCGGCATTGTGATGGTGAGCCCGGAAGTGGCGAAGTCGCTGAAGCGTACCCGCGTCAAGGTTCTCGGTGCCGGTGAGGCGCCCAAGCATCTCGCGGCGGGCCAGGTCGATCTGACCTATTCCGGCGCGCGTTGGAGCGGACCCAAAGCGTTCGCTGAAGCCGGCGTCACGCCCGCCGAAATTAAATACGCCTCCGTCTATGATTCCTTCACTATTACAGTGCTGGAAACGCTCGAAGATCTGGGTTTTTGCAAAAAAGGTGAGGGCGGGAAGTTCGTCTCGGACGGCAATCTGATTTCCGGCGTCGGCAAATTGCCCTTCAACACGGATGGCGGGGGATTGTGCAACAACCACCCGGGCAATCGCGGCGGCATGACCAAGGTTCTCGAAGCGGTTCGTCAGGTTCGCGGTGAGGCTCATCCGAAGGTTCAGGTTCGCAATTGCGATATTGCGCTGGCACATGGAACCGGCGGGCTTCTGGGATCGCGTATGGGCAGCGCAACCGTTATTCTTGGGAATGAAGACGCATGAACGCCGATCAGAAAAACAAGATCAATCTTGTAGTCAATTCCGAGACTAAGCCCTACTGGGAAGGCGCCGCCAAGAGGCAACTCTTGATCCGGGCTTGCAACGCCTGCGGCAAGGTGCACCACTATCCGCGGACTATTTGTCCGCATTGCTTCTCGGACGACACGGCGTTCGTCGAGGCTTCGGGCAACGGCGTGATCTACAGCTATTCGGTCACGAGGCAAGCCAAGCCGCCTTATGTCATCGCCTATGTTGAGCTTGATGAAGGGGTTGCAATGCTCACGAATATCATCGGCTGCGAAATCGACAAGATTCGCATCGGGCAGAAAGTCAGGGTCGAATTCTCCGAGGCCGGCGACGGATACGCGCTGCCGGTGTTCACGTCCGCATGATGCGGAATTTTCGTTGAACGGCATTCCGGCGGGCTTGACTGCTTGCCGGAACGTCCGGCGACGGGTCGGTTGAGGCAACGGACGGTTAAGGACGGAACGGCGTGATCGCAAAAAAGCCGACCCCCGAGGACCGGATTTTTCAGGGAGGATCATATGGCTTGGAATTTCGGTGACATTCTCGACAGTATCTCGGCGGTTTTACCGCAGGATGCGCCCGCCCTTATTCATGGCGATCGGGTGATCACATGGGGAGAAACGACACGGAGGTCCAACAATCTCGGGCGCGCGCTGATCGCGCGCGGCGCCCGGCCCGGCGACAAGGTCGCATTCTATATGCGAAACCGGCCCGAATATGTCGAAACCATGGCGGCCTGCTTCAAGAGCCGTCTTGTCCATGTCAACATCAACTACCGCTACAAGGCGGACGAAGTTTTCTACATCTTCAATGACTCCGACGCGCAAACGGTCGTTTACGGTTCCGAGTTCCGGGACATCATCGTCGAACTGAAAGACCGGCTGACGAAAGCCGCCACTTTCGTCGAGGTGAATGAAGACGGATCCGCCGCGCCCTTCGCGGAAAATTACGAAAAGATCGTCACCGGCGGAGATGGCGCGCCGCTCGGCATCGAGCGGTCTCCGGACGATTTACTGTTCATCTATACGGGCGGCACGACGGGCATGCCCAAGGGCGTCATGTGGCGCCACGACGACATGCGCGAAGCTCAGCTTACGACGCTTCGAGCGCTGGGTCCGATCCCGGAGACACTTCCCGAGTTGGTTGAGTTTATCAAGACTTCCGGTTCGGGGCCCGTGTCGATGCCTGCCTGCCCGCTGATGCACGGCACCGGCTTCATTACGGCTATCGGCAATATGATGAGCGGCGGCTGCATTGTCACGCTGGAGAACCCGACCCTCGACGCGCATGAACTCTGGTCGGCGGTTTCGCGCCGTGGTGTCAATTCGCTGGCGATCGTCGGCGACGCTTTCGCCCGGCCGATGCTGGCGGCGCTCGACGAGGCGCCTGGCAAATACAACCTGGCCAGCGTCGTCTCGATCGTTTCTTCCGGCGTTATGTGGAGCACGGAAGTGAAGCGCGGCCTGCTCAGGCATTTGCCGAATGTCATTCTGATGGATTCCTTCGGTGCCTCGGAG
>CAJXOU010000146.1 GCA_913057645.1 uncultured Rhodobiaceae bacterium | reverse complement strand
CGTCGGGCGGAGGGCGGCGGTCGGAGTCGCGGCGGCGCGTGCGGGACGGCGGGGGGACGCGGGGTGGGTGGGGGGTCGCGCGGGGCGGCGGCGGGCGGAGCGCCGTGCGCGCCCGGGCCGGGAGCGCCGACAATGGGCGGGCCGCGCGCGAACGCGTGGCCCGCGCGCTTGAGGCGGCGGGGCCGGGGCTTTCCGGCATTCTGTTCAGGGTCTGCTGCCATCTCGAGGGACTGGAAGCGGCCGAACGCGGCTTCGGCTGGCCGAAGCGGTCCGGCAAGCTGGTGCTGCAGATCGCGCTCGACCGGCTGGTCCGGCATTACGGCATCCGGGAGGATTAGGCGGTGGCGGCGTCCGCGGCGGCCTTCGCGTCCGACTGGATGCGCGCGACCATCGAATAGAGCCCGTTGGAGCGTTGCGGCGTCAGGTGGTCGTCGAGACCGAGCTTCGCGAAGACGGCGCGGGCATCGAGGCCGAGAATCTCGGCGGGGCGCTTGTCCGAATAGAGGCGCATCAGGATCGCGATCAGCCCGCGCACGATATGGGCGTCGCTGTCGCCCCGGAAATGGAGCAGGGGCGCGCCGTCATCGGCCTTGCGCAATTCGTTCACCAGCCAGACCTGGCTGACGCAGCCTTCGACCTTGTTGGCGGCGGAATGCTCTTCCTCGCTGAGCGGTTCGAGTTCCTTGCCGAGCTCGATCACATAGCGGTAGCGATCCTCCCATTCGCCGAGGAATTCGAAATCGTCCACGAGATCCTGAATGCTCATACCTGCCTTGTCCGTTCCGGGAACTGCCGGGACCCTCAGGCAGGACATAGCGAGAGGAGCCCCAAAGAACAAGCGCCCCGCGATCCCTTGTGGGGGACGCGGGGCGCTGTTGGCCGCCGGGGCGCTCCTAGGAAGCGCCGGGAAGCCGACGGGCAACCTGGTGGGTGAGGTCAGGCGCCAGCCGTGAATTCGGGAGCGGCACTCGGCCGGGCAACGGTGCGCGGGCCCAGGGCTTCGGTGCTGTCTTCTTGCCGCTCCTTTGCCTTTTCGGTCAGCCAGACGACGGCCAGGCTGCCGTAATGGGTGGTCTGCCTCACGACATGACCGACAATGGCGTGGCTCTTCTCGCAGATATCCGGATTGCGGCCGCAGAAGCCCATGACGTCCTGGGCGGAGCGGGCGGCGATCGCCAGCGCCTCGCCGGCGCCGATATCGTCCGCCGGCGGCAGGGCCGGCGTTCCGCCCGTATAGGAGGCGTTGCTGTAGCCGCCATCGAAGGCGGCGGGTTGCGGTGTGCTCTCATAGCCCGCTGCAGGCAGCAGAAAGGCCATGACGGTCAGCCAGAACGCGGCTCGAAGTACAAAAGACATGCGACGATCCCTTCCCAAAGATATTCGCTCGTGAACTGAGGCGAGGTTAGGGGGCGGGGTGCTGCCGCGCAGTTAATTCAATAAGTAAAATTGAGAACTAACTAGATTTTATACTCTGGAAAATTTGAGTTGGTTTCTTTCAATACTACAGAACGCAAGTAATTCGAATTTAAATATAATAAAAAACAAGAAAAATGCGCCACAAATTTGAGGCGCATTTTTCTCAAATGCAGGGGAGATTCAATTCAAATTGTTGCGGTTGCCGGAGAACCGCAGCGGACCGCCGAAGACGGGAAAATCAGTTCGCCTGGGTCTTCGCGCCCGACGGCGGCAGGGCTTCCGCCCAGCAGCTCCGCACTTCCTCGACCGCATGCTTGCCGGTGCAATAGGCTTCCTCGGAGGGGAAGCGCGAGGCGGCGATGCACTGGTCGAGATTGAGGCGGGCCCAGTTGAGGCAGCGCCCGGTCGAGTTGCGGTGATCCGCGTCGCCCGCGGTCATCGATCCCTCGATCACCTGATAGGCGCCGAGCGTCAGGATGCGGTTCATCACGCTCGGCGTGTAGGCCTGAGCCGGGCCGACGGGCGACATGGCCGCGAGAATGGCCCGCGCACGGTCGATGACGCCGTTGGCCGAGGCCGCTTTGGTTTCCGCCGCAGGCTGGGCCGGCAGAGGCTCGATCATGCCCCATTTCTGCTTCTGGAAGGCATAGGCCGTTTCGAGGAAGCGGGCGGACAGCGCCGCCATGCGCTCGGTCTCGTTGCGAAGCTCCACGGCGACGGCGGCCGAGGCCGAACTCACGCCCGGCACCATCAATATGTAATTGTCGTCGGTCCTGAGCGCCTCCATGACGGCGTTCTTGCCGCGTGAACGGACTTCCGCGCGCAGGCCTTGCGAGAAGATGGGGTCCTTGGCGGCGATCATCGCATGTGTCGCATACCAGCCATCGGCAAGCGCGTCCGGCTCCGAGAAGCGGAGGGAGGCGAGGGCGCGGCGGACATCGCTCGGCGTTTTGAGGCGGCTCTGATCGACCGCGGCGATCGCCGAACCGAAATCGCCATAGACGCCGGCAAGCTGTTCGATGCCGGGCCTGGACGCAAGCGCAGCGACGCCGGCCGCGGGATCCGTGGAGGCGACCTGCACTCCCGTCTGGCGGCGCGGCGCGGGCAGCGGGATCGGGATATTGGCGGAAGCGACGGAGGCAATCCCGCCGGTCGCGAGCGCATCGTTGGCGAGTGCGGCCGCTTCGCTGGCCTTGAGTTCGGCCCTCTCGGTCGTTGGCTCGGAATTGACGCTCGCGCCCTCGACCACGGTACAACCCGCGATGACGAGAGCGGCGGAAAGAGAAAGACCGAGTGCCCGGATACCGGAACGGCCGATGGAAGCCCCGAAGATATGTGCCACGCTGTTACCCTTCGTCACGGCAGCCCCCATTGCCCGCTTCGTGAACGTACTTCCGGCCCGGCTGGTCGCGACCGCCGGTTTGCTTAAAGAAGTACGAATGAGTCTAATGCCGCGCGCGTCGCGCCGCAAACGGGAAACGGCGATAAGGTGAACGCGGAGCCCGCGGAATGGCGGAAAGTCGTGGGTTACGGCAACAAACGGATACAAAGAGGGACGGGAGCCCACAATGGAGGCCGTGCCGCGACTGAAAGCGGAGATCTGGGTGAAGGCGCTGATCCGCCGTTGCGAGGTGGCGGGCGTGACCGCGATGGTGGTGCGGCGCGGCGATGCGACCTCGGGCACCGTCCTCGTCAAGGTAAACACGCTGGACGGTGAGGCCCGGGTCTACAGCCCTGCCCGCGACGGCGACGGCGCGCTTGTATGGCTGCCGAGAGACAAGCAGGCCGAGCCCGAAACGGACGCTTATATAGAGAAGCAGCGCTCCTTCGATCCGGATATCTGGGTGGTCGAGATCGAGGACCGGGAGGGCCGTCACTTCCTGCAGGACAAGGTCGGCTAGCGCGCCGCGCTGAAGGTCGCAACGCCAAGTTCGCCGCGCGCCTGCCGCAGCACGACCCAGGCGCCCTGAAGCGCGAGCGTGGACATCACCGCCGCGACCGCAATGTCGGGCCAGGCGGTGCCCGTACCGAAGACACCGAGCGCGGCGAGAAGCACGGCGCAGTTTCCGATGACATCGTTGCGCGAACAGAGCCAGACGGAGCGCATGTTGCTGTCGCCCGCACGGTAGCGCCAGAGAAGCGCAAAGACGGCGGCATTGGCGAGCAGCGCGGCGAAACCGACGGCGCCCATCGTGAAGGCTTCGGGGGCGCCGCCATAGGCGATGTGCCAGATGGTTGCGCCCGCGACCCAGAACCCGAGCAGCGCCATCGCGCCGCCTTTCGCGAGCGCCGCCATGGCGCGCGCCCGGAGCGACATGCCGATGACGAAAAGACTGATCGCATAGGTCGCCGTGTCACCAAGAAAATCGAGCGCGTCCGCCTGCAGCGCGACCGACCCGGCGGCGAGACCCGCGCCGATTTCGACGGCGAACATGACGCCGTTGATCGCGAGCGCGGCCCAGAGCACGCGCCGGTAGGCGGTATCGCGCAGACGCGTTTCGGAGGTTTCGGGACCGCAGCACTGTTTGCTCATCACCTGTCTCGCCTGGAATGTTCCATGCTGCTAAAGTGGGGTCTATAGTAACTATAGGGTCAAGGCCATGAGCCACGGAACGAGCATCGGCGGTCTGGCGAAGGCGACCGGCACCAAGGTCGTGACCATCCGCTATTACGAAAAGATCGGCCTGCTGCCGGAACCGCCGCGGACGAGCGGCAACTACCGCACCTATGATGCGAGCCATCGCGAGCGGCTGCATTTCATCCGCCGCTGCCGCGATCTCGGCTTCACGCTGGAACAGGTACGCGAACTTCTGAATCTCTCGAAGAAGACCGACAGGGACTGCGCCGCGGTGGACAGGCTCGCGCTCGATCACCTGGCGGAGATCGAACGCAAGATTGCCGACCTGAAACGGCTGGAGAAGGAATTGCGGCGCCTGAGCGACTGCTGCCAGGGCGGCCGGATCGGCGACTGCCGGATCATCGAGGCGCTGTCGGCTTCCTAGCGAAGCCGCTTACGGCGCAAGAACATCCCAAGGGTGGGGTGCGGAAGCGTCACGGCCGCATGAACATGAAGTCTTCGTCCGGGTCCAGATGATCGGCTGCCTCGATGAGCTCGGCGCGGATGTCTTCCGGCGGGCGGTTTTCCTTCCAGATGCGGAGCGCCTGCTCGAAGAGAACGCGGGCGACGGCATCGGAGGACATTTTCCTTTCCGTTGCCTCGGTGAGTGCGGCGTCGAGATGGGGCGTGAGGATGTCGCGGGCGGTGGTCATGGCTGAGGTCTTCCGTTCGTGAATGTCGAATGGCGGGATGGTCGCACGGCGCGATGCCTCGCTGCATTGGCCAGTTTGTCGCGCCCGATTGCCGAAGACGTGCCTTTTTGTCGCGGCTGACGCAGACTGAGCCTCGCATTGAAGCGGGACGTCGCGAAAAAGAAACAAGATGCTGCCTTTCGACAGGGATCAATTTCTGAATCTGTTCTCGGTCTACAATACCTCCATCCACCCGGCGGGAATTGTGGCTTATGCGCTTGGCTGCGCAGCCGTCGCGATGATCTTCTTCACTGGCAGAAGACGCAGCCTGTCCATATGCCTGATCTTGTCGGCAATGTGGATATGGACCGGGTTTGTCTATCACGGCCTTTTCTTCGTGAGGATCAATCCGGCCGCGCTTCTTTTTGCAATCCTCTTCGTCCTGCAAGGGCTGCTGTTCATCCGCGCGGGTGTCAAGGCGAAGGACATCTCCTTCAGGCCTGCCAATGATGTGCTGGCATTGTTCGGCGCGTTTCTCGTCCTGTATGCGATGCTCATCTACCCCGTGACCGGCATGCTCCACGGTGTGAGATATCCGGCAGCGCCGACGTTTGGCGTGACACCGTGCCCGGTCACTCTTTTCACGTTCGGCTTCCTGTTCATGGCGGACCCCCCTTTTCCGAAGGGGCTGGCGGTGGTGCCTTTCCTCTGGACGGCGATCGGGGGCAGTGCGGCGATTCTGCTGAACATGCCGCAGGACTGGCTGCTTCTTGCCCTGCTTCCTGTCGCGGTCCTACTGTTCCTTCGTGGCTCGGGAGGCCCGGGTTTCCCGAGGAAGCGGAGGGGATGAATTTTTCGATGCGTTGCCATAGCAAGGGGATTTCATGTTCGGCGTCCTGAAGAACCGGACCTATCGCCATCTTTTTGCGGCCCAGGTCGTGGCCCTTGTCGGCACGGGTCTGATGACGGTCGCGCTGGCGCTGCTCGCCTACGATCTCGCCGGCGAGAATGCCGGTGCGGTGCTCGGAACCGCGCTCGCGATCAAGATGGCGGCCTATGTCGTGATCGGACTGCTGGCGGGCGGTGTCGCGAACCTCGTGCCGAGGCGCACCTTTCTCGTCTCGCTCGATCTCGTCCGGGCCTCTGTCGCCGTGGCGCTGCCCTTCGTCGACGAGGTATGGCAGATCTATGTACTGATCGCGCTGCTTCAGTCGGCATCTGCCGCCTTCACACCCACGTTCCAGGCAACGATCCCCGACATTCTCCCCGGCGAGCGGGATTACACGAATGCCCTTTCGCTTTCGCGCATCGCCTACGATCTCGAAAACCTGTTGAGCCCCATGCTTGCAGCGGCGCTGGTTGCCCTCATTGGCTATCATTGGCTGTTTGGAGGAACCGTCTTCGGTTTCCTCGCCTCGGCGGCGCTTGTGCTCTCCGTCGTCCTTCCGGCGAAGACACCGGCAACGGCGGCCGAAACGGGGCTCCGGCGGATGACCCGCGGCTCACGCATCTATCTCGCAACGCCGCGTCTTCGGGGCCTGCTCGCGCTCAACCTCGCTGTCGCGGCAGCCGGCGCGATGCTCATCGTGAACACGTTCGTGCTCGTGCGCACCACGTTCCGCCTGGCTGAAACCGACGTGGCCCCTCCCCCCTCTGTTTTCGCCTGCGGTTCCCGTCTGTCCGCCCTTGCCTCGCCGCTCTCGCCCGCTGCCCTCCTCTCCC
>CAJXOU010000145.1 GCA_913057645.1 uncultured Rhodobiaceae bacterium | reverse complement strand
AAGTATGGTGTGTTGGATCGTGGGAGGTGTAGAGACGTAGGCTGGGTACACAGCGGATAAGAGCGTCGGCAGCGTCAGATGTGTATGCGAGACAGATATCAACGAACCGGATCTTGCGGGCATCCTTCCAGATGTCGGCGAGACGCGCGACTATCCCTATGCGGAAGAATTTGCGCATGTGCTCGGTTATGTCGCGGCGGTATCGGAAAAGGACCTGGAGGAGGCGCGTGAAGAACAGCCGCTTCTGAAGCTGCCGGGTTTCCGCATCGGCAAGGAAGGGATCGAAAAGACCTATGACCGCGAGTTGCGCGGCGTTCCGGGGTCGAGCCATGTCGAAGTGAATGCCTATGGCCGCGTCATTCGCGAGCTTGCGAAGGATCCGGGCAAGCCCGGCGCCGAAGTGGTGCTGACGCTCGATCTCGACGTGCAGCGGTTCGCCTGGGAGCGGCTCAAGGGCGAGTCGGCCAGCGCCGTCGTGATGGACATTCATTCGGGCGACATCGTTTCGCTCGTCTCCGCGCCCGCCTACGATCCGAACCAGTTCAACATGGGCTACGGCACGGCCGCCTACAAGGAGCTTCTGGAAAGCCCCTATCTGCCGCTGATGAACAAGTCGCTTGCCGGCATGTATCCGCCGGGTTCCACCTTCAAGATGGTCGTTGCGATGGCGGCGGTGGAAGCCGGCATCGAGCCCTCGCACCGTGTCGTCTGCCCGGGCCACTACTCGCTTGGCAACCACGTTTTTCACTGCTGGAAGAAAGGCGGTCATGGCGCCGTCAACATGCATGATGCGATCAAGCATTCCTGCGACGTTTTCTTCTACGACACGGCGAAACGGATCGGCATCGACGCCATTGCCGAAATGGCGCAGAAGTTCGGCCTTGGCCACACCTATGATTTCGAGGTTCCGGGCGAGAAGGCGGGTCTGGTGCCGACGCCGGAATGGAAGCGCGGTGCGAAGGGCGAGGTCTGGCACCAGGGCGAAACCGTGATCGCCGGTATCGGGCAAGGCTATCTCCTCGCGACGCCGCTTCAGCTTGCGGTCATGACGGCGCGCATCGCCAATGGCGGGCTTGACGTCAAACCGCGTCTCACGCGGGCCATTGGCGGCGAATTGCTGCCGGTACAGCCCCCGAAGCCCGTCGGCATCAGCGATGAGGCGATCGCCGTCGCGCAGGGCGGCATGAACGGCGTGTCGAACGAACCGGGCGGCACGGCTTATCGTTCGCGCATTCCCGAGCCCGGCATGGAGCTGGCCGGCAAGACGGGTACGGCGCAGGTTCGCCGCATCAGCCGGGCGGAGCGCCTGAGCGGCGTCCTCAAGAACGAAGATCTCGAATGGCGTCAGCGCGACCATGCGCTGTTCGTCTGTTTCGCACCTTACGATGCGCCGCGCTACGCCCTCTCCGTCGTCATCGAGCATGGCGGGTCCGGTTCCGGCGCCGCGGCACCCGTCGCGCGGGACATCATGCGCGAAGTGCTGACCCGCAATCCCGTGCGCCCGCAGGCGAAGACGCCGTCCGGCAACCCGAATTCGTCGAGGGCAGGCTGATGCTCGATCTTCGCCGGTTCACCGGCCATGAAATGCGGCTCACCGAAAAGCTCGTCGAGTTCAACTGGGCGTTCCTGCTGCTTCTTGCCCTGATCGCGTCCATCGGCTTCGCGATGCTCTACTCGGTCGCCGAAGGCAGCTTTACGCCCTGGGCGTTCCGGCAGGCGGCGCGCTTCGGCGTCGGTGTCTGCATCATGATTTCGGTTGCAATGGTCGATCTCCGGCTCTGGATGCGTCTCGCCTATCCGCTGTACGGCGTGGCCCTTGCGATGCTGGTCGCGGTGGAAGTGATTGGTTTCGTGGGCATGGGCGCACAGCGCTGGCTTGATCTGGGTTTTATCTCGATCCAGCCGTCCGAGGTGATGAAGGTCACGCTCATCCTTGCGCTCGCGCGCTACTTCCACGGCTTGACGCTGGAAGAAGTGTCGCGTCTCCGCAATCTTCTGGTGCCGCTCGCATTAGTCGGCACGCCGGTGGGCCTCGTCGTATTGCAGCCGGACCTTGGCACCGCAATTCTTCTGATCGCGACGGGCGGCGTCCTCTTTTTCTCGGCGGGTCTTCGCTGGCGCTATTTCATTTTCGCCGGCGCTGCCGTACTCGCCGCCATTCCGGTGATCTGGAGCAGGCTCCATGATTATCAGCGCAATCGCGTCTTCACCTTCCTCGATCCGGAGCGCGATCCGCTCGGCACCGGCTATCACATCCTCCAGTCGAAGATCGCGCTCGGTTCCGGCGGCATTTTCGGCAAGGGGTTCATGGAAGGCACACAGAGCCAGCTCAACTTCCTTCCGGAGAAGCACACCGACTTCATCTTCACCATGCTGGGCGAGGAACTCGGCCTCGTCGGCGGCATCGTGCTTCTCACGCTCTATTTCATCGTGCTGATGTTCTCGCTCAATGTCGCGCTTCAATGCCGCAACCAGTTCGGGCGGCTCGTCGCCATCGGCGTTTCCATGACCTTCTTCTTCTACGTTTTCATCAACACGGCGATGGTCATGGGGCTGCTGCCGGTCGTCGGCGTGCCGTTGCCGCTCGTCTCCTATGGCGGCACGGCCATGCTTTCGCTGATGTTTGCCTTCGGTTTGCTGATGAGCGTCTATATCCACCGGAACCTGGAAATTTCCCGTGGCCCGAGTGCCTTCTGGTAGGGCCTTTCGGGGGCTCTTTTCCGACCTCGTCCATGTCGCTGGACAGGCCACCTTTCCTTTGCTATAGGCTCCGCTCCCCCACGAAACGAGTGGCCGGGATGGTGGTTTCCACCGGCCGCCCTGGCGGCACGGCGGGCGCATAGCTCAGTTGGTAGAGCAGCTGACTCTTAATCAGCGGGTCCAAGGTTCGAGTCCTTGTGCGCCCACCAGCCTCCGCTCGCTTCGCGAGCTACGGCTCGGCAAGCCAGCCGATTTCTCATAGGCCAAAGAATACCGGTGTCTTCGCGAAACGAGCGGAGGCTGCCGCGCCGGAGCCCGGAGGGCGAAGGCGGGCTTCTCGGTACAAGCTCGCTTCGCGAGCTACGGCTCGGCAAGCCAGCCGATTTCTCATAGGCCAAAGAATACCGGTGTCTTCGCGAAACGAGCGGAGGCTGCCGCGCCGGAGCCCGGAGGGCGAAGGCGGGCTTCTCGATACAAGCTCGCTTCGCGAGCTACGGCTCGGCAAGCCAGCCGATTTCTCATAGGCTAAGGAACACCGGTGTCTTCGCGGAACGAGCGGAGGCTACCGGAATTGCCGTTGGGGAAAGACGTTCTGGACTGGCAGCCATGAAATACGTCTACATTCTTCGCAGTCTCTCTGCCGAAGGCCGCTACTACACCGGCATCACGGACGATTTGAAGGCGCGCTTGGCCAAGCACAATGCGCTGGAAGTGTCTCACACGTCCAAGTATGCGCCGTGGGAGGTGAAAACCTATGTGGCATTTGCCGATGAAAATTGTGCCCACGCCTTCGAGAGCTATCTGAAGACAGCGTCCGGCAGGGCCTTCGCAAAGAAAAGGCTATGAGCCAGCTTCCCTGCTATTCTCTGGTGACAGGTTGTCCGGGCAGGGAAATTTGCCTTGATGAAAGCACTTTCATGGATCGCCGCGCCGCTCTGGCCGCTGCAGCTTGCAAGCGGGCAGAAGTCGTTTCGGGCAAATCCGCTCATCGGCAGTCCGGCGCTCAACCGCCGGGGGCTTCACCTCGCCCGTGTGCGGATCGCGGAGCGCATGGCGGAAGCAAGGCGCGCGCAGCTCGCGCCGCGAATCGATGCCGGGTCGCGCGCGGCTTATGAGCGCGACGGCTTTCTGGTGATCGGGAATGCGTTGCCCGCAGACGATTTTGCAGCGCTCCGGCGCGATCTCGAAGAAGCGCCGCTCCGTTCATGGGAACGGCGCGAAGGCTCCACGGTCACGCGGCGGGGCAGTCTCGACCTTCCCGATATCCGGGGCCGTACGCCGCTCGAACGGCTGATGGCGAACCCGCTGATGGCCGATCTTCTGCGCTATGTCGCGGGCTGCGGCGGCGAGCCGCTGATCCATCTCCAGACCGTGCTCGCCGAAGGCGACGCCGCGCGGCCCGACCCGCAGAACAGCCTTCACATGGATACGTTCCACTCGACCGCCAAGGCCTGGCTCTATCTTCAGGATGTGGGGCCGGAAGATGGGCCGCTCCTCTATGTGCCGGGCTCGCACCGCGCGACGCCGGAACGGCTCAAATGGGAATACGACCTCAGCATCGGCGCGGCGCATGCCGACGATCCGGAGATTGCCGCGGGTTCGTTTCGCATCGGCGAGGAGATGCTCGCCGCGCTCGGCTACCCCGCGCCCCGGGCCATGGCGGTTCCAGCGAACACGCTTGTCGTTGCCAACACGCATGGCTTCCATGCGCGCAAGGCGAGCACGAAGCCGACAAGCCGTTCCGAAATCTACGGCAGCCTCAGGCGCAATCCGTTCCTGCCTTTCACCGGTCTTCACGTCCGCTCGCTGCCTGGCCTCAGGGGCCATCTCAGCACCCGGCAGGCGCAGACCGAGGCGGCACTGTCCCTGCTCGGCGTCAAGGGGCCCTGGGTCGAAGTGACGCCGAAACGCATCGCGGACCCGGCCTCGATCTAGGCTCAGCGGCATGAAGGCATGCGGGCCATGAGTGACGGCCAGATCTCCACCCAGTCGTGATGATCCATGTCCGGAACGGTCACCAGTGCCGTGCAACGGCTTTCGCCCATGTGGGCGAGGAAGCGACGGTTGATCTCCGCGGGCACGATTTCGTCGTCCTCACCTACATAATGAACCTGGGGCAGTGTGGCGAGGGCGGGGGCGTTCTCCGCCGGGTTCAGCGAGCTTGAAAGGCGGCTCACCCCGTGGACCGATGTAAAGGCGTCGGTGTCGAGCGGCGAGGCGACGGTCCTCAGGGTAGCGATGTCGTCCCGCCGCAGCGCCAGCAGTGCGGCAACCGTGCCGCCGCCCGAGAAACCGACGAGGTCGAGCGTCGTGGCGCCCGCCGTGGCTTTCAGTTCATCCACTGCCTCATTCATCGCGGCGATGACCGTTTCGCCATAGCGCTCCTCCGTCCAGAAAGTGTCCGCACAACCCCGCGCGGTCAGCCCGCCGGTGAACTGGCAGGGCCGGGCGAGCCAGGCGACGGCGGGTGAGGGGTCGGCCGCCGCAAGGTGCAGCGCCACGGGATTGAGTGGTGTCGGATCGGTGGAAATTTCGTTGGTCCGCTTCCAGGCGAAACCGTCGCCTTCGATATAGACGGTGAGGCGGTCCGTGGCGCCGGGGGTGCGAATGCGGGCATAGAGATCGAAGGAGGCGGTTTCGATGGTAAGTGGTAACAGCCGCGCTTCATTAGCCATTGCGTCTGCCTCTACTTTCCGCGCCGCCGGATCGGCAACGGCGCAGGCCGCGGCGAGCGACAGGAGCAGGCAGACAAGGGCAGGGCGAAGGGTCATCGGTTTCCCGCGGCAGAAAAAAGAACGGCTCTGGAGTGAACCAGAGCCGTCTCTTCATGTGTAGCCGAATTGAACCGCGAACGGAGCTTTTTCAGGCGCCTGCCAACTGACGCCGGCTCTGCGGTTGTCCGCTCTTCTTGGCGTTGCGCTGGCCGCGATTGCCCGCGTTCGGCTTGCCGCCGCCACCGGGCTTGCCGCCGAAACGGCGCTGCTTGCCGGGCTGGTTGCGATTGCCGCCACCGCCATTGCGGGGGCCGCCGCCTCGTCCGCTACGCTTCGGCGCCACGGGTTCGCCCGCAGGCACGACGATCTGCTCGCCGAGGAGTTCGGTCGTATCGACGATGGTGAGCGGACGCTTCGTCAGTCGTTCGATGCTCTTCAGATGCGCGCGTTCGGCGCCGTCGCAGAAGGAGACGGCGATGCCGCTCTTGCCCGCGCGGGCCGTGCGGCCGATGCGGTGCACATAGGCTTCCGGCTCGTTCGGCAATTCGTAGTTGATGACATGGGTGATGCCCGTCACGTCGATGCCGCGCGCGGCGATATCGGTTGCGACGAGAACGCGCGCCTTGCCGTTCCGGAAATTATCGAGTGCGCGCTGGCGGGCACCCTGAGACTTGTTGCCGTGAATGGCTTCGGAAGGCACACCGGCCTTGTCGAGCTGTTCGCTGACGCGGTTCGCGCAATGCTTCGTTCGCGTGAACACGATGACGCGCGAGAGATCGACGTCGTCCAGCAGCTTCGAGAGCAACTCGCGCTTGCGCTTGCCGTCCACATGCATCACGCGCTGGTCGATTTTGTCGACCGTGACCACTTCCGGCGTCACTTCGACGCGGGCGGGGTCTTTCAGGATTTCGGCAGCCAGATGCTCGATCGATTTCGGCATGGTGGCCGAGAAGAGCAGCGATTGGCGCTTCTGGGGCATGGCTGCGATGATCTTCTTCACGTCGCGCACAAAGCCCATGTCGAGCATGCGGTCCGCCTCGTCCAGCACGAGGATGGAGGTGCGGCGAAGCTCGACATGCTTCTGGTTCATCAGGTCGAGCAGGCGGCCGGGCGTTGCGACCAGAATGTCGACGCCGCCTGCCATCGAGCGAACCTGGCGGAACTGGTTCACGCCGCCGAAGATCACGGCCTGGCGCAGCTTGTAGTGCTTGCCGTAGGTCTCGAAGAGCTTCGAGACCTACGGCAAGCACTACAAGCTGCGCCAGGCCGTGATCTTCGGCGGCGTGAACCAGTTCCGCC
>CAJXOU010000144.1 GCA_913057645.1 uncultured Rhodobiaceae bacterium | reverse complement strand
GGCGCTCATCGATGCAGCCCGAGCGCTAGCGACGTATGCGTTGGCGTGGCCTCAGCCGCAGACGCGGTTGCGGCCGGTGCGTTTGGCTTCGTAGAGGCGCTCGTCGGCGATCTGCAGCACCGCCTGCGCGCTCTTCATCTCTTCGGTCCACTCGGAGCAGCCCAGACTCACAGTCACATCGATCTTGGTGCCTTCGAAGAGGAAGGTCGCTTCGTCGATCTGCCGGTTGAGTTTGCGCGCGAGTTCGATCGCGCCGTGCAACCCCACCTCGGGACAGATGATGCCGAACTCCTCGCCGCCGGTGCGCGCGACGATGCGCGCGGGCAGCGCCAGCAGGCGGGCGCGCTCCAGAACCTCCTCGGCGCGCATGGGGTCAACGGAGAGCACGTAGCGGCCCTGATCCTCGCCGAACCACATCGCGTAGGCCGGCAGCCGGCCCTCGTAGGCGAACAGCTCCACGCCGACGTTGCCGGCGAGCGCCATCTCGGCGATGGCGACCAGCAGGCCGCCGTCGGAGACGTCGTGCACGGCGGTGGCCTTGTCCTCGCGGATGAGGGCGCGCACCAGGCGGCCGGCCTTGATCTCGTCGGCGAGATCGACCGGCGGAGGGGCGCCCTCCAGCTTGCCGGCAATGAGCTCCTGGTAGAGCGACTGGCCGAGGTGGCCGTTCTCGTGCCCGAGCACGATGAGGACGTCGCCCTCCTTCTTGAGCGCGATGTCGGCCATGTGCGCGACGTCGGGGATGAGGCCGACGCCGCCGATGGCGGGCGTGGGCGGGATGCCGACGCCGTTGGTCTCGTTGTAGAGCGCGACGTTGCCGGACACGACGGGAGAGTCGAGCACGCGGCAGGCCTCGGCCCTGCCTTTGATGGCGCCGACGAACTGGCCCATGATCTCGGGCCGCTCCGGGTTGGCGAAGTTGAGGTTGTCGGTGATGGCGAGCGGGTCGGCGCCGACGGCGGTGAGGTTGCGCCAGGTCTCCACGACCGCCTGCTTGGCGCCCATGGCGGGATCGGCGGCGACGTAGCGGGGCGTGACATCGCAGGCGATGGCGAGGCCTTTTTGCGTGCCGTGCACGCGCACGACGCCGGCGTCGCCGCCCGGGCGCCCGACCGTGTCGCCCATAACCATGTGGTCGTACTGTTCCCAGATCCAGCGCCGTGAGCACATGTCGGGCAGGCCGAGCATCTTCACCAGCACATCGGAAATATCGTTCGGTGCAGGCACGTCGGCGGGCGAAAGCGGCTTTGGCTTGTCCGCCTTCACGAAGGGGCGGTCGTATTCCGGCGCCTGGTCGCCAAGATCCTTGATCGGCAGGTCTGCCATCACCTCGCCATGCCGGCGGATGCGGAAGCGCAGATCGTCCGTGGTCCGGCCGACCACCGCGAAGTCGAGGCCCCATTTCACGAAGATCGCCTCGGCGTCCTTTTCGCGTGCCGGGTCGAGCACCATGAGCATGCGCTCCTGGCTTTCCGAGAGCATCATCTCGTAGGCCGTCATGCCTTCTTCGCGGCAGGGTACCTTGTCGAGATCGAGTTCGACGCCGAGATCGCCCTTCGCGCCCATTTCCACGGCGGAGCAGGTGAGGCCGGCCGCGCCCATATCCTGGATCGCAATGACCGCGCCCGAGGCCATCAGTTCGAGGCAGGCTTCGAGCAGCAGCTTTTCGGAAAAAGGGTCGCCGATCTGGACCGTCGGGCGTTTCTCTTCCGTGTCCTCGTCGAATTCGGCGGACGCCATGGTCGCGCCGTGGATGCCGTCGCGGCCGGTCTTCGAACCGAGATAGACGAGCGGCAGGCCGACGCCCTTTGCTTCCGAATAGAAAATCTTGTCCGTGTCGGCGAGGCCCGCCGCGAAAGCGTTGACGAGACAGTTGCCGTTATAGCTCGGATCGAAATTCACTTCGCCGCCGATGGTCGGCACGCCGAAGGAATTGCCGTAGCCGCCGATGCCTGCAACGACGCCGGAGACGATGTGGCGCGTGCGCGGATGGTCCGGCTCGCCGAAGCGCAGCGCGTTCAGCGCCGCGATGGGGCGCGCGCCCATCGTGAAGACGTCGCGCAGAATCCCGCCGACGCCCGTCGCCGCGCCTTCATGCGGTTCGATGTAGGAGGGGTGGTTGTGGCTTTCCATCTTGAAGATGATCGCCTGTCCGTCGCCGATATCGACGACGCCCGCATTCTCGCCCGGTCCGCAGATGACGCGCGGGCCGGTCGTCGGCAGCGTGCGCAGCCATTTCTTGGAGGATTTGTACGAGCAATGCTCGTTCCACATGGCGGAGAAGATGCCGAGTTCGGTCAGCGTCGGCTCGCGCCCGATCAGGTCGAGAATCCGCTGGTACTCGTCGGGCTTAAGCCCGTGTTCCGCGATCAGCTCCGGCGTGATTGCAACGTCGTTCGGTATCACGCCACCGCCTCCAGCACGCTTTCGAAAAGGGCTCGTCCGTCGGTCGCGCCGTTCATCGGTTCGATCATGTTTTCCGGGTGCGGCATCATGCCGAAGACGTTGCCGCGTTCGTTCAGGATGCCGGCGATGTCGTTCAGCGAACCGTTCGGGTTCGTGCCTTCCGCATAGCGTAGACCCACGCGGCCTTCGCCTTCGAGACGCTTCAGCGTTTCGGGATCGGTGAAATAATTGCCGTCGCCATGCGCGACCGGGCAGCGCCAGACCTGGCCCTGTGCGTATTTCCGGGTGAAGTCGGTTTTCGCGTTGGCGACTTCCAGCTTCACTTCCTTGCAGACGAATTTGAGACCGGCATTGCGCATCAGCACGCCCGGCAGCAGCCCTGCCTCGCAGAGAATCTGGAAACCGTTGCAGATGCCGAGAATGCGCACGCCCTTGTCCGCCGCCTTCACGATGGCGGGCATGATGTGGCCGCGGGCCGCGATGGCGCCCGTGCGCAGATAGTCGCCATAGGAGAAGCCGCCGCACAGCACTACCAGGTCGAGCTCTGGCAGTTCCGTATCGGCATGCCAGATGGCCTGCGGTTTCGCACCCGTGATGTTTTCGAGCGCGTAGAGCATATCGCGCTCGCGGTTCGAGCCGGGAAAGACGACGACGCCAGACTTCATGCTCACTTTTCGTCGAGCTCCACCGCATAGTTTTCGATGACGGTGTTAGCGAGCAGTTTCTTGCTCATTTCTTCGAGCGCGGCTTTCGCTTTCGCCGGGTCCGTCTCGTCGAGTTCGACCTCGAAGAGCTTGCCCTGGCGGACGCTCGCGACGCCGGAGAAGCCGAGCGAGCCGAGCGCACCCTCGATCGCCTTGCCTTGCGGGTCCAGAACGCCGTTCTTCAGCGTGACCTTGATGCGCGCCTTCATGCTTCCTCGCTACTTACGAACGTCACTTTACAAGCGTGGGGCCGCGCCGCTTCGGCTCGTTCTCGACCAGCACGCCGAGACGGCGTGCGACTTCCTGATAGGCTTCCACAAGCCCGCCCATGTCGCGGCGGAAGCGGTCCTTGTCCAGCTTGTCGTTGGTTTCCTTGTCCCAGAGGCGGCAGCAATCCGGGCTGATCTCGTCCGCCAGCACGACGCGCACCATGTCGCCTTCGTAGAGGCGGCCGAACTCGACCTTGAAGTCGATGAGGCGGATGCCGATGCCGAGGAAGAGGCCGGTCAGGAAGTCGTTGATCCTGAGCGCGAGCGCCATCATGTCGTCGATTTCCTGCGGCGTCGCCCAGCCGAAGGCCGTGATGTGTTCTTCGGAGACCATCGGGTCGTGCAGCTCGTCGTTCTTGTAATAGAACTCGATGATCGAGCGCGGCAGCACGGTGCCTTCCTCGATGCCGAGGCGCTTCGAGAGCGAGCCCGCCGCGACGTTGCGCACCACCACCTCGCAGGGGATGATCTCGACTTCGCGGATCAGCTGTTCGCGCATGTTGAGCGCGCGAATGAAATGCGTCGGCACGCCGATCTCGTTCAGCTTCGTGAAGATGAATTCCGAGATGCGGTTGTTGAGGACGCCCTTGCCCTCGATGGTGGCGCGCTTGGTGGCGTCGAAGGCGGTCGCGTCGTCCTTGAAGTGCTGGACGAGCGTCCCCGGTTCCGGGCCTTCGTAAAGCACCTTCGCCTTGCCTTCGTAAACGCGTCTGCGCCGGCTCATGTCATGATTCCAATCGTTTGACCCGGAAGGCGGGTCCGGGGGTCGCGGGGGTCCCCGCGCGGATTTCGAGGCCGCCTCTCAAGCGGTGGGAGCGCCGGAAAAGGCTTCGGAATCGGCTCTCCGGCGTGCGCAAGGTATCTCAAGGCCCGATGCGATACAACGAAGCTGTGCTGCGGCGCAACCCTCCCGAAAAGCCCCCGGAAATCAGCGCTTTAGACAATTGGCCGCAGGCTTCGGGCTGTCGTCCGATCGCGGTTGATTTGAAGGGGCCGGACCGCTATGCCTAGGGCCAAACAGGGGCGCGCCCGCGCGGGGACCGGCGCCTCATGACCCTTGAATGGAGTGCCATTTTCCATGTCCACCTTCGACAAGCGCGAGGACGGTTTCGAAAAGAAGTTCGTTCATGACGAGGAACTCCGCTTCAAGGCGGAAGCCCGGCGCAACAAGCTGCTCGGGCTCTGGGCCGCGGAGAAGATGGGGCTCACGGGCGATGCGGCCGATGCTTACGCGAAAGAGGTCGTCGCAGCCGATTTCCAGGAAGCGGGCGACGAGGACGTGTTCCGCAAGGTCCGCAAGGATTTCGACGCCAAGGGCGTCGATCAGTCGGATCACCAGATCCGCCGCACGATGACCGAACTCATGGACGAGGCGATCCGCCAGCTGCAGAGCTGAGCGCGGCTATTCGCCGAAGATGGAGATGCTGCCGAGCAGCAGGATTTCGTCCGGCGTGGCGCCTTCCATCGGCAGATGGACGATTTCGAGCCGCAGAAAATCCCGGTTGATGCCGCAGAGGCGGCCTTGCGTCACGTGGGGCTGCTTCTCGCTTGTGACCATCCGGTAGACGCCCGCATTATGGGCGACGTGGTCCGGATGATAGAATTCGGAAATCGTCATGCCGGTCGGGTCGAAGTCGAGCCAGCGGGTCAGCGTGGTGCCGACGACGCGGAGCCGCCAGTCCTCGCGGGCAGGGTCGGCAGGTTCCAGAACGAAGAGGCTCGGCAACAAGGGCGCGGCCTCCCGGCAGGGGAGTTCGGCGCGCGAGAGCAGCCGGCCGTTCCTGCGGTGCCGTTCCCAGAAATCGATCAGCAACCGGGATTGCGGATGCGAAGCTGCGCCGGTCGGGACGACATTCGTCTCGATCCGCGTCACGCGGTCCGGTGTCACGCCGCTTCTCGGGCGGGCATCCGCAAACATGAGGTCATTCCTGGCTTTGCCGCGGCCCGCTTTCGGTCCGCTCTGTCCCATGTCACCAGCAAAGCCATAAGAAGCTGTTAAAATATGGTTTTCTGTCCCGTTCCGGCGCTATTTGGCGGCGGCATCGGTGAGCGTGGCGGCGAAGGCTTCCGCTGCGGTTTCCCTCGCATCTGTCTCGCTCAAGCCGGTGATGCGGTTCGGTGCGGATTCGCGCAGGCGGTGCATGGCCGCCCAGGCGACGATCTCGATACCGAGCCGCGCCGCGAGGCGGAGCTGCGGCGAGGGAGAGCCCTTCCGGCCGGCGGCCTTGAGCGCGACGCTGGCGAGCTGGTCGCGGTGGCGGGCGCGGAGGTCGCGCGCGTGCAGTTGTTCGAATTCCGCGATCTCGGGCGAGCTGCGGTCGACCAGCCAGATCGCCCGGCGGGCTTCGTGGAGCATGTCGTAGAGCTCCCGGCCGATCTGGAGGAGCGTGCCGTTTTCGATCCGGCCCTTCGGCTTCAGCGCGTTGTCGAGAGAGGGCCAGTTGCGGACTTCCGCCGTTCGCGCGGCGAAGACCGCGGCGGTCGCCTTCATGCCTGGATCGGCGAGGGGGAGGGTGAGCCCGTCAAGCGCGCGGCCGCAGACCTTCAGCACCGCCAGATGGAATAGGGCTTCCTTGCTCGTCACGTAGAGATAGAGCGTGCCGGCGGAGACGCCCGCCGCCTTGGCCACATCCGCCATCTGGGTGCGGCGGATGCCCATATCCGTGAAGCAGGCGATGGCGGCCTCAGCGATGTCTTCCACCTTTTGCGGAGTCTTTTTCCGGGCCACGCCTCGGTCCTTTCGTTGCTTCGACGCGAGTATCTCCCGAATCGGCTTGACTCTGAAAATAAATGAATGAATCATTCAGTCAAGTTCGGGAGAGAGATCATGATCCGCTTCGCGCTTTACCTGTTGTCCGGTTTGCTGCTGCTTTCGTTTCCCGCGGTGGCGGGGGAGTGGCCGCATTATGGCGGCGATGCGGGCGGCACGCGCCATTCGGCGGCGGCTGAGATCACGCCCTCGAACATCGACGATCTTCAACAGGCATGGCTCTACAGCACCGGCGACATGACGGCCCATGCGGACGACATGAAGCACAGTGCCTTTGAGGGCACGCCGGTTCTCGCCGCCGGATCGCTCGTCTTCTGTTCGCCGTTCAACGAAGTGATCGCGCTTGATCCCGGCACCGGCGCGCAGAAGTGGCGCTACGATCCGAAAATCGCGACAGGCTACCGTCCGGGCAACCAGTTCGTCTGCCGCGGCGTCACGCCCTGGACGGATGAAACCGCCGCCTCCGGCGACCTCTGCGCGATGCGGCTCTTCATGGGCACGGTCGACTCCCGGTTGATCGCGCTCGACGCCGCCACCGGCCAGCCCTGCCTCGGTTTCGGCATGGACGTCGAGGTGAAGATCGATCCCGGCATGGATCTGCAGTGGCCGGGTGAATTCCAGATCACCTCGCCGCGCGCCGCCGCGAACCGCGTCGACGTGGCCGGCTCCGCGCCCAGCGCCAATCGCCGCGCCGATGCGCCGGCGGCCACGGTCCGCGCTCGCAGTCCGCGT
>CAJXOU010000143.1 GCA_913057645.1 uncultured Rhodobiaceae bacterium | reverse complement strand
GGTGCGGTGGCGGGTTTCGACCGGGAGGCGGACCTCGGCCACTGCGGGCTCGGAAAGACGGAGTTCGCCGTCGGCGAGCGTTCGGACCTCCTTGCCTCGATCGTCAATCGTTCGCGCGGCATGCCCGCCGCCGATCTGAAAGAGAGCCTTTCGGATCCGGCGCTTGTGGCGCTCCTCGACGAACAGGTCGTTCCGGATTTCATGGTGGCGGCAGCCGAAACACGCATCGCCGCGCTCGCCAATCGTTTCATTGAGGGGGTCGAAACCGGCCGCCGCTGATCTGGCCGGATCGAACGACAGACAGCAGGGGTAGCCCGCAAGGGCGCACAGGGGCAGATGCATCAGTTTAGCGCGTTCTTCTTTTCAATCGCGACGGGGTTCGTCGCGGCAGGTCTCACCAGCAGCATCTACCGCATGGTGACAAGCAAGCCGCCGAGCTTCCAGATCACGTCGGAATCCACATTTGGCCAGCTTGCGGGAGTGCTTGCGCTGGTCTTCGCAGGACCGACGGTCATTCTCAGGAACGCGCTTCGCGCCCAGGTGTTCGAGAACCGACCACCGTTCTGGATGTTGCTCTCGGGCTGCATCGCGACGATGTGGAGCTTTCTCTCCGGCGTCTTTCTTCTCGGCGTGATGCTCTCTGCCTGACGTTCCGGGCCTGACGCTCAGGGTCTGACTTTCAGGCACGGCGTCCTCGAACCGCGCGGCGGCCCAGTGCCGTCGCGAAGAGCGTGCCGATACCCGCGACAATCGCCCAGACCCATTCGAGCGCCAGCAGGATCAGGTTCCACGCCGTCTTGAAGGCGCGCAGGCCCGTCTTGCCGGTAAGTTCGATGACGCCGCGCGTCTTCGTGCCGAGCTTGCCGCTCATCTTGCTGACGCGGGCGAGATCCTCGGTATTGTCCACATACCTCATCAATCGCACTGTTTCGGCGGGGCCGGCTGTACGCTCGAGCGCGGCAACATCATCGAGGATCGGCGTTACCTTCGCCATCGAGACGCCATCGGCATATTCGGTGATCGCGCGGCGCGTGGCGGCAGGGTTGCCTAGGTCAACGGCGCGCAGCGTGTCTCCCAGCTTGTTGAAATTCATCGCTTCCTGAAGGACGCGCGTCACGTCGCGCGTGAAGCTTGCCGTGAGGGTACCGGCCTTCTTGGCGACCTTGAGGATCGAAACGCCGATGCGGGCGGGGAGGCCGCCGCCGCCGGTCGCGACGGTTGCCGTCGTTGCCGCAAGGCCGACGACGGAAAGACCGAGAATCATCTTCGAGTACTCCTCGCCGCGCACGAGCTTCGTGCCTTCCGAGCTGATGTCGCGCACGTCGCCTACAACGGTGAGGTCGGAGGCCACCGCGCCCATGAAAGCGGGCGTGCTGTCGCCTTCGCCGGTCACGAAGCCGGTCACGAAATTTCCGGTATTGCGTGCGGCGCGGCGCGAGAAGGCGTCCTCGGCTTCGAGGCGCGCTTGCGTTTCGGCGTCGAGCGGCACATCGATATAGTCGGCGATCTCCGCATACATCACCGCATCGTCATAGGCGTCCTCGTCCAGCGCCGTGTTTATGCGGCGGCTGAGATCGGGACCGTTCGTCGTTTCCAGGAGTTCGGCGCGGATGAAGGGCTCGGCCGGTATCTGGTCTTCAGGTACATATTCGTCGAGCAATCCGCGCTCGAAGGCGACCATGAAGAGAAGCGGCAGGGCGAGCAGGAAGATGACAAGACTGAAAAGAAACCGCATGAACCGACGCCCCTGAACAATTGCATGTCGCATTGACCGGCGGGGTGCCCGAACCGCCGTTTTCATTGCCGCAACGCCAAGCTTGGGCCATAGCGACTAAAGGTGCAACCCGTGGGAGGGAAACGGGTTCCATCCGCCTGCAGATATGCCGTTCACGGATCAGCCGCCGACGGGGCCGCCCTTCTTCGCCGTGATGACGACGACGGAGGGGCGCGGCGGCATATCGGACGCGAAATCGGGCCAGCGCGTTGCCGGGTCATCGAAGGTCGAGGCGCGTTCGAAGCCCTTGAAGTTCTTCGTGCCATCCGCGCCGGGATGCTGCACGGCGAGGAAAAGTGTCGTTCCATCCGGTGTGAAACAGGGGCCGCAGACTTCAGCGCCGACGGGAGCGCGGAATATCCGCCGGGCGAGACCGCGCTTTTCGCCCGTCGTCGCGAGAGCGTAGAGACCGTCCGCCGAGCTCGATGCAGCATTCCAGCCCGAGCCCTGGTCGGTTGCGACCCAGAGGCGGCCTTTCCGGTCGACCGCCATGTTGTCGGGGCAGGCGAACCAGTTGTTGCGGCCGGCTTCGGGATGCCATTCGGCGCCGATTGCCGGAAACATCGGGTCGCCGCATTTGACGAGCATCGTCCATGTGAAGTTTTCCGAGGCGTGGTCGCGGCCTTCAGGCGTGAGCTCCACGATCTGCCCCCAGAGATTGCCGGCGCGCGGGTTCACTGCGTTTGTTTCCTCGCGCTCCTTCGAATTAGTGAGAGCCACATATACTTTCCCGGTCGCATCGTTGGGCGTCACGTCTTCGGGGCGGTCGAGCGGCGTTGCGCCGAGAATGTCGGCGGCGCGGCGCGCCTCGATCACGACGTCGGCCTGCGAAGAAAAACCGCTCGCTTCGTCGATGCCGTTTTCTCCGTGGACGAGCGGCATCCATCTGCCGCTGCCGTCTTCCTCGAAGCCCGCAACATAGAGCGTGCCCTCGTCGAGCAGGGAGGCGTTCGCCGCACGGTCGGCGCTCACTTCGGCGGCGCTCACGAATTTGTAGAGGTACTCGAAGGCCTGGTCGTCGCCCATATAGACGACGAGACGGCCGTCCTTCGTCAGCGTGTTCTCACAGCCCTCGTGCTTGAAGCGGCCCAGCGCCGTGCGCTTGACGGGGGTGGAGGCGGGGTCGAGGGGATCGACCTCCACCACCCAGCCGAAGCGGTTCGGTTCGCGGGGTTCGCGTGAAATGTCGAAACGCTTGTGGAAGTAGCCCCAGGGATAGGAGCGGCTACCGGGAACGCCCATGCGTTCGTGATTCACGGCTTCGTCCGCGTCCGCGTTCTCGCCCATGAAATAGAAGTTGATGTTTTCCTCCGACATGAGCCACGTGCCCCAGGGCGTGATGCCGCCGGCACAGTTGTTGAACGTGCCCATGACGTGGAGGCCCGTCGGGTCTTCGTTCGTCTGCAGGCGGGGGTGCCCGGCGGCTGGACCGGAGAACGTCATTGCGGTCGAAAGTGGCGTGAGGCGGCGGTTGTATTCGCTGTCGCGGACGATGCTCCACTTGCCGTCATCCCCGCGTGCGACTTCGACGATGCTGCCGCCATGGGCCGCCATGGAAATTTCCACGACGTCCTGCGTGTAGAAGCTCGCCGGGTTGTCCGCAGGGTAGCCCGGGTACATCAGGTCGTCGTTGGTGTATTCGTGATGGACGCAGAGGAGACCGCGGTCGCTGGCGCCGGACCCGTAAGGCAGGGAGATGAAGCCGATATAGTCCTTGTTGTAGCCGAACTGGGCAAGCTGTGAAGCGGCGCTCTGCTTCCGGACATCGAAATCAGGTGCGTCTTTCAGCAGCGGTTCACCCCAGCGGATCAGGATTTCGGCGTCGTGATCGGCGGCGACATGATGGTCGCCATCGATGCCGCGCGGCACCTCCTCGAAACCGAATATGGCGTCGGGTGCCGTTTCCGGCGCCTCGCCGCAGGCGGCAAGCGAGAGAATCGAGGGCGAGACGGACGCAAGCAGGGCGGCCTTGCCGATGCCCGTGAGGAAACCGCGCCGTGCGATGCGCCGGGTCCAGAGTTCGGCGAGATCGGGCGCGGTGGTGCGCGCAACCGGCTGTTCGTCCGCTGCGTCCAGTGCCTCGCCAAAGGATTTTCGTTCCGCCATGTCACCCCCCGCTTTGGTCCCTGTCTCCCAGCCTACGAAGCCGGATTGACGGAGCGATGACAGCCTTTTTCTGGGCAGCTTCGCAAGCCTCGTATCGCGAGGCCGCACGTGTCATAGTCCCGGCAAAGCAATGCTCGCGAGGAGGAGACCCATGCCCGTCTATGCCATTGGAGAGAAAAAACCGATCCTGCCCGGCGAGAGCGAGTACTGGATCGCCCCCAATGCGGAAGTCATGGGCAATGTGAAGCTCGAAAGGAACGCCAGCGTCTGGTTCGGAGCGGTTCTCAGGGGCGACAACGAACTCATCACCATCGGTGAAAACTCGAACGTTCAGGACGGATCGGTGCTGCATACGGATCCCGGTTCGCCGCTTACCATCGAGGCGAACGTCACCATCGGCCATATGGTGATGCTGCATGGCTGCACCATCGGCGAGGGCAGCCTTGTCGGCATCGGCAGCATCATTCTGAACAATACGAAGATCGGGAAGGGCTGCCTCATCGGCGCCAACACGCTGATTTCAGAGAACAAGGAAATTCCGGACTACTCGATGGTGCTGGGGTCGCCCGGCAAGGTCGTGCGCACGCTGGACAAGGAGACGGCGGCGGCGCTGAGGATGTCCGCCGACCACTATGTCGAGAACTGGAAGAAATACGCCGCCGGCCTGACGCGGCTCGATTGATGCGTATTGCACCGGTTCTCGCGTTCGTTTTCCTGTTCACCGTTTTCGTTTCTCCGGCGACGCATGCCGGGGAAGAGCATGTGCTCGAGATCGAAAAGGCGGATGGCGAAAGCCACCAGTTCTCGATCGAACTCGTCGTCACCGCCGACAAGCAGCGGCGGGGTCTCATGTACCGCACCGAACTGGCGGATGATGCGGGCATGCTGTTCTTCTACCAGAACTGCGAACTTGCGAGCTTCTGGATGAAGAACACCTACATCCCGCTCGACATGATCTTCATCGAGGCGGACGGGCGCATTGCCCGCATATCCGAAGAGGCGCAGCCGCATACGCTCGACATCCATCAGTCGGGCGTACCGGTGAACGGCATCCTCGAGGTGAATGGCGGGCTGACGCAGCGTCTCGGTATCGCCGCGGGCGATTACATCCGGCATCCCTGGTTCGGCGATGGGGGCAAGGCTACGTGTGACTGATTTTATCGGCTAAACTGGCTGGACCGATATTTCAGGCAAACGATCTCAGAACCTTGAGGGAGGAAGACATGAGCCAGGCAAAGGCCGAGCCGCAAGAGATGCAGGAAGTTCTCTACGACGTCTCCGATCACGTTGCGACCATCACGCTCAACGCGCCCGACCGCATGAACACGATTTCGGCGACGATGCTGAATCAGCTCACGGAGCGGCTGAAGGAAGCGGACGCCGACCCGGAAGTCCGCTGCGTGATCCTCACCGGCGCGGGACGCGCCTTCTGCGCCGGTCTCGACCTTCGAGCGCAGACGCAGGGCGGCGGACTCTCCATCGGCTCGAGCGGTGGCGTTACCTCCACGAGCCTCGACCTCAAGAACACGCCGCCGACGGTGCTTCAGGAAATGGAGACGCCGACGATCTGCGCGCTGAATGGCGGCGCGGCGGGGTACGGGATGGACACGGCGCTCGGGTGCGACATCCGCATCATGGCGAAATCCGCCAAGCTCGCGGCCGCCTTCTGCAAGCGCGGCCTGGTGCCCGAATCGGGCGGCACGTGGTATCTGCCGCGGCTGATCGGCTGGTCCAGGGCGGCGGAGCTGATTTTCACGGGTCGCACGCTTTCCGCCGATGAGAGTGTTGCCTGGGGGCTCGCCTCCGAAGTCGTCGCGAACGAGGAACTGATGCCGCGTGCGCGGGCGATTGCGGCGGAGATTGCCGGCAACGCGCCTCTCGCGGTGCGGGCGGCGAAGCGGATGATGCGCATGGGGCTTAACGAACCCTTCCCGGAACATGTGCATCATGTCTATCTGCAGCTTCTGCCGCTGATGCGGACGGAAGACGTGAAGGAAGGCATGACGGCCTATATGGAGAAGCGCGAGCCTCAATTCAAAGGCAAGTAGCGCGTGTTCTCCGCGGGGCCCGGAGAGTAGCGACGACCATGATGCGGGGGCTGATCGCGCAAGACGCGGCGAGGGGAACGAGAGGAATGGCACGCGCGCTGCTCGCGCTTCTGCTGCTTCTCGTGCTTTCGTTGATGGAGCCGCCGCTGCGTGCGGCGGAGCTCAATGGCGGCTATGACGGTATCGGCGAAGCGGCGGGCATGGCGCTTACGTTAAGCGAGGCCGAGCGGCGGGTTGTCGGGCGGCTTGCCATGCCTTCCGGCGTTGCCTACACGCTGAACGGAGAGCGGGCGGAAGTGGCATCGGGCAGCGCACAGGGCGCGCTCCGCGTTTCCGGCGCGGCGCAGAACAGCGCCTTCTTCCATATCGAGGAGCGCCCGCTCGGGCTGCAGTTCCTGTTCATTCCGGCGAAGGCGGACGGGACGCCCGATCTCGGTTCGTCGCGTGAATATTCCTTTCTGAAGCGCGGCGTTCGTCCGACCCTTTCGCCGGATGCGAGGAAGAGCTATCGCGACGCGCCTGAAGGGCCGGTCGATATCGTCGCCTTCGTCGACGGGTTCCGCGGCTGGTCGCCGCGGGATGTCGCCCGGCTCTACGCATCTCTCCGCGCCGACGCGCGCGGTCTCATTCTTCTCCACGATCACGCGACGGCGGAATTGATGTGGCGGATCTGCGAGGCGGGGACTCTGCAAGAGGCCGAAGAGGCGGCGCTTTCGGAAATGCTGGAAAGACAACAAGCTGGCTGCGCCAGCTATCTGCCGCTTGTCGAGGCGGCGAGAGAAGGTGGTCTTTTCCCCGAGTTCCTGCGCCGGGCGCAATTCCAGTTCGAACTCATTCGCGCGACTGTGCTGTGCGACAGAGGGGAATCCGCCCCCGCACGCTGCGCTGATGTGAGCGCGCTCGCCGCGCCGCTGGTTCCTGCCCCTTATACACATCTGACGCCGCCGACGACCCTCCGCGCGTCGCGTCCGGTAGACTGGCCAGCACGGAGACAA
>CAJXOU010000142.1 GCA_913057645.1 uncultured Rhodobiaceae bacterium | reverse complement strand
CATCGCGCCGCCATCGCGACGGCGAATGCCGCGCCGCACGACCATCTCTCGCTCACCGGCGGCGCCATCGGTCAGGGCCTGCCGCTCGCGACCGGCGCGGCGGTTGCCTGCCCGGACCGCAAGGTCGTCTGCCTCCACGGCGATGGCGGCGCGATGTACACGCTGCAGGCGCTCTGGACGCAGGCCCGCGAGAAACTCGATGTCGTGAACGTGATCTTCGCCAACCGCTCCTACGCCATCCTGAACATCGAGCTGATGCGCGTCGGCGCCGAGAACCCCGGCCCCAAGGCGCTCTCCATGCTCGACCTCCACAACCCGGAACTGAACTGGGTCGAGCTCGGGCAGGGCATGGGCGTCGAGTCGACCCGTGTTGAAACGGTCGAGGACTTCGCCGACGCCTTCTCCGCTGCCGTGAAGCAGAAGGGCCCGCGCCTCATCGAGGTGATGATCTGAAGATCGAGCGTAAGCGACGCATACAAGAACACTGTCACCCCGGCGAAAGCCGGGGTCCATCTGACTCTCGAATGATCGCGAGCGCCCATGGATTCCGGCTTCCGCCGGAATGACACGTCAGGTTGAAATCGAAATGCCGTGCTAGTTCAGCGTGCGGTTCAGCGTGAACTCGCCCTGCCGCACGCGGTCGGCAAGCCCGGTCGCCATCTCGGCCACGGGCTCCTCGCCATAGGCTTCGACCATGTCGGAAAGCGCGGCGAAGATCGCCGTCGTCGCGAGAATGTCCGCATCCACGCCTTCGCCGAGCGACTCGTCCCACGCGTCCAGGAGGTTCTGCAGCGCCATGCGCCGCTGCTCGGTTTCGGAAAGGGGAGAGGTTTCGTATCCGTCTTCATCGAGCGGACCGAAACTGGCGTCGCCTGGAAAATCTTCGGCCATTGGTCCCTCTCTTCGCAGTAAATCGGGCGCGGGAACTGTCTGCGCCGCGCCGGGCCTCTTCCAGCTTTTGTAACACACTCGTGCCGAATGTCTCCCGTTTCGTGAAAGACAGGTTAATGCGTGTCACATTGGTGCTGTTTTGACGGGAAGAAGGGCCGGCCGCGTGGAATCCCTATCTCGTGTATGGATTTCCGCGGCCATAGCCGCTCGCCGCGAGTTCCTCGGCAATCCGCTGGCCGTCCCGCATCAGCGTGTCGGCCTGCGTTGCCGCCGTCGCCGTGCAGTTCGGATAGGCGTTCCGGTAGCGGTAGTAGGCGTCGTTGAAATGCTTGATGAGGTCCTTCCGCTCGGTTTCGGAAGGGTTCACCGCGCCCATCATCTCGATCATCTTGTTGCGCCAGAGCTGGCCTTCGTTCGTGCCGCAGAGCGCGCGAAGATGGTGAACGGCGCCCAGCACTTCCGCCAGCTGGGAGATGCCCCCCGGCTGCGCTTCCGCCCGCACGCTGAAGAAGGGCAGGAGCGCCACGGCGGCTGCGAGCAGAAGCGCCGGTAGGCGCCGCCGCTTCGTCTCGACCGTCCCGATTCTGCACAAATCCTGTGTCATTCCGCCCCGAGGGCCTTCCTGCGCGCTTTGGACCGCGTATCTCACGGCTTCTAGTGCAGGAAGCGGGCCTTCTTGGGGCGGCGTTTCGGGAACGAAATGCTTCAGCCGAACTTCTTCAGCCGCTCCAGCACCTCTTCGGCCTCCGCCATCGTCTTCTCGACGATGTCCTTGGCGGAAAGCACCTCGTGGATGCCGCCCGCGCCCTGGCCCATCGCGAAGCAGGAACGGTCGCGCTCGAGCCCCTCGATCTGCCCGCCGATGCCGCCCATCACATTGTTCTGATGCGACAGGATCGCCTGCTGCGGGAAGGGCTGAATGTCCTGCGGACGGCTCTCCCAGTCCTGCACATAAGGATTGTTGAACACGCGCATCGTCTTGCCGGAATAACACCGCGTCACGATCGTGTCCGTGTCCTTCGCTTCCACGATCACCTGCCGGTACATGTCGCCCGCATGGCTTTCCTTCGCGGCGATGAAGCGCGTCCCCATCCACACGCCCGTCGCGCCGAAGGCGAGCGCCGCCGCAAGCCCGCGCCCGTCGACGATGGAGCCGGCCGCGACGACGGGAATGGTCTTCACCGCATCCACGATCTGCGGGATCAGCGCCATGCCGGCGACCTTGCCGGTGTGTCCGCCGCCTTCGGTCCCCTGCGCGATCACGCCGTCGAGCCCGGCCTTCTCGCCCGCCACCGCATGTTTCACCGTGCCGCAGACATTCATCACCTTCATGCCCGCGCCATGCAGCTTCTCGAGAATGTTCGTCGGCACGCCGAGACCGGAAATGAATGCCGTCGCGCCTTCCTCGATCATGATGTCCGCCGTCCGCTCCAGCGATTCCGGCACCGCGGCGAGCAGGTCCACGCCGAACGGCTTGTCGGTCAGGTCCTTCACCTTCTTCATTTCTTCGCGGATTTCTTCCGGCTGCCGCCCCGCCATGCCGAGCGTGCCGAAGCCGCCCGCATTGGAAACCGCGGCCGCGAGCTCCGCATAGGAAACGCCGCCCATGCCCGCCAGCATGATCGGATATTTGACGCCGAGAAGGTCGCAAAGCGGTGTGTGGATCGTCATGGGGGTCTCTCCCTGCACGCGGAAGCGCCGGCATCCCGCCGGGGTCCGTCATTTTAGTTCGGTTGCCTAACTAAACCGCGCCCCCGCGCCCCTGTCAAGCGGACCCGCCCGCCTTACTTTGGTCGTTTAGGCGGGCAAATCTCGCCTTCCACCGCCCCAGAAAGGTGACGCATGATCCGCCGTTCCGCTTTCGCCCTCGCTCTCTCCGCTGCCCTGGCGGCGCCCGCCTTCGCGCTCGAGCAGACCTTCGACACGGAGAAGGTGAAGATCCGCGTCGAGACGGTGGCGGAGGGCCTCGAACATCCCTGGGCCCTCGCCTTCCTGCCGGACGGCAATTTCCTCGTCACCGAGCGCCCGGGTTTCCTGCGCATCGTGACGCCGCAAGGCAAGATCGGCGACGCGATCTACGGCGTGCCGGAAGTCGATGCGCGCGGGCAGGGCGGTCTGCTCGACGTCGTGCTCGATCCGGACTTCGCCGAAAACCGCCTCGTCTATCTGAGCTATGCGGAGAAGGGCGAAGGCAACGAAAACGGCACCGCCGTCGCGCGCGGCCACCTCACCGAAAGCATGTCGCCGCAGTTGCGCGATGTGGACGTGATCTTCCGCCAGCAGCCCAAGGAGCCGAGCACGCTGCATTTCGGTTCGCGCCTCGTTTTCGACCGCGAGGGCCATCTCTTCATCGCGCTGGGCGAACGCTCCAAGACGGAGTTCCGCACTCAGGCGCAGGACCTCGACTCCCATCTCGGCAAGGTCGTCCGCATCTGGCCGGACGGCACCGTGCCCGACGACAATCCCTTCGCCGATCCGGACAACGCCGCCGGCGCGCTCCCGGAAATCTGGTCCTACGGCCACCGCAACCAGCAGGGCGCGGCGCTCCACCCGGAAACCGGTGCGCTGTGGACGCATGAACACGGGCCGCGCGGCGGCGACGAGGTGAACATCCCCAGGCCCGCGCATAATTACGGCTGGCCGCTCGTTTCCTACGGCACCAATTACGACCTGACGCCGGTCGGCACCGGCGAGTCCTCGAGGGAAGGCGTCGTGGAGCCGGTCCATTACTGGGTCCCCTCCATCGGCCCCTCCGGCATGGCCTTCTACACGGGCGATGAAATCCCCGAATGGCAGGGCAACCTCTTCGTCGGCGGTCTCGCCATCCCGCAGCTCGCCCGCCTCACGCTCGACGGCGAGGAAGTCACCGGCGAGGAAGCCTTGCTGAAAGACCTGGGCCTCCGCATCCGCGATGTGGCCCAGGGCCCCGACGGCGCTCTCTACCTCCTCACCGACGAGGAAGACGGCCAGATCCTCCGCCTCACCAGGGCGGAGTAGGGCGACTCTCTGTTTTTCGCTAAACCTGATGTGTCACCCCGGCGAAAGCCGGGGTCCATGGGCGGTTGCGATGACTTCGGAGTGCGATTGTATAATATTTGACAAAAAGAGAAATATTATACATTATACAGGCATGGAAACCGCCCAAACCCTCACGCCCGCCGATTGCCGCGCGGCCCGCGCCCGTCTCGGGCTCACCCAGGCGGAGCTCGCCCGCCGCGCCGGCATCTCGCGCGCGACCCTTGTGAACTTCGAAAAGGGCAGGGGCGAGCCCCTGCGCGCCAGCCTTCAGGCGCTGCGTTCAGCTCTGTCGAACCGTCCGCAGCACAGAAGCCGCCTCGCCCATGTCCTCCGTACACTGCAGAAAGCGCAGCCCGAACTCGAGGCGCAAGGTGTTGTCCGCCTCGCCGTCTTCGGCTCCGTCGCCCGCATGGAAGACCGGCCCGACAGCGACATAGATATCGTGGTGGATATCGACCCCGCGCGCCGCATTGATATCGTGGGTCTTGCCGGCATCGGCGGTTTCATCGAGCGGCTTCTCGGATCGTCTGTCGACATCGTCCGCCGCCGGCCGGACATGAAGCCCGAACTCAAGGCGCATCTCGCCGAGGACGAAATATATGTCTTCTAGCGATCCGCTGAAACGCATCGCGGACATACTCGATCAGATCGCCCGGATCGAAAGCCATCTCGCGGGCCTCGACCTTGAATCTTTTCGGAAGAATGCACTGGCACAGGACGCGGTCGAGCGTTGTCTCGAACGCATCTGCGAAGCCGCCCGCAAGATCGGCGAGGACCTCGATGAGCGCTACCCGGAAATCGACTTCCCCAACCTGCGACGCTTCGGCTCCATCCTGCGGCACGATTATGGCGACGTCGATGTTGAAATCATCTGGCAGGTAACAGTTGACCGCCTCCCGCGCCTGAAAGAAGCCTGCCGCACCGAACTAGGCCGCTGATCCGCTCTACCGCCGCCCCACCACGACGCTCAGCGACACGCAGACGAACGCCACGAATGTCAGCACCGCATTGACCGCGTGCCCGTATTCCCATTGCATGCGCAGCGCCTCCCAGTTCTCCGGCATGACGGTCCAGTTCTCCGTCGCCGCATTCATGGGATAGACGAAGGCGAAGAACAGAAGCAGCACCGTCAGCATCGACGCGAACGCCGCCGTCGCGAACACGCAGGCTATGCGCTCGCGCCGCACGGCGACGGCGAGCGCGAGATTGGCCGCGAGCGATCCGATCAGCGCAATGCCGAACAGGCTCCACCCCGCATAGATCTGCTGCACGGTGAGATAGGCTTGCCCGTCGAGCGCCATCTTGTTCGGCAGTTCGAAGAAATGCGCGCCCGCCGGAATCAGCGCCAGCGCCGCAAGAACCAGCGCGATGAACTGAAACGCCGGCACAACTCTCATCTTCATCCTCCCGTCACGGCCGCATCAGCCATTCGCGCGCTTCGCTCTCCTGCGCCTTGTCGAAATATTTCATGTCCGCGCTGAAGAAGGGTTTCGATATCTTCGTGCCCCATTCCTCCCAGCTCTTGTCGCCGACAACGGCGACGCGGCCCATGTCGTCATTATGCGTAACGTCGAACTTGAGCTCCTGCCAGAGCCCGGCCGCATCCCAGCCCTCGAACCCGTCGAGTTCCACCAGCACGCGAACCGGTTTGTTCGCCTGCGACACCTTGTCGAACTGGACGTCGAACGTGTCGTAGTCGGGCCGGGTAAGTTTCCCGGACGCCTTCACATGGATGACGCCGCCATCCGTACTTTCGATGCTGAGCATGGTCTCTCCTTCATCGCGGGCCCCGCAGTCTCGGGAACAAAACGCATGAAGGCGGGAAGACGTTTCATCGTCCTGAATCACGCAATCGCGCTTCCGTCGATCTCGCTCGCCTTGGTGAAGCCCGTCAGCGCCATCGCGACATTCATCTCCTGCCGCATCGTCGCGAGCATCGCGGAAACGCCTTGCTCGCCCCGCGCCGCCAGCGCATAGGCCCAGGCGCGCCCGAGCAGGCAAGCGTCGGCCCCCCGCGCCATCGCCTTCGTCACGTCGAGCCCGCTGCGCACGCCGCCATCGAGGAACAGCGTCGTCCGGTCGCCCACTTCCTCGCGGATCGCCGGCAGCGCGTCGATGGTCGCGGGCGTCGAGTCGAGCTGCCGTCCGCCATGGTTCGACACCACGATCCCGTCTGGCGCCAGCGTGTTCATCGCCATGCGCGCATCCTCCCGGTCCATCACGCCCTTGATGACGATCTTGCCCGGCCAGTTCTCGCGCACCCATTCGAGATCGTTCCAGGTCATTCCCGGATCGAGGTTCTTCGCGACCCACATGCCGAATTCGCCGAAGCCCTTCGCGTCCGGCACCGCCTCGCGCAGATTGCCGAAATCGAGCGGCCGCCCGCCAAGCGCCACATGGCGCAGCCAGTGAATGCGACGCGCGAAATCGGCCGCGACCTTCACCCGCTTGCCGAACGACATCGCCGTGTTCATGCCGTTCCTGATGTCGCGGTAACGCGCGCCGAGCACCGCAAGGTCCACCGTGAACACGAGCACCGGGCAGCCGGCATCATGCGCGCGCTGCATCAGCTCGCGCGCATAGCCGCGATCCTTGATGACATAAAGCTGGAACCAGAACGGCTTCGTCGTCGCCTTCGCGACTTCCTCGATCGAACAGATGCCGACCGTCGACAGCGTGAACGGCACGCCGAACTTTTCCGCCGCCTTCGCCGCCTGCACCTCGCCGCGCTGCGCGAACATGCCCGCGAAGCCGACCGGCGCAAGCCCCGCCGGGATCGTCCATGTCTCGCCGAAGATCTCCGCCCGCGTGTCGATGGTGCCGACATCGCGCAGCACACGCTGCCTGAGTTTCAGCCGCGCGAACGCATCGACATTGTCCGCCAGCGTCTTCTCGGCATAGGAGCCGCCATCCATGTAGTCGAACAACTGCGTCGGCAGCCGCCGCCGCGCGAATTCCCGGTAGTCCGACACCGACACCGGATTGAGATCGAGACTCATGGACTTCCCCTCCCTCTCTTCCCACCCGCCCTTGGGGGC
>CAJXOU010000141.1 GCA_913057645.1 uncultured Rhodobiaceae bacterium | reverse complement strand
CATCTACTCGCGTCTCGAGGCGAAGGGTCTCAGCGCGACGGTGAAGCAGGCGAAGAAGCTCGTCGAGAAAGAGCGTCCGGAAGTCTGGGAAATCCTTGAACAGGTGATCCGCGAACACCCGGTGCTGCTGAACCGTGCGCCGACGCTTCACCGTCTCGGCATTCAGGCCTTCGAGCCCGTGCTGATCGAGGGCAAGGCGATCCAGCTTCATCCGCTCGTCTGCGCCGCCTTCAATGCCGACTTCGACGGCGACCAGATGGCCGTTCACGTGCCGCTGTCGCTCGAAGCCCAGCTCGAAGCCCGCGTGCTGATGATGTCGACGAACAACATTCTGCACCCGGCCAACGGTTCGCCGATCATCGTGCCGTCACAGGATATCGTTCTCGGTCTCTACTACGTGACCATCCAGAAGGAGAACGAGCCAGGCGAGGGCATGGTCTTCGGAAGCATGTCGGAGATTGAGCATGCGCTGGCGTCGAAGTCGGTCACGCTCCACGCCAAGGTCAAGGCGCGCTACACGACGAAGGATGCCGACGGCAATCTGATCACGCAGGTCGTGGACACGACGCCCGGACGCATGCTTGTTGGCGAACTTTTGCCGAAGCACCCGAACGTGCCCTTCGACCTCGTGAACACGCTGCTTACCAAGCGTGACATCTCCAAGATGATCGACGTGGTCTATCGCCACTGCGGCCAGAAGGAGACGGTCATCTTCTGCGACCAGATCATGGCGCTCGGCTTCCGCCAGGCGTTCCGTGCCGGTATTTCCTTCGGCAAGGACGACATGGTCATCCCGGAAGAAAAGGCGAAGCTCGTCGAGGAAACGCAGGCGCTCGCAACCGAATACGAGCAGCAGTATATCGACGGTCTGATCACGCAGGGCGAGAAGTACAACAAGGTTGTCGACGCCTGGGCGAAGTGCACCGACCGCGTCGCCGATGTGATGATGCAGAAGATCTCTGCGGTCCAGGTGGACGAGGAGACGAAGCGCGAAAAGCAGATCAATTCGATCTACATGATGGCCCACTCGGGCGCGCGTGGTTCGCCCGCCCAGATGAAGCAGCTCGCCGGCATGCGCGGCCTCATGGCCAAGCCGTCGGGCGAAATCATCGAGACGCCGATCATCTCGAACTTCAAGGAAGGCCTCACCGTTCTCGAGTACTTCAACTCGACCCACGGTGCGCGTAAGGGCCTCGCCGACACGGCGCTCAAGACGGCGAACTCGGGTTATCTCACCCGGCGTCTCGTCGACGTTGCGCAGGACTCGATCATTACCGAAGAGGATTGTGGCACGGATGGCGGCATCACGGTTCAGGCCGTGATCGAGGCCGGCGACGTGATCGTCTCCCTCGGTACCCGTGTGCTAGGCCGCACCACGGCTGAGGATGTGATGAATCCGGCGAGTGGCGATGTCCTCATTCCGAGGAACCACTTGATCGACGAAGCGGATGTGGACCTCATCGAAGAGGCGAATGTCCAGGGCATCAAGATCCGCTCGGTGCTGACCTGCGAAGCGGCGAACGGTGTTTGCGGCGCCTGTTATGGCCGCGATCTCGCGCGCGGTACGCCTGTCAATATGGGCGAAGCGGTAGGCGTCATCGCCGCCCAGTCGATCGGCGAGCCGGGCACGCAGCTCACGATGCGTACCTTCCATATCGGCGGTACGGCACAGGTGGCCGACAACTCCTATATCGAATCCAACCACAGCGGCACGGTGAAGATCGTGAACCGCAACGTGGTTAAGGATTCGAACGGTCAACTCGTGGTCATGGGCCGCAACGTGCAGGTGATCGTTCTCGACGAGCACGGTAACGAGCGTGCGTCGCACAAGCTCACCTACGGCTCGCGCCTGAAGGTGGACGAGGGCGGCACGATCAATCGCGGCCAGCGCATCGCCGAGTGGGATCCCTACACCATGCCGATCCTCACGGAAGTGAACGGTACGGTCGAGTTCGAGGATCTCGTCGATGGCGTGTCGATCCGCGAAGTGGCGGACGAGGCGACAGGCATTTCGAGCCGTGTCGTCGTCGACTGGCGTGCGTCACCGCGTGGCAGCGATCTGCGCCCTGCAATGGTCGTGAAGGACAAGAACGGCAAGCTCCACAAGCTAGCGAGCGGCAATGATGCCCGCTACCTGTTGTCGGTGGATGCCATTCTGTCGGTCGAAAACGGTGCGGAGGTTCATGCCGGCGACGTGCTGGCGCGTATCCCGACCGAAGGTGCCAAGACGCGCGACATCACGGGCGGTCTGCCGCGCGTGGCGGAGCTCTTCGAGGCGCGCCGTCCGAAGGACCATGCCATCATCGCGGAGGAGACAGGCCGCGTTGAGTTCGGCAAGGACTACAAGAACAAGCGCCGCATCATCGTGCATCCGCTCGATGAGAGTCTTGAGCCCGTCGAATACCTGATCCCGAAAGGCAAGCACATTTCGGTCCAGGAAGGCGACGTGATCGAGAAGGGCGAGTTCATTCTCGACGGTCACCCTGCGCCGCACGACATCCTTGCGATTTCGGGTGTGGAGGAACTGGCGGCGTATCTCGTCAACGAGGTGCAGGACGTCTACCGACTGCAGGGCGTGTCGATCAACGACAAGCACATCGAAGTGATCGTGCGCAACATGCTGCAGAAGGTCGAGGTCACGAACCCGGGCGAGTCGATCACGCTGCCGGGCGAACAGCTCGACCGGGCGGAGTTCGACGAGATGAACGCGAAGCTCGAAGCGCAGGGCAAGACGCCTGCGACCGCGAGCCCGGTTCTGCTCGGCATCACCAAGGCGAGCCTGCAGACCCGTTCCTTCATCTCGGCCGCATCCTTCCAGGAAACGACCCGCGTCCTCACCGAGGCGGCGGTTTCCGGCAAGGTCGACCAGCTCATCGGTCTCAAGGAAAACGTCATCGTGGGCCGGCTCATCCCGGCCGGTACGGGCGGCATGCTCCAGCGGATCCGGGGCGAGGCCCAGCGTCGTGACGAGAAGATCCTTGAGGATCAGGGCGGTACGACCGTCGAGGCTTCGGCTGAGGCCGAAGTTGCCGAGGCGGCAGAAGGATCGGCCTGACTCGGGCTGGATGCGCGCCATATATAAGTGAGTTGCGACAGGCCGCCCTGCGGGGCGGCCTGTTTCATTTCGGAACGGTCAGGCGGCCGTCGCTCTCGATCCGCCCTTCAGGTACACCGCAAAGGCAATGGCAAAGAGGAAATCGCCGGCCGCTGCCAGAACCAGGAGCTGGGGGACGTGACCCCAGATCAGGTGGCCGATGACCAGCACACAGACGCCGAGCTTGCCGATCAGGCCGAGAATGACGATGTCCCGGCCGCCCGGCGTCTTCATCGCCACCATGGCGTAGCCGATGCCGAAAAGGCAGATCAGGGCGCCGGCGAGTTGCGCCACGATGATGTGCTGCGGGGCATAGGGAGAGATCCCCATGCTTGCAGCTGAAAGGGTGGGGGCCAGCAAGGAGGGCAAGCCCGCAATGAAGTTGTAGACGGCGGCTACCCAGAAGAAGACGGGCCAGAATTTGCCGTTCATGATGGTGTTCCTCTCAATGTTTTCACGGCTATTCTGGACCTTCGGCGCGCTGGATCGAAGACGGTTGTCAGTCGTATGCGGCAAAAGTGGCCGCGGACCCTTTTTTCGGCGGAATTCGGCGCTTGCGGGGTTGACGACTCGTTACCCCCCGAGTACGTTCCGCCCACTTTCGCTCTAGGTAGTAGAGGCACCCGGGCCGATACCGCTAAATCCCTGAGGGGATTGGTTTTGGCCGGATCTAGACACTGGGGCCGGTAAACAGAATACGAGGAATGGCGCACGATTTCGGCGCGAGGCCGAAATCCTCTGCATTTGGACGCAAGACCCGATAAGGGTTCGGTGTCCTCAAGCGCGCGCAGCCCAATTCCGGACAATATCCGGGGCGGCGCGGCGTTTTTTTGTTTGGACAGACAGGATCGAGCAGGCGAATGCCCACCGTCAACCAACTCATCCGCAAGCCGCGCAAGCCGCTGGTGAAGCGTAACAAGGTACCGGCCATGCAGGCATGCCCGCAAAAGCGGGGTGTGTGCACACGTGTCTATACGACGACGCCGAAGAAGCCGAACTCCGCTCTGCGTAAGGTCGCCCGTGTGCGCCTGACCAACCAGTTCGAAGTGACGAGCTACATCCCGGGCGAAGGCCACAATCTGCAGGAGCACTCCGTGGTGCTTATCCGCGGCGGCCGCGTGAAGGACTTGCCGGGCGTGCGTTATCACATCGTTCGCGGCGTGCTCGATACGCAGGGCGTGAAAGACCGCCGTCAGCGCCGTTCGAAATACGGCGCGAAGCGTCCGAAGTAAGGAACAGAGACATGTCCAGACGCCATCGCGCAGAAAAGCGGGAAGTTCTTCCGGACGCCAAGTTCGGCGACGTGGTTCTCGCGAAGTTCATGAACAGCCTGATGTATCACGGCAAGAAGTCCGCCGCCGAAAGCATCATTTACGGCGCGTTCGACCAGATGCAGCAGAAGGCCAGTGTCGATCCGCTGCGCACGTTCCACGAAGCCCTGGAAAACGTGATGCCGGCCCTCGAAGTGCGCTCGCGGCGCGTCGGTGGCGCGACCTATCAGGTTCCGGTCGAAGTCCGTCCGGAGCGCCGCCGTGCGCTCGCCATCCGCTGGATCATTGCTGCCGCTCGCGCGCGCAACGAGACCACGATGGTGGCGCGCCTCTCGGGCGAACTGCTCGACGCCGCGAACAATCGCGGTTCCGCCGTCAAGAAGCGCGAAGACACGCACCGGATGGCGGAAGCCAACCGCGCCTTCTCGCACTATCGCTGGTAAAGCGTTCAAGACCCCCAAAGGCAGACCGTCATGGCACGCAAAACGAAGCTCGAAGATTACCGCAATATCGGCATCATGGCTCACATCGATGCTGGTAAGACGACGACGACCGAGCGCATCCTTTATTATACGGGTGTGAGCCACAAGATCGGCGAAGTGCACGACGGCGCTGCGACCATGGACTGGATGGAGCAGGAGCAGGAGCGTGGCATCACGATCACCTCCGCTGCGACGACCTGCTTCTGGAAAGACAAGCGCATCAACATCATCGACACGCCCGGCCACGTGGACTTCACGATTGAAGTCGAGCGTTCGCTTCGTGTGCTCGATGGTGCGGTCACGGTGTTCGACTCGGTTGCCGGCGTGGAGCCGCAGTCCGAGACGGTGTGGCGCCAGGCCGACAAGTATCGCGTGCCCCGCATGTGTTTCGTCAACAAGATGGACCGCATGGGCGCGAACTTCTATCGCTGCGTCGACATGATCGTGACGCGCCTCGGTGCGACACCGCTCGTGCTGCAATTGCCGATTGGCGCCGAATCCGAATTCGAAGGCCTTATCGACCTTGTCACGATGAAAGAGATCATCTGGAAGGACGAGTCGCTTGGGGCAGAGTTCGAGTACCGCGACATTCGCGAAGACATGAAGGCACAGGCCGACGACTATCGTTCGAAGCTCGTCGAGACGGCGGTCGAAATGGACGACACGGCCATGGAGGCCTATCTCGATGGCACCGAGCCGGATGAGACGACCCTCAAGGGGTTGATCCGCAAAGGCACCATCAGCCGCAAGTTCGTTCCGGTTCTCTGCGGCAGCGCGTTCAAGAACAAGGGCGTGCAGCCCATGCTCGACGCGGTTGTCGACTTCCTGCCGTCGCCGCTTCAGGTCGATCGCATGCAGGGTATCGACCCCAAGACCGAGGAGCCCGATACGCGCGGCGCTTCCGACGAAGAGCCGCTTTCGGTTCTCGCGTTCAAGATCATGAACGACCCGTTCGTGGGTTCGCTTACCTTCTGCCGTATTTATTCGGGCGTGCTCACCACCGGTGCGAGCGTTCTGAACTCGACGAAAGAAAATCGCGAACGTATCGGCCGTATGCTTCAGATGCATGCGAACCACCGCGAAGACATCAAGGAAGCCTATGCGGGCGACATCGTCGCCGTTGCCGGCCTCAAGAACACGACGACGGGCGACACGCTCTGCGATCCGCTGAAGCCGATCATTCTGGAGCGCATGGAGTTTCCGGAACCTGTCATCGAGGTGGCGGTCGAGCCGAAGACAAAGGCGGACCAGGAGAAGATGGGTCTCGCGCTCAATCGTCTCGCGCAGGAAGACCCTTCCTTCCGTGTGTCGGTGGACGAGGAATCGGGGCAGACCGTCATCAAGGGCATGGGTGAACTTCACCTCGACATCCTCGTCGATCGTATGCGCCGCGAGTTCAAGGTGGAAGCCAACGTGGGCGCGCCGCAGGTGGCCTATCGCGAGACGCTCACGAAGCGCGCCGAGATCGACTACACGCACAAGAAGCAGACCGGCGGTTCGGGGCAGTTCGCTCGCGTGAAGATCGTCTTCGAGCCGGGCGAGCCGGGTTCGGGCTTCCAGTTCGAGAGCAAGATCGTCGGCGGTTCGGTGCCGAAGGAATATATCCCGGGCGTTCAGAAGGGTGTCGAGAGCGTGAAGGATTCGGGTCCGCTTGCCGGCTTCCCGATGATCGACTTCAAGGCGACCCTGATGGACGGTGCCTATCATGACGTCGACTCGAGCGTCATGGCGTTCGAAATCGCGTCGCGCGCTGCCTTCCGCGAAGGGGCGCAGCAGGCGGGCGTGAAGCTCCTCGAGCCGATCATGAGCGTCGAGGTCGTGACGCCGGAAGAATACATGGGCGATGTGATCGGCGACCTGAACAGCCGCCGCGGTCAGATCAGCGGTACTGAGCAGCGCGGCATCGCGCAGGTGATCCACGCGATGGTGCCGCTCGCCAACATGTTCGGTTACGTGAATACGCTGCGTTCGATGAGCCAGGGCCGCGCCCAGTACACGATGCAGTTCGATCATTACGAGCAGGTGCCGCAAGCGGTATCCGACGAAGTCCGGGCGAAGCTCGCCTAATCAGTTGAACGAAGACAGTTCCAGAAGGATGGAGCGCCGAGATGGCCAAAGAGAAGTTTGAGCGGAACAAGCCGCACTGCAACATCGGTACGATTGGACATGTCGACCATGGGAAGACGTCGCTGACGGCGGCGATCACGAAGGTGCTTGCGGAGACGGGCGGAGCGA
>CAJXOU010000140.1 GCA_913057645.1 uncultured Rhodobiaceae bacterium | reverse complement strand
GTCCAGTACATCGAGGCGTGGCTCAGGGGCAAAGGCGCCGTGCCGCTCTACAATCTGATGGAAGACGCCGCGACCGCCGAGATCAGCCGCGCCCAGATCTGGCAGCAACTGCGCCACGGCGCTTCGCTGGAAGATGGACGGACGGTCACGCCCGAACTGTTCCTGGCAACGCTCGACGACGAGATGGTCAAGGTGCGCGAGGGATTGACGCCGGAGGTCTATGACGCCGGCCGTTTCCCCGAGGCGATCGCGCTGTTCCGCGATATGTCGATGTCGGAAACCTTCGAGGAATTCCTCACCGTCCCGGCCTACAGGCTGATTGCCTGAGGTAAAGATCGCGTGGAGGGGGCGATAGCCCCCTTCAGAAGCAACTCGCGATAGCGCCGAGGATGCGCTCGATATAGACGGCCTCGCCGAACCGCGCCCACAAAAGCGCGCTTGCCGCCAACAGCACCGCGAAAGCCGCGGCGCCGATCGCGACCTGCGTCGAGCCGGCGTGTGTCTCGCGTTCGTCGTTGCCTGCGGAACGGTTCATCGTATCTCTCGGTGTCGGGACATGAATATAGGGCAACGACACCGGAATGACCAAAATAGAAGAGGACGGGCGGCCTGCTCGGCGCCAGGGAGGCCTATCTCGCAGGCGGCGAGGCCGCCCTCGCCATCGCCGCTGCATGAAAGCGCTGGCTGGCGCGTCCTCCTTGGGCCCATAATTCCCCCGCTACCGGTTTCTCCGGGGGAGGGGAGGACGAGGATGTCGGAAACGCAGGCGGAACCGGCCGCGCCGGGCGGCGGGCTCCCGCATATCCGCACCATGCAGCCGGCCGATCTTGCCGCGGCGCTGAGAGCGGGATTTCGCGATTTCCGCCGCGCGCCGCTTTTCGGCCTCGCCATAGGCGGCGTCTTCGCGGCCATAGGCGGCGTCATCGTGCTCTCGCTCACGATCTGGCGGATGCCCTGGCTCATCTATCCCTTCGCCATCGGCTTTCCGCTGGTCGGGCCCTTTGCGGCGGTCGGGCTCTACGAGGTGAGCCGCCGCCTCGCGGCCGGCGAGCGGCCGTCATGGCGCGATGTCTTCGCCGTCGTCTGGGCGCAGCGCCGCCGCGAGGTCGGGTGGATGGCCTTCGTCATGCTTTTCGTCTTCTGGGTCTGGATGTACCAGGTGCGGCTGCTGATCGCGCTCTGCCTCGGCCTCGTGTCCTTCGCCTCGTTCGGCGAGTTCCTGGCCGTCATCTTCACGACGCCGCAGGGCCTCATCTTCCTCGCCGTGGGTCACGTGGTCGGCGGCGCACTGGCGCTGGTGCTGATCTCGATCACGGTGTTCTCGATCCCGATGCTGCTGGAGCGCGAGGTCGATTTCGTCACCGCCATGATCACCTCGCTGAAGGCCGTGTTCCAGAGCCCGGTGGTGATGCTCGGCTGGGGCGTTTTCGTCACGCTGGCGGTGCTTGCCGCCTCTCTGCCCCTGTTTCTCGGGCTTTTCGTGGTGCTTCCGGTCTTCGGCCACGCCACCTGGCATCTCTACCGGCGGGCCTTGCCGTAAGGGGGCGGCCCGCCTTTCCCGACCCTGCGTCAATTTGGTCGCCTTGCGGCGGGATTAGGGTATTGACCCTAGATTTCACAGGCGCGAGATTGGAGGGATCGAAATAGGGAAAACCGGCGACGCACCAGAAACGCCGGAGAGGAGGAACGGGAAATGCCTGATACAGGAACGCTTGCCAAACCCACCGGCGCCGCTGCGCAGAAGACCGAGCATTTCGACGTGCTGATCGTCGGCGCCGGCATTTCCGGCATCGGCTCGGCCTATCACCTGCAGCAGCAGTGCCCGGACAAGAGCTTCGTCATCCTCGAGACGCTCGAAACCTTCGGCGGCACGTGGCACACGCATCGCTATCCCGGCATCCGCTCGGACAGCGACCTCTATACCTTCGGCTATCGCTTCAAGCCGTGGACGGGCGACCCGATCGCGTCGGCCGACAAGATCCTGAACTACATGGAAGAGGTGATCGAGGACAACGATCTCGACCGCCACATCCGCTACGGCCACAAGATCGTCTCGGCCGACTGGTCGAAGGACGACGCGCTCTGGACCGTTCATGCCGTGCGTGTCGACACCGGCGAGGAACTCCGCTTCACCACGAACTTCCTCTGGATGTGCCAGGGCTATTACCGCCACGATCAGGGCTACACGCCCGACTGGCCGGACATGGAGAAGTTCAAGGGCGAGATCGTCCATCCGCAGACCTGGCCGGAAGACCTCGACTACAAGGGCAAGAAGGTCATCGTCATCGGGTCGGGCGCCACGGCGGCGACCCTCGTTCCCGCCATCGCCGGCGACTGCGAACACGTCACGCTGCTGCAGCGCTCGCCGACCTATTTCATTCCCGGCCGCAACGAGAACGAACTTGCCGACCGGCTGCGCCAGCTCCAGATCGACGAGAGCTGGATCCACGAAATCACCCGCAAGGAAATCCTGCACAATCAGGACGAGTTCACGCGGCGCTCCTTCGAGGAGCCCGAAGAGGTCCGCAAGGAACTGCTCGACGCCGTGAAGCTCTTCCTGCCGGAAGATTTCGTCGAGAAGCATTTCACGCCGAAATACCGGCCGTGGCGCCAGCGCATCGCCTTCGTGCCCGATGGCGACATCTTCCAGGGCATCGCGTCGGGCAAGGCGTCCGTCGAGACCGACGAGATCGAGCGCTTCACGGAAAAGGGCATCCTGCTCAAGTCCGGCAAGGAGCTCGAAGCCGACATCATCGTCACCGCGACGGGCTTTCACCTCTCCGTTCTCGGCGACATCGAGTTCAGCAAGGATGGCGAACCGATCGACTTCGCCGACACCGTCACCTGGCGCGGCATGATGTTCACGGGCGTGCCCAACATGGTCTGGGTCTTCGGTTACTTCCGGGCGAGCTGGACGCTCCGCGTCGACCTGATGGGCGACTTCGTCTGCCGTCTCCTCAACCACATGGGCAGCCATCAGGCGAAATCCGTGACGGTCGAAATTCCGGAGAAGGACAAGGACATGAAGCTCCTGCCCTGGATCGATCCGGAAAACTTCAATCCGGGCTATCTCATGCGCAGCATGCATCTCCTGCCCAAGCGCGGCGACAAGTACGAGTGGCAGCACACGCAGGACTACTGGCGCGAGAAGGACGAACTCCCGGCGATCGATCTCGACGGCGACGAATTCGTCTACGCGTAAGGCAAGGCCTCACGGAATACAAAAAAGGCGGCTCCTGCGAGCCGCCTTTTCTTTTCTCCGTCATTGCGAGGAGCGAAGGTCGTGGCGTTTTCCTTGCGTCGTTTTTTACGTCCGTCGACAACTATACCCACCCTCCCCTCGGGGAGGGTCAAACGGCTTACAGCCGTTTGGGGCGGGGGGCGTGGATACACAGTGACCCCGCCCCGAAATTTGTTCGCTGACGCTCACAAATTGTCGACCCTCCCCCAAGGGGAGGGTGGAGAAAGAGAGGAAAAGCCCCTCACGCCGCCTTGCGCTTCATCGAGTAGCGCACGGGCAGCCGCTTCAATCCGCTCACGAAGCTCGCTTCCACCCAGGCCGGGTCGCCCGCCAGTTCGATGTGGTCGAGCCGCGCGAGAAGCTCCTTGTAGAGCGCCTTGATCTCCATCTTGGCGAGGTGCTGGCCGAGGCAGAGATGCGCGCCATAGCCGAAGGCGAGGTGCTTGTTCGGCGAGCGTTCGATGTCGAAGGTGAAGGGATCGTCGAAGACGTCCTCGTCGCGGTTCGCCGACCAGTAGCACATCAGCAGATTGTCGCCCTTCCGGATCTTCTGGCCGCGCAGCTCGTAGTCCTCCGCGGCGGTGCGGAAGAAATGCTTCACCGGCGTCGTCCAGCGGATCATCTCGTCGATGGCGCCGGGCAGGTATCTGTCCGGATCGGATTTCAGCTTCGCGAACTGGTCGGGGTTCTGCATCAGCGCGAGCAGGCCGCCCGCCGCCGTCGAGCTCGTCGTGTCGTGGCCGGCCGTCGCGACGATGATGTAGTAGCCCATCGCCTCGACATGGCCGATGGGCTTGCCGTCGATGGTCGCGTTCGCAATCACGCTCGCCACGTCGTCCTTCGGGTTCGCGCGCCGGTCCTCGGTGATCGCGGTGAAGTAGTTGAAGAACTCGGTCACCGTGTTCACGGTGATGGTCGATTCCTCGCTGCGCTTCATGTCGGGGTCGGTCGCGCCGAACAGCTCCTGCGTCAGCTTCAGCATGATCGGCTCGTCTTCTTCCGGCACGCCCAGCACCGTCATGATGACGCGCAGCGGATACCAGACCGCGACGTCGGAGACGAAGTCGCATTCGCCGCCCTTCTGCTCCAGCCGGTCGACATATTTCTCGGCCAGCGCATCGACGCGCGACGCAATCGCCTTCAGGTTCGGCGGCATGAACCAGGCCTGCGTCAGGCCGCGATAGTTGCGGTGGTCGGGATTGTCCATGTCGACCAGCGAGCGGATCAGCTTGTCGCTGCCGCCGGTGAACTCGCGCACCTGCTCCTCGGTCTCGATGGTCTGGAGCGTCAGCCGCGGATCGTTCAGGAACTTGTCGTTCTGGCGCTCCACTTCCATGATGTCGGCATGCTTGGAGACGGTCCAGAACGGGCGATAGCCGTCGGGTTCCGTCCAGCGCACGGGCTCTTCCTTGCGCAGCTTCGCGAACAGTTCGTGGAAGCCGTCGACGCTCGCATAGACCTTGGGGTCGACGATCGCATTGTCGATGGATTTATCCGTCATGGCCGTCATCTCCTCCGCCCGATTCCGGGGCTCTGATCGTTTTCTGCGCCGTCCGGTCAAATTCCGATCAACTCGACTTTCGATCAATGCCGCCGTGACGTTGCGTAAACCGCTAAATTGTTGCGGCACAAGGCTTTCTCATCACATTGGGGGCAGTTTCGGCGGCTGGCAAGAGGGTGTTTCCGGCTGGACAAGCATCCGCCCTTGTAGAAGATGTGCGCCAGGACGGACGGTCCGCTGGCCGTTGAAAAGAACCGTGTATATACATATTAGAAGACAGAACCGGATTTGCCGCGCGGCGCTTCGCGCTCCGGCGGTTCCGAAACCTCAGGAGAAATGAAAATGGCGGAAGCCTATATCGTCGCCACCGCCCGCACGGCGGGTGGCCGCAAGGGCGGCAGACTGAAGGACTGGCACCCGGCCGATCTCGGCGGCAAGGTGATCGACGATCTCATGAAGCGCACGGGCGCGGACCCCGAGCTCATCGAGGACGTCATCGTCGGCTGCGTCGACCAGGCGGGCGAGCAGGGCATGAACATCGCGCGCAACGCGGTGCTCGCCTCCGGTCTCCCCGAAAGCGTGCCGGCGACCTCCGTCGACCGTCAGTGCGGCTCCTCGCAGCAGGCGCTTCACTTCGGCGCGCAGGCCGTCATGTCGGGCGCGATGGACGTCGTCATCGCGGCGGGCATCGAGAGCATGACGCGCGTGCCGATGGGCATGCCGATCTCGCTCCCCTTCAAGAACGGTTTTGGCATCTACAAGAGCCCGAAGCTCGAAGAGCGTTACCCGAACATCCAGTTCAGCCAGTTCGCGGGCGCCGAGATGATCGCCAAGAAATACGGCCTGACGAAGGACCAGCTCGACGAGTTCGGCTTCGGCAGCCACCAGAAGGCGATCAAGGCGACTGAGGGCGGCCTCTTCGACAACGAGATCGTGCCGCTCGAGGTGTCGCTCGAAGACGGCTCGAAGGAGATGCACAAGGTCGACGAGGGCATCCGCTTCGATGCCTCGCTCGAGGCCATCAAGGGCGTGAAGCTTCTCGCCGAAGGCGGCGCGATCACGGCCGCGACCTCGTCCCAGATCTGCGACGGCGCCTCCGGCGTCATGATCGTCAACGAGAAGGGCCTGAAGGCGCTGGGCGTCGAGCCGCTGGCGCGCATCCACCACATGACGGTGGTCGGCGGCGATCCGGTCATCATGCTGGAGGCGCCCATCCCCGGCACCGAGAAGGCGCTGAAGAAGGCCGGCATGAAGATCGGCGACATCGATCTCTATGAAGTGAACGAGGCCTTCGCCTCCGTGCCGCTCGCCTGGCTGCAGAAGCTCGGTGCCGACCCGGAGCGCCTCAACGTCCATGGCGGCGCCATCGCGCTCGGCCATCCGCTCGGCGCCTCCGGCACCAAGCTCATGACGACGCTCGTCAATGCGCTGAAGTCGAAGAACAAGCGCTACGGCCTGCAGACGATGTGCGAAGGCGGCGGTCTCGCCAACGTCACCATCGTTGAACGGCTCTAAGGTAAAAGCCGCTTTCGGGCGGTTCCGGGCGGGGTGGTCGCACCCCGCCCTTTTTTTGTCCGACTCTGCTAGACTCGGGTCCAGCCGCTATGGCAGGGACGGAACGGGGCCACAAACAAGAAGCCAAGCGCATGAAGATGAAGGAACTGGAGGCCGCGACCGGGGTCGGCCGCGAGACCATTCGCTACTACATCCGGGAAGGCCTGCTGCCCGAGCCGGTGCGCCCGAAGCGCAACGTCGCGGCCTATGGCAAGGAGCATGTGAAGCGGCTGAACCTCATCCGGCGGCTGCAGCAGGAGCGCCATCTGCCGCTCTCCGTCATCAAGACCATCGTCACCTCGGAAACGGGCGAGCCCGCGGGCGGCTTCGAGGCGCTGATCGGGCTCGAGGTCGCGATGGGCCCGCTGCTGTCGGACGGGCGCAATCTCTCGCCGAAGAAGGTCGGCGACGTCGCGAAGGATACCGGGCTCGGCGCCGACGAGATCCGCAAGTTCGCCGAGATCGGCCTCATCCACATCGGCGAGCGCGACGGCGGCGAATGGCTCAATCAGCGCAATGTCCGCATCATGGAAATCATCGCGCAGACCCGCGCCGACGGCTTCACGCCCGATATCGGCTACACGATCGAGAGCTACGAGATCTATCCGCAGATGATCGAACTGCTGGCGCGCCGCGCCGTCGTCGGCTTCTATTCGCGCCTCGGCGACAAGCTCGACCAGCCGTCGGCCGCCAAGCTCGCCGTCAACGGCATCCGCACGTTGAGCGAAATGGTGCCGCTCATGCTGATCGACCGGATCGTCCGCGACGTCGAGAAGGTCAGCGCCAGCGGCGTGCTGCCGACGGAAGAAGACGAGGTGTGATTGCCGGTCGCCTCTTTCTTCCACCCTCCCCTTGAGGGAGGGTCAAACCGCTGCAAGCGGTTTGGGGCGGGGTCGCCGAAGTAACGTCCGATTTAATCGCTGGCGAACCAGCCCGGGACCGTAA
>CAJXOU010000139.1 GCA_913057645.1 uncultured Rhodobiaceae bacterium | reverse complement strand
CGCCCTTGCGGTTCGAGAGCTTGCCGCCCACTTCCACTTCCGTGTCGATATGGTCGCGGCCCTTGCCCATCACATGCAGGCGGATCTTGCCGTCGTCGAGCAGCAGCGTCTGGCCCGCGCTCACCGCGTCGAAGATCGCGGGGTGGGGCAGGGGCGCGCGGGTTTCGTCGCCCGGCTTCTTCGATGTGTCGAGGCGGAAACGCGCGCCGGCCTTCAGTTCGATGCTGCCATCCTTGAACTCGCCGATCCGCAGTTTCGGCCCCTGCAGGTCGACCAGGATGCCGATCGGCCGTCCCACTTCCTTTTCCACCTGGCGCACAGCCGCGTGCACGCGCTTCAGGCCCTTGTGGTCCAGATGGCTCATGTTGAGGCGGAAGACGTCCACGCCCGCATCGAAGAGCTTGCGGATCATGTCGGGCGTATCGGAGGCGGGGCCCAGCGTGGCGATGATCTTGACGTTGCGGCGGCGGTTCAACCTGAACTCCTGCTTAAACTTTCTCTTCCGGCCCGGAGGGGTCCGACTCGGGGTGTCCGACCAGTATTACGCGAAAATCGTTGACGTTGGTGTAACTCGGGCCCGTCGTCACCAGATCGCCAAGTTCGCCGAAGAACGTGCCGGAATCGTGGCGCGCGAGCATCGCCTCCGGATCGAGCCCCCGCTCTCTCGCACGAACAAGTGTATCCGGCGTGACAATGGCGCCCGCCGGGTCGTCCGGCGCGCCCGCTCCGTCGTCGATCCCGCCGGTGTCGGCCGCATGGGCACATATGCCGTCCCCGCCGTCGAGCAGGCTTGCCAGCGCGAGCGCATATTCCTGGTTCGGGCCGCCCTTGACTGGTTTTTCCGGGCCCGCTTCACCCTCACCGAAAGTCACGCCCGCTTCGCCGCCCGAAATGATGGCGACGCATTTTCCTTCCGCGCGCGCGGCGAGCGCGAGCGCCGCATGCGTCTCGGCGAGGTCGCGCGCCTCGCCCTCGATGCCGTCGCCCAGCGCCACGGGCTGATAACCCTCCGCGCGGGCAATCGCCGCCGCCGCGCCGAGCGAGCCGGTGCCGCTGGCGACGAGCTTGTAGCTCGCATGGGAGAAAATCTCGTCGCCCGGCTTCGGCGTTTCGGGGAGAGCGAGGATCCGTTCGAGCAGCTCCGGCGGCACGGGCGGACGAAGCGCGTTCAGCACACCTTCCACGCGCGCCTTCGAGGTCGTGTCGGGCACGGTCGGGCCGGAGGCGACGGTGCTCGGATTGTCGCCCGCCACATCCGAGATCGCCAGCGTCAGCGAGCGCGCCGGATGGATCACTTCCGCGAGCCTGCCGCCCTTGATGCGCGAGATGTGCTTCCTGACTGCGTTGATGTCGCCGATGGGCTTGCCGGAAGCGAGCAGGGCCTTCGTCAGCCATATCTCGTCGTCGAGCGTGAGGCCCGGCATCGGCTGCACGGTGAGCGCCGAGCCGCCGCCCGAGAGCAGCACCAGCGCGAGGTCTTCCGGCCCGACCCATTCGGCAAGCCGCAGCAGCCGCTTCGAGGCCGTCTCGCCGGCCGCGTCGGGAACGGGATGCCCCGCCTCCAGCACCTCCACATGCCGCGTCTGGCGGCTGTGGCCGTAGCGCGTCAGCGCCAGTCCCTCGAGATGCGTGCCGGGATAATGCCGGTCGTACCAGTCTTCCGCGACCGCCGCCATCGAGGCCGCCGCCTTGCCGATCGCCATCACGACGAGCCGCCCGTGGCCGGGCTCCGGCGGCACGGGCAGATGGGGCGGCAGGCAGGTTTCGGGAAGCGCGTCCGTCACCGCCGCGCCGTAGAGACGTTTCAGCCTCGCCCTCGTCTCCCGCTCGCGTGTTTCCTGGTCGTTCCCGGTCATGGCTCGGATATAATCCTTTCATGGACACTACTTCATTTCAGTCTCGCGGGCGCTCTATTCCAGAGGCCGCTTCGCTTCAGCCTTTCGAACTCGTTAACCGCAAGGGCGCGCCGCGGTTCCTTGTGGTCTGCGATCACGCCTCCAATGCGCTGCCGGAAGGCTATGGCACGCTCGGTCTTCCGCCTGCGGAGTTTCAGCGCCACATCGCCTGGGATATCGGCGCGGCGGGCGTCGCGCGCCGCCTCGCCGCCTGTCTCGACTGCCCGGCGGTGCTCGCGCGTTTCTCGCGCCTTCTCGTCGATCTCAATCGCGGCGAGGACGATCCGACCATCGTGATGAAACTGTCCGACGGCGCCGTCGTGCCGGCCAACCGCGATGTCGATCCGCATCGCGACGCGGCCGAATTCGCGCATCGCATTGCCGCCTTCCATGCGCCCTATCATGCCGCGATCGAGAAGATGATCGCCCGGGCGCTCGAGGCGGATCACGTTCCTATCGTCGTTTCGGTCCACAGCTTCACGCCGCGCTGGCGCCGCGTCGAGCGGCCGTGGCAGACGGGTCTTCTCTGGGACAGGGACGACCGCCTTGTCGGCCCGCTCATCGAAAGGCTTTCCGAAGAAGGCTTCACCGTCGGCGACAACGAGCCCTATACGGGCCGCCTCAGGAACGACTGCCTTTACCGTCACGGCACCGTGCACGGGCTGCCGCACATCCTGATCGAGATCCGGCAGGATCTGATCGAGACGGCGGAGGGGCAGGGCGAATGGGCGGCACGCTATGCCCGCCATCTCCTTGCCGCCGCGTCGCTCCCCGGCATCCGCGAAATCCGGCATTTCGGGTCGCATGCCGACCCCTCGCTCCCCATATCCGCCTGAAGCAAACGGAGGCAGACATGAACAAGCAAACGCAGACCGAACTCGAGGCAGCCGCCTTTCGCCGTCTCGTGGGTCATCTGCGCGAACGCACCGACGTGCAGAACATCGATCTCATGATCCTTGCCGGGTTCTGCCGCAACTGCCTCGCGGACTGGTACCGCGAAGCGGCGGAAGAAAAGGGCATCGCGGTCACGAAGGACGAGGCGCGCGAATTCGTCTATGGCGAGCCCTTCGCCGAGTGGAAGAAAAAGCACCAGCCCGAAGCGACGCCCGAACAAGTGGCGGCTTTCGAGGCGGCGCAGAAGAAAAGCCACGGCTGAGCCTGACCCCTTCGCGAGGTTGGAATTGAATTCAACCCCTGTTCGTCATGGCCCGGCTTGTCCGGGCCATCCACGTCTTCCCTTCAAGACCGCAAAGGCGTGGACGGCCCGAATAAATCGGGCCGTGACGAATTATTGGGGGGTGCCGGGCGCGTCGCGGGTTGTCGTTTAAATTCCCGATTCCATCCACCGCTCATCCACATCTCTATCCACAGCTTTCTTGCCCCCGCATATTGCCGTGCCCTGCGCGCGCCTCTATCGTCGCGGCCCTCACGGCAACAAGTATCAGTGGAGCGTCGCATCATGGCGGACGGCAATACGCCTGCGAATACGGGCGGAGTCGCACGGGACCAGCTCAGGTCCATCGTCGAGCGCATCGAGCGTCTCGAGGAAGAAAAGGCGGCCCTCGCCAACGACATCAAGGAAGTCTACGCCGAAGCCAAGGGCAACGGCTTCGACACCAAGACGCTGCGTCAGGTGATCCGCATGCGCAAGCAGGACAAGGCGGAGCGGCAGGAGCAGGAAGCGATCCTCGAGCTCTACATGTCGGCGCTCGGCATGATCTGACGTCGCGGGCGCCTTGTCCCCTCAATGCCGGACATTAACCGGCATCCCTGACCGGCATCTCTGCGCCGTTTTCAGTCCCGCATCATTCGTCCTAGAGTAGAACGGCCGGAGCGGGGTGTTCCGGCAATCCGTAAAAAGGGTGCTGGGTGTGTCCGGGTCGAAAAGTGTGAGTGAGGAGCGCGCGCCCGGCCGGCCCGATCTGGCCGTCGCGCTCGACGCGATCTACGGCTATGCCACCGATCCCGAAAACTGGGAGGAGATGAGTTCGCTCCTCGACGAGATCGGCGCGGGCGCGGATATCGAGCCCGTGGCGGAAGGCATGCGCGCGCATCTCAGCCGCGCGGAAAGCCTCGCGCAGCGGCTCCACGAAACGGCGCCGGACGACACCGCCTCGCCCGCCTATTGCCACATGGTGATCGGCCGCGATCTCCGCGTCGCCGACATTTCGGAGGCCGCGCGCGAAATGCTGGCGCCGTTCTGCAAGCCGCTGCGCGCGGGCGGTCCGCTCCTCTTCACCGATCCCGAAAACGCCGCCCGCTTCCGCGCGCTCGCCGCTTCCGTGACGCAGGGCGCGGTCGGCCCGGTGCTGCTCCGCCTCGTGCTGGAAGACGGCGAGGAAGCCGTCTTCGGCTATCTCGTCGCGGAGGCGAACCTGCCGGAGCCGCTGCGCCGCCGTTTCGATCTTCCCGCGGAGGTGCGGCGCGGCGCCATCGCCTTCGTCGCGCCCGACCGCGAGGCCGCAGGCGATGCGACGCGCATGTACCGCGAGACCTTCGGCCTCACGCCGGCGGAAGCGCGTCTCGCCGCGCATCTGAAGGACGGCTATTCGCTGAAGGAAGCGGCGGCGAAACTCAACGTCTCGGTCAACACCGCGCGCAACCAGATCAAGAGCGTCTTCGAGAAGCTCGGCGTCAACCGGCAGAGCGATCTCATCCGCCACCTGACCGAGCTCTCGCAGCTCGCGACCTATATCAGCGCGGCGCAGGGCGAGGGCGGCGAGCGCCCGGTCCCCGCCGCGCCGGGCGACGTGCCGCTCGCCTTCGTCGAACTGCCGGACGGACGCCGCCTTGCCTGGCGCGGTTACGGACGGCGCGACGGCCTGCCCGTCGTGATGTTTCCGAGTTCGGTCAGCAGTTCCTACATCTGGTCCGAAGAGGCGGAAGCGGCGGCGCGCTTCGGCCTGCGCTACATCGTGGTCGAGCGGCCGGGCACCGGCGCCTCCACCGCCGACCCCGATCTCACCTTCGAGAGCTTCGCGCGCGACTTCGAACATTTCGTCGATGCGCTCGGCCTTGAGCGCTTCCATCTCGTCGCGCGCTCCTCCGCCTCGCCCTTCGCGCTCACGGCCGCCGCGCGGCTCGGCCCCCGCGTCCGCCTCCTCATGCTCACCTCCGCCCGGCTCGGCGTGCCCGAAGGCAGCCGGACGAAGCCGCTCGGCATGCTCGGCGCCTTCTTCAGCAATCTCCGGCGCTATCCCTGGCTGCTCGATTCCACGCTCTTCATCCTGCGCGCGAAGATGTCGCGCAATTTCATCCGCCCGCTCGTCTACAAGTTCTTCGAGCAGTCGCCCGCCGATGTCGCGCTCATCCGCTCGACGCCCGCGCTCGAGGCCGCGATGATCCGCTGCACGATGGAAACCATCGCGCATACCTATGCGGGGCTCCTGCGCGAATCGCAGCTCTATCTCGACGGCGTCAGCCTCGACCTTGCGGGCCTCGCCGCGCCCATCCTCGTCTGGCATGGCGAGGCGGACGGCGTCGTGCCCATCGGCGAGATGAAGCGCCGCCTCGCCGAACTCGGCATCGAGCCGGCCGAGATGCGCAGCTTCCCCGGCGACGGGCACTGCTTCCTCAACCGGCATTACGAGGAAATCTTCGCCCGTCTCGCCGCCGGCTGACGCGGCTTAACCATCGCCGCGCCGATCCTTGGTCCATTTGCACTATTCTGGCGGCCTCTCCGCGCCGCTACGACTCCCCTTGAAGGTCCGGACATGGGGTGCCGGACCCGAACCAGGGGGTTACCCATGAAGATGAATACCGTGAGCCTTCTCGTCGCGGCGATGACCATGCTCGGCGCCGCGCAGGCGTCGGCTCAGGCCGAAACCGCCGCGCTCGCGCCCGCCGGCACGCCGGACGGCCTCAAGACCTGCGAGCAACTCTCCGCCGAGATCGCGCAGCAGCAGCAGGTGATCGCGGACGCGAATGCCACCTCCACCAATGCGCAGATCGTCGATGCCGGCCTCGGCATCGCACAGTCGGTCGGCATGCATTTCGGCGGCTTCGGCCTTGGCGGCATCCAGGCGACGGGGGCGGCGAGCAATGTCGCGAGCCAGCAGAAGCAGGCCGCCGAAGCGCAGGTGCAGCAGGCGGAAATCCGCGTGCAGGTGCTTTCCGGGATCCATCAGGGCAAGGGCTGCTGAGGCGCGGCGCTACCCGCCAGACCTGACCGGCGGCCCGACCGGCGAAACGGCCACCTGTTTCTCCGCTGGCGGTCCCAGGCGTCGACCCGGACGCACACCCCTGGACGGCCGGCGAAGACCGGGGGAGCCTTCACGGGCTCCCCCGCGCCGTTCTATTCGTCGGTGCCTTCCTCGCGGCGGCGTTCCTCCAGCGCGTCGGAGAGCGCGGAGGCGAAAATGCCCGCCGGCATCGCGATCAGGCAGATGCCCATCAGCGCCGTGATCGCGGCGAACAGGCGGCCGAGCCCCGTCACCGGATAGACGTCGCCATAGCCGACCGTCGTCAGCGTCGCGACCGACCACCACATGGCGCGCGGAATGCTGCCGAAGGCTTCCGGCTGGATGCCGCCCTCGATCAGATAGAGCATGGTGGAGGAAATCACGACGAGCATCATCGCGAAGGCGAAGGCGAGCACGAGTTCGCTCGAGCGGCGGCTCAGCGCCTTCGTCACCAGCGTCATGGAGCGCGAGAAGCGGCCGAGCCTCGCGAGCTGCAGGATCCGCATCAGCCGCACGAGCCGCAGCAGGAAAGCCTCGCTGCCGACGGCGAAAAGCAGCGTCGGCGCCAGCACCGCAAGGTCGATCAGCGCCGGCGCGCTCCTCGCATAGCGCAGCCGCCCGCGCCAGCCATCGCTGTAGGCCGGGTTCTCGACGCTGACCCAGAGGCGGCAGACATATTCGGCGAGAAAGAAGGCGATCACGAAGCCGTCCGCCAGGCGCCACCAGCGCTCGAAGCCCAGCGTCAGCGTGTCTTCCGTCCCCGCCAGCGCCATCACGACGGAGACAAGGATCACCGTCATGATGATCTTGTTGGTCATGCTGAAGCCCGGCGCCGTGCGCGCGCCGGGGTCCAGTTCCAGATAGAGCCGGTGTCTGATCGTCATTGCCGCCCCGCCGTCGAATCCCCGGGCAGCATACATGGCCCGGGCGAAACGTGCAGGGCCCCGGCGGGCGCCGCGGGGCCCACCGCGAACGGTAAGAGGGCCCGAGCATGCAATGAAAACCAAGGGCTTCAACCGCCTCAGCCCTCCGCAAACCGACGTCGCCACTCGCCGCGTCGTCGACCGCCAGCGGTCTCCAAATAGAACTTGTTTTGAAAACAAATGCTTTCGACCGCCTATGCCCTCCGCCATGTCGCATCTCGCCGCGGCGCCCACCGCCAGCGGTCAACCTGACAG
>CAJXOU010000138.1 GCA_913057645.1 uncultured Rhodobiaceae bacterium | reverse complement strand
AGTCCTATCCGCCCCTCGTTTTTGCAGGTGAGGCGCGGGCTCTGAAGGAAGACCTGGCGGCGGTGGCCGCTGGCAACGGTTTTCTGCTTCAGGGCGGCGACTGCGCCGAGGCGTTTGCGGAACATCACCCCGATGCGATCCGCGACTTTTTCCGTGTGCTCTTGCAGATGTCGGTGGTGCTGACCTTCGCCGCCGCCTCGCCGATCATCAAGGTGGGGCGCATCGCGGGCCAGTTCGCCAAGCCGCGCTCCTCGCCCACCGAGACGCGCGACGGCGAGGTGCTGCCGAGCTACCGCGGCGACATCATCAACGGCGAGGGCTTCACCGCCGCCGAGCGCATCCCCGATCCTTCGCGCCAGCTGGAGGCCTACCGCCAGGCGGCTGCGACCCACAACCTCGTGCGCGCCTTCTCCGAGGGCGGCTACGCCAGCCTCGACAACGTGATGCGCTGGCTCCTCGACTTCGAGCAGAAGAGCCCCTTCGGCAAGAAGTACCGGGAGATGGCCGACGAGATCCAGACGGCGCTGCGCTTCATGCGCTCCTGCGGCGTCACGCCGGAGACGCACCCGGCGCTCGGCCGCACCACGCTCTACACGAGCCACGAGGCGCTGCTGCTCAACTACGAGCAGGCGCTCGTGCGCCGCGACGAGGCGGGCGGCTCGCAGAACTGGTACGCGACCTCCGGCCACATGCTGTGGATCGGCGACCGCACGCGCCAGCCCGATCACGCGCACGTCGAGTTCCTGCGCGGCATCCGCAACCCGATCGGCCTCAAGTGCGGTCCGTCGCTGGAGCCTGACGGCCTCATCCGCCTGATCGACATCCTCAACCCGACGGACGAGGACGGCCGCCTGACGCTCATCTGCCGCTTCGGTGCCGACAAGATCGGAGAGCACCTGCCGAAGCTGATCCGCCGCGTGGAGAAGGAGGGCCGCACCGTGGTGTGGGCCTGCGATCCCATGCACGGCAACACCATCTCGGCGGCCGGCGGCCTCAAGACCCGTCCCTTCGACCGCATCATGAAGGAGGCACAGAGCTTCTTCGAGATCCACCGGGCTGAAGGCTCGCACGCGGGCGGCATCCACGTGGAGATGACCGGCCTGCCCGTCACCGAGTGTACCGGCGGCACCACCGCCAATATCTCGGAAGCGCAGCTCAAGGAGCGCTACCACACCCTGTGCGACCCGCGCCTCAATGCCGACCAGTCGCTGGAGCTGGCGTTCCTGGTGGCCGAATGGCTGAAGCAGGAGCGCGAGGGCGGGACGACCGCGCCGCAGCCCCTCGCGGCGTTCGGCTGAGCGCCGGCGCGCTGCGCGCCGCGGGTTCGTCAGATGTTAGGGGCGGTGCCGCATGCTTGCTGCGCCGCCCCGCTCGTTTCCAAGCCCGGTTGATGCCGCCCCATGCCCGAAGTCAAGCCCTCTCCGACCGAACTGAAGATCGCGCTCGCGCAGGCGAACCCGGTCGTCGGCGACATCGACGGCAACCTTTCCAAGCTCGCAGACATGCGCAAGCGCGCCGCCGCGCTTGGCGCCGACCTCGTCGTTTTTCCCGAGCTGTTCGTCACCGGCTATCCGCCGGAAGACCTCGTGCTGAAGCCCGCCTTCGAGGCGGCGGCCCAAGAACGGCTGCATGCGTTCGCAGCACAGATGGGACCGGGGCCAGCCGTGCTCACCGGCACCGTCTGGGCGGAAGCCGGCAAGGCCTACAACGCGGTGGTCCTGCTCGACGAGGGCCGCGTCGCCGCCGTTCGTTACAAGGTCGATGTGCCCAATTACGGCGTGTTCGATGAAAAGCGCGTGTTCGCCCAGGGGCCGTTGCCCGATCCGATCCCCTTCCGCGGCGTGAAGATTGGTGCCCCTATCTGCGAGGACATCTGGGGACCGGAGGTCGCAACGCACTTGGCGGCCGCCGGCGCCGAGATGCTGCTGGTGCCCAACGGCTCCCCCTTCGATTGGACCAAGCCCGGCGTGCGCCACCGCATCAGCGCGGCGCGCATCAGGGAGACGGGGCTGCCGCTCGCGTACGTGAACCAGGTCGGCGGGCAGGACGAGCTCGTCTTCGACGGCGCCTCCTTCATCCTCAACGCCGACGGCTCCGAGCCCTTACGGCTGCCTGCCTGGGAGGAGACGGTCGCGTTCAGCATCTGGCGCAAGAGCGCGGCCGGTTGGGCATGCGATCCCGGCGAGGTCGCCGCGCGCGACGACGATGACGCCGCGGCCTACCAGGCGTGCATGCTGGGCCTGCGCGACTACGTGGAGAAGAACGGCTTTCCCGGCGTCATCATCGGCCTGTCGGGCGGCATCGACAGCGCGCTCGTCGCGGCGATCTCGGTCGATGCGCTGGGGCCGGAACGCGTGCGCGGCGTGCTCATGCCCTACCGCTACACCTCGGAAGGCAGCGTGCGCGATGCCGCCGCCCTCGCCAAGGCGCAGGGCCTGCAGTTCGACACCGTCCCCATCGAGGCCGCGGTCGCCGGCGTCACCGATAGCCTGGCGCCGATCATGGAAGGCACCAGCCCCGACAGCACCGAGGAGAACATCCAGGCGCGCGTGCGCGGCATCATCCTCATGGCGATCTCCAACAAGTTCGGCGGCATGGTCGTGACGACCGGCAACAAGTCGGAGATGTCGGTCGGCTACGCCACGCTCTACGGCGACATGAACGGCGGCTTCAACCCGATCAAGGATCTCTACAAGACCGAGGTCTACCGCCTGTCGCGCTGGCGCAACGAGAACCGCCCGAAGGAATGCCTCGGCCCGGACGGCGTGGTGATCCCGCACAACATCATCGACAAGGCGCCCTCCGCCGAGCTGAAGCCCGGCCAGACCGATCAGGACACGCTGCCGCCCTACGACACCCTCGACGACATCCTCGAGTGCCTGGTGGAAAACGAAATGTCGGTCGCCGAGATCGTCTCGCGCGGCCACGATGTCGCGACGGGGAAGCGGATCGAGAACATGCTCTATAGCGCCGAGTACAAACGCCGCCAGGCGCCGCCCGGCGTCAAGATCACGCGCCGCAATTTCGGCCGCGACCGGCGCTATCCGATCGTCAACCGCTATCGCGACCACACGATTTGATGCCATAGACGTCTTTATGACAGATCCGAATACCGTCACCGTCCGCTTCGCCCCGTCGCCCACCGGACATCTCCATGTCGGCAACGCCCGCGCCGCACTGTTCAACTTCCTCTTTGCACGGAAGAATGGCGGCCGGTTCATGCTCCGCATGGACGATACCGACGACGCCCGCTCGACGCCGGCATTCGCCGCCGCGATAGAAGAAGACTTGGGCTGGCTCGGCTTGCACCACGACCTCTTCGCCCGCCAGTCCGGGCGCCTCGCCGCCTACGAAGCCGCCGCCGAAAAGCTGAAAGCCGACGGCCGCCTCTATCCCGCTTACGAAAGCGCCGCCGAACTCGACCGCCGCCGCAAGCGCCAGCTCGCCCGCGGGCTTCCCCCGGTCTACGACCGCGCCGCGCTCAACCTCACCTCGGAAGACCGCGCCGCCCTCGAAGCCGAAGGCCGCAAGCCGCACTGGCGTTTCAAACTCGATCGTGAACACACGACTTTCGAGGACCTGATCCAGGGCCATGTCGAGGTCGACGGGGCCTCTCTCTCCGACCCGGTGCTGATCCGCGAGGATGGCCGCTTCCTCTACACACTGCCGAGCATCGTCGACGACATCGAGTTCTTCATCACCCATGTCATTCGCGGCTCGGATCACATCACCAATACCGGCGTCCAGATCCAGATCATCCGCGCGCTGGGCGCCGCGCCGCCCGTCTTCGCGCATTACTCGCTGCTGAACGGCCCGGAGGGAAAGCCGCTGTCGAAGCGCGACGACGCCGAACGTTTCTCGCTGCGCGCGCTCCGCGGGGCGGGCTACGAGCCGATGGCCTTGAACGCGCTTCTCGCCCGTCTCGGCACGCCGGACCCGATGGAGCCCTGCCTCTCGCTCGATGAACTCGCCGCCGGCTTCGACATCGCGCGCCTCGGCCGTTCCGACATCCGCTTCGACCCGGCGGACCTCGCACGCGCCAACACCGCCTGCCTCCACCTCCTGCCCTACGAAGCGGCGAAGTCCCGCCTTGCTGCGCTGGATGCCGATCTCGGCCCCGTGTTCTGGGAGGCCGTGAAACCGAACCTCATCCTCTTCCGCGACGCCGCCGACTGGGCCCGCATCGTCGAGGGCCCGGTCGAGCCCGTCATCGAGGAAGCGGAGTTCGCCGCCGCCGCTGCCGCCACGCTCCCGCCGGAGCCGTGGGACGAGGCCACCTGGGGCCTCTGGACGGACGCCGTGAAGCAGACGACGGGCCGCAAGGGCAAGGCGCTCTTCATGCCGCTCCGCCTCGCGCTCACCGGGCTGACGCATGGACCGGAACTGAAAAACCTGCTACCTCTCATCGGAAGGGACCGTGCGAAAGCCCGGCTCACCGGCCTAACGGATTGAAACCGTTAGACATTTTTAACGGCGATCAGCGAGGATGCGGGCATGAACCCGGCGCACTCGATCATTCAGGGTCTGATTATTAGCGGCTGACATAGCTCCGCCGCCGCCGTACAAGCACGCCTGCAAGACATTGTAGAAAGAACGGTCCGGCCGGTGGCGGAAGTCGCCATGTGCGGGCGCGTCAGCGCTCTTCTACAATCCGGAACGAAACCATGAGCAAGCCAGGCAAGACACGTCTCTACCTCTTCGACACCACGCTGCGCGACGGCGCGCAGACGACGGGCGTCGATTTCAGCGTGGAGGACAAGCGCCTCATTGCGGGCCTGCTCGACGAACTCGGCCTCGACTATGTCGAAGGCGGTTATCCCGGCGCGAACCCGACCGACAACGCCTTCTTCGGCGAAAAGCCGAAACTCGCCCATGCGAAGTTCACTGCCTTCGGCATGACCAAGCGGGCCGGGCGCTCGGCGTCGAACGATCCCGGTCTCGCCGCCGTTCTCGACGCCGACACGGACGCCGTCTGCCTCGTCGCGAAAAGCTGGGACTTCCATGTCTCCGTCGCGCTCGGCATCACCAATGAGGAAAACCTCGAAAGCATCGCCGACAGCGTCAAGGCCGTCGCCGCGAAGGGCCGCGAGCCGATGATCGACTGCGAGCACTTCTTCGATGGCTACAAGGCGAACCCCGAATTCGCGCTCGCCTGCGTCCACGCCGCGCTCGACAATGGCGCCCGCTGGGCCGTCCTCTGCGACACCAATGGCGGCACGCTGCCTTCCGAAGTCGAGCGCATCGTCGGCGAGGTGATCGCCTCCGGCGTCTCCGGCGACAGGCTCGGCATCCATGCCCACAACGACACGGAAAACGCCGTCGCGAACTCGCTCGCCGCGGTGCGCGCGGGCGTCCGTCAGGTGCAGGGCACGCTGAACGGCCTCGGCGAGCGCTGCGGCAACGCCAACATGGTCTCGCTCGTGCCCACGCTGCTGCTGAAGCCCGAATATGCGGACCGCTTCGAGATCGGCGTGACGCACGAGCGCCTGAAAAGCCTCACCCATGTCTCGCGCACGCTGGACGAGATCCTGAACCGCGCACCGGACCGCTACGCGCCTTATGTCGGCGAAAGCGCCTTCGCGTCGAAAGCGGGCATCCACGTCTCCGCGATCCTGAAGGACCCGAAGACCTACGAGCATGTGCCGCCCGAAAGCGTCGGCAACAAGCGCAAGATCGCCGTGTCGGATCAGGCCGGCCGCTCCAACATCCTCGCGCGTCTCGAGGAAGCGGGCATCGACTACGACCCGCAGGACCGCCGCATCCAGCGTCTGCTGGACGAGGTGAAGGAGCGCGAGTTCCTCGGCTATTCCTATGACGGCGCCGAAGCCTCCTTCGAGCTTCTCGCGCGCCGCATCCTCGGCACCGTGCCGGAATATTTCGACGTCGAGTCGTTCCGCGTCCTCGTCGAGCGCCGCTACAACGCCATCGGCGATCTCGTCACCGTCTCGGAAGCGACCGTGAAGGTCGTGGTCGACGGCGAGAAGTTCATCTCGGTGGGCGAGGGCAACGGCCCGATCAACGCGCTCGACCAGGCGCTGCAGAAGGACCTCGGCAAATATTCGCCCTATATCGCGGACCTGCGCCTCGCGGACTTCAAGGTGCGCATCCTCACAAGCGGCACCGAAGCCGTCACCCGCGTCATGATCGAAAGCGCCGACGCGAAGGGCAACCGCTGGTTCACGGTCGGCGTCTCGCCGAACATCGTCGACGCTTCGTTTCAGGCACTCACGGATTCCATCACCTGGAAACTCCTCCGCGACGGCGCCCCGGCCCCCCGGACGCACAACCGCAAGGAAGGCGTCGGCGCCTAAGCGTTAAAAAGAATGAGTCATCCCGGCGAAAGCCGGGATCCATCTGAATCCGCCCCAGTGCGAACCTCTCAAGGATATCGAAACCGCATTGAGGCCCATGGACCCCGGCTTTCGCCGGGGTGACACTCGTTGTTTGTGAAGCAAACAAACGTGCCTCTGCGCCTCTGCCCGCCACCCCTCAAATCTCCACCCACCGCTCAATCCCCACCGCCTCCAGAAACGCCGCGTCATGGCTCACCGCGATCAGCGCGCCGTCGTAAGCCGCGAGTCCCGCTTCCAGGATATCGATCGACTCCATGTCGAGATGGTTCGTGGGCTCGTCGAGCATGCGAAGCGGGGGCGGGCGCTCGCCGCCCCGCACGCCGGCCCGCCCCGCCCGCCGCCTCCCCCCCCCGCTTAAGCTGTCCGCCCCCTGCACCGCCGCCTCCGCGCCCACCCGGACCCCCCCCCGCCCCGCCCGCCCCGCCCTCGCCCCCCCACCCCCGTCCCGCCCGCGCCCCGCCAGCGCCCGGGGCCTCGTTCCCCCCTCGTGTGCGTCGCGCACCGGTTCCTGGCTCGCCGACCCGCCCCGCGGACCTGGCTGCCATTCGGCGGCGGTGACCGCCGCTGCCTCGGAGCGTCGCTCGCGCTGATGGAGCTGCGGGAGGTCCTCGCCTTCATCGTCGATCGATTCGTGGTTCAGCCAGCCGACCGGCGGCCCGAGGACGCCCGCCTCTACGGCACCGCGCTCGTTCCCGAGCGCGGTGCGCGGGTCATCCTGCGGCCCCGCTGATCCCGATGCGGCAGGAAGCCACGTCAAGCGGTGCGAGCGCTTCGCGGTCGGAGGTTTCTCCCCACGACAGTGAGGTGCTGCGACCGAGGGGAGGATTCGTGGCCGGGCGGGGCCTTGGGCGGCGACTGCATCCGAACCGCTGCTCCGGCACGAGTCCGGGAGAGGGCTCGCTGAATCCTCCAGCCCGTAAC
>CAJXOU010000137.1 GCA_913057645.1 uncultured Rhodobiaceae bacterium | reverse complement strand
GTAGACCCAGGCAAAGCCCATCGCCGCCGATGCGCGCAGGGCAACGACCGCGAAATGCTTGTCCTCATCACAACGCGCCGCATTGGGGTTGAGGCGGTCATTTGAGAAATTGCGGGCGGCGTCCTGAATCAGTATCTGATCTTCGGTGAGAGCGAAGTGCACAGCGGGCTTCCTGTCGGCTATGAATGGCCTGCATGGCGTATCGCGCCCGCGCCAATGCCGCAAGTTTGTGGTGCAAGTTTGAGATGTTTGACCAAGCAAGGACAAGACCCATGGGCCTCTTCCCCGCCACCCGTCTTCGCCGTCTGCGCCAGCATGACTGGACGCGCCGCCTCGTGCAGGAGACTGCCCTCACCGCCCATGCTCTGATCTGGTCGGTCGTCGTCACCGACCAGGACACATCCCAGCCTATTGCCGCCATGCCGGGCGTCGATCGCCTGCCCCTGAAGGGGCTCGCCAAAGCCGCCAAGGAAGCGCAGGCGCTGGGGATACCGGCGCTGGCGATCTTCCCGCATATCGATCCGGCGAAGAAAAATGAGTATGGCTCCGAGGCGGTCAATCGCGACGGGCTGGTACCGAACGCGATCCGCACCATCAAGGATGCCGCGCCCGATCTGGGCGTGATCTGCGATGTCGCGCTCGATCCCTTCACCACCCATGGCCATGACGGCGTGCTCGACGGCGAGACCATTGATAATGACGCCACGATCGAGCGCCTGATCGAACAGGCTCTGGTGCAGACCGAGGCCGGCTGCGATATCGTCGCCCCGTCCGACATGATGGATGGCCGCGTGAAGACGCTCCACCCCAAGGTCCATGGCGGGCTGCTCGCGGTGCGCGACGATGCGGGCCACGCGGCTTCCATGAAGGAGCACGGCATCGGCGCCATCGACCTCCTCGTCGTCAATCTCTACCCCTTCGTGGAAACCGTCGCGAAGGGCGCGGGCTATGACGACTGCGTGGAAAACATCGATATCGGCGGGCCCGCCATGATCCGTGGCGCGGCGAAGAACCATGCCTATGTCGCGGTCGTGGTGGACGCGGCGGATTACGGCGCGGTGCTCGACGAACTGAAGACGCGGAACGGCACCTCGCTCGCGCTGCGCACGAAGCTTGCGCAGAAGGCCTATGCCCGCACCGCCGCCTATGACGCCGCGATCTCGAACTGGATGGCCGATGCGATCGGCGAGGCCGCGCCGGACTACCGCGCCTTCGGCGGCAGCCTGAAACAGACGCTGCGCTACGGCGAGAACCCGCACCAGATCGCAAGCTTCTACGTGACCGGCGAGAACCGCCCCGGCGTCTCGAACGCCGAGCAGCTCCAGGGCAAGGAGCTTTCCTACAACAACATCAACGACACCGACGCCGCCTTCGAGCTCGCCGCCGAATTCGATCCCGCGCTCGCGCCCGCCATCGCGATCATCAAGCATGCGAACCCCTGCGGCGTCGCGACCGGCGAGACGCTCGCCGACGCCTACAGGAAGGCACTCGCCTGCGACCCCGTCTCGGCCTTTGGCGGCATCATCGCCGCGAACCGGCCGCTCGACGGCGAGACGGCGGAAGAGATCGCGCGCATCTTCACCGAAGTCATCATCGCGCCGGACGCCGACGAGGACGCACGCCGCATCATCGGGCAGAAGAAGAACCTCCGCCTGCTGATTACCGGTGGACTGCCGGACGCCAGCGCGCCGGGCCTCAACTTCAAGGCGGTCGCGGGCGGCATGCTCGTCCAGTCGCGCGACAATGGCCGCGTCGATGACCTCGACCTCAAGGTCGTGACGAAACGCGCACCCTCGGCGCAGGAAATGGCCGACCTCAAATTCGCCTTCCGCGTCTGCAAGCACGTGAAATCGAACGCGATCATCTATGTGAAGAACGGCGCCACCGTCGGCATCGGCGCGGGCCAGATGAGCCGCGTCGACAGTGCGCGCATCGCCGCGCGCAAGGCGCAGGATGCGGCGGAAGCGGCAGGCGAGAAGACGCCCGCCACCATCGGCTCCGTCGTCGCGTCGGATGCCTTCTTCCCCTTTGCCGACGGATTGCTCTCGGCGGCGGAAGCGGGCGCGACGGCGGTGATCCAGCCGGGCGGCTCCATGCGCGACGACGAAGTGATCGCGGCAGCCGACGAAAAGGGCCTCGCCATGGTCATGACGGGCATGCGCCACTTCCGGCACTGAACGACGGAGGAAGTGTCTACCCACCACGTTCCCAACAAAACGTCATGGCCCGCTTTATGCGGGTCATGACGATTTAATTGTGGATGCAGCAGCGCCTCGGCGGTACCTAGATCTTCGTGATCTCGACCGCGACGCGTCCGTGCAGCGCTGTGAAGGCGATGTAGCGGTATTCGACGCCGTGCTCGGCGACGAATTCCTTCCATGCGCGGAATTCGTGGCGCTGCCAGTTCGGGTAATTGAAATACTCGTCGAACTTGATGATCGTACCGGCGCGCAGCCGGTCCTTCATCAGCGCGAGCACGTCGCGCGTCGAGGAATAGATGTCGCAATCCATGTGCAGGAAACCGACCGGGTCGTCGTGGCGGGATTTCCAGACCGGGATCGTGTCGCTGAACCAGCCCTTGTGAAGCTCGACATTGCCCGGCACCTTGGGAAGCGAACCGCCGCGGTCGAAGGTCCCCGCCGCTTCGGTATGTCCCGCCCAGTCTTCCGGCAGGCCCTCGAAACTGTCGAAGCCATGCACCGTGCCCTTGCAGACCGACGCGATCTCCGCGATCGAGCCGCCGTCTGCAACGCCGAATTCCAGAACCGCACCCGCCGGTGCCTTGCGCACGCAGTATTTCAGCATCTTGGTCGCGTCTTCGAAGATCACGGCCTCGGCCATGTGCTCCTCGGCATAATCCGCCGATTGCGAGCGCGCGCGCATCTGCAGTTCATAAAGCAGGTTGCGCGCGAAATACTTGTAGTAGAAGCGGCGGACGAGCCGTTCGGAAAAGGATTTCTTGGCCATGAACGCGTGCCCCTGAATGCGCGGCGGAAACTGGTCTCTAGTGGATAAACGGGCGCGGCCGAAAGCGCAACGGCGCTAGTGAACGACAGCGCTCGCACGTTCTTCCTTCACGAAGAGAAGCCCGATCAAGCCGATCAGGATAAGCGGCACGGTGATCATCAGGCCGAACCGCTGGTTCTGCGTCACCTCCGTCACGATGCCAATGAGGAGCGGCGCGATCCACGCCGTCGCCTTGCCGACCAGCGCGAAGAGGCCGAAGAACTCCGTCATCATTTCCTTCGGCGAAATCCGCGCCATCATGGTGCGGCTCGACGCAATGACCGGCCCGACCGTCATGCCGAACAGGCCGACGGTGAGCAGGAAGAGCTGCTGCGGCACGGTGGTGAAGGCGGCGGCGTCCTCGGCGACCGGCACTTCGATCACATAGAAGATCATGTTGCGGTCGAAGGAGAGCAGCACGATGAAGGTCGCGAGCACCCCGACAAGCGACCCGACGAGCGTGCGCTTCGAGCCGAGCTTCAGATCCGCCCAGCCGCCCACAAACGCGCCGAAAGCCGCGAACAGCGTCACCCAGATGCCGTAGACCGCCATCTCCATCGCGCCCCAGCCAAAAAGGGAGGCCGCGAGAATGCCGCCGAAGACGAAGATCGCCGTCATGCCGTCATAGAACAGCATGCGCGAAACGAGGTAGATCGCGATATTGCGGAAATGCCCGGCAGCGCGGATCGTCGCGACGAGACGGATCAGCCCCTGCCGCGCCGCCTCGCGCCGCCCGAGCCCCTTCGCCTTCTGGTCCGGCACCAGCAGGAGGAGCGGCAGCATGAAGACGACGAACCAGAGCCCCGAGATCGGCCCGACGATGCGGTCCGTTTCATATGCTTCCTTCGACAGGCCGAACAGCGGCTCGTCCGGAATGAAGGAGGCGCTGACCTCGCCCGGAAGCTGCAGCAGGAGCAGCACGAGAACAAGCGCGACGATGGCAGCAAGCTGGCCGACGCCGATGCCGATGCCCGACAGAAGGCCGATCCGCCGGTCGGACGCGATGGTCGGCAGCATCGCATTCGCGAAGATGATCGTGAACTCCATGCCGACGGCGGCGACGACAAGCGCAACAGCGACCGGCAGCAGCGGCTGGCCCGGCACCGCGAACCAGAGCGAGAAGCAGCCCGCCGCGCAGAGCAGCGTCGTGAACACGATCCAGGGTTTGCGCGGTCCCGCCGCGTCGGCCATCGCGCCGAGCAGCGGACTGAACAACGCGATGGTGATGCCGGCCGTCGCCTGCACATAGCCCCAATAGGCCTGCCCCTCGATCGGGTTCGCGGCCAGCACCTGCGTGAAGAAGGGCGGAAAGAGGAAGATGGTGATGAGCGAGAAATAGGTCTGGTTCGCCCATTCGTAGAGCACCCAGGCGCCCTGCGCGACGTTCGAGGCGGGCTCGCCTTCGTATCCGTCATGCGGCGGCTGCATCTCCGGCACCGCCCCTTCCACCACCATGCTCAATCGACTGCCTCCGCGCGCTCTTCCTTCACGAACAGCATACCGGCAAGACCGATGCCGAGAAGCAGGAGAATCGACGCAAAGCCGATGCGCTGGCTCTGGAACAGCCACGTCGCATAGCCGACGAGCAGCGGCCCGAGAAACGCCGTCGCCGTGCCGGAGAGCGCATAGATGCCGAAGAACTCCGACATTTTCGAAGCGGGCGCGATGCGCGCCAGCATGGTGCGGCTGTTCGCATAGGCCGCCGTGATGCAGATCGCGACGATGAGGACGACGATCAGATACATGAGCTCCGGCAGCGTCGCGAAGAACGGCAGGTCCCAGATCGGTTCGGCGGACGCCGCGTCGTAGGGCAGGAAGAAGAGTTCCGTCGGCGTGATCGAGATCGCGAGCACGAGCCCGACACAGGTGCCGCCGATGGAAACGAGGATCGCGCGCTTCGAGCCGAACGTGTCGTCGAGCCAGCCGCCGAAGAAGCCGCCGCCGACCGCGAAGATGGAAAGCACGATGCCGTAAATCGTGAGCGTCAGCGCATTCCAGCCGAACACGCCCACCGCATAGACGCCGCCGAAGACGAGCACCGCCGTCTTGCCGTCATTGTAGAACATGCGCGCGCCGAGATAGATCGCGATGTTGCGATAGTGCCTGAGTTTCCTGACCGTGCCGACGACGGAGCCGAGCCCGCGCCGGATCGCGACCTTGACCGGCACGTTCGTACCCTTCACGTCCGGCGTCCACAGCAGCAGCGGCAGCGAGAACACGAGCAGCCACACGGCGACGATGGGCCCCGAGATGCGGCTGTTCTCATGCGCGAGCGCATCGATGCCGAACAGCGGCACGTCCGGCACGAAGCCCCAGTCGACCGCGCCCGGCAGCATGAAGGCCCAGAGCATGAAACAGAGAATGAGCAGCGCGCCCGCATTGCCGAGCGCAAGCCCGAGACCCGACAGAAAACCGATCCGCTCATGCGGCGCGACGGCGGGGAGCATCGAATTGTGGAAGACGGCGGAGAATTCGAACGCGACCGCGACCAGCACGATGAGCGCCGCGATGGAAAGGATCGAGAGCCCGCCCTCGCCCGGCATCGCCCACCACAGCGCGAACATGGCGGGCACCATCAGCGCGATGAAGAACACGATCCAGGGCTTGCGCTTGCCGCCCGTGTCGGCGATGGCGCCCAGCACCGGCCCGAGACAGGCGATGAAGAAACCGGCAATGCCGTTGATGTTGCCCCAGATCGCCTGGCCGCGAACCGGATCGCCGACCACCGTGCTCGTGAAATAGGGCGAGAAGATATAGATGGTGATGAGGATGACGTAGGGATTGCGGGCCCATTCGAAGAGCGCCCAGCTCACCTGGCCCTTCGCGTCGGCCGCCGCGTCGCCCGTGGCGGAGAGGAGTTGGGTGCTCGCCTGTCCCGGCACCTGAACCCGGATCGGTTCACTGGCCGGTTCATCGACCGGGCCTTTCCCGACAGCATCCACCACGCGAATCCCTCCCCCGAAACCCGCCCTTTTGCCCGGGCGGCGCGCCGCAGTGGAGCATGAATGGCCGGATCAGGGAAGCTTGAGCGAGGTTACGCGGCCGCGCCGCAGCACTTCTTGTATTTCTTGCCCGAGCCGCAGGAGCAGGGATCGTTGCGGCCGATCTTTTCCGCACGGCGCGGCTTCACGCCCATGATGCCGTCGACATACCACCAGCGCCCGTCCTTATGCGTGAAGGTGGCCGTCTCGTGGTGGAGGCGCTCCGTTCCCGCCTGCCGGTAATGCGCGACGAATTCGACGACGCCCTCCGTCTCGCCGGGGCCGCCGCCTTCGGTGTGGCGCACCTCGAGCCCGGTCCATTCGCTCGCCGCCGCCCAGTCGGCCGCGCCCCTGGCATCGAAATCCTCCCGCGTGCCCGGCAGCAGCGTTTCCTCGAGATAGGTGATATTGCCGGTCGCAAACGCCGAATAGCGCGAGCGCATCAGCGCTTCGGGTGCCGGCGGCAGCTTTGCGCCCGTGAGATAGGGTTCGCAGCAGCTCGCGAAATCGAGCCCCGAACTGCAGGGACAGGCGGCCGAACCCGAAATCATCTCCATCACCTCGCTGTATCGGCAAAGAAAAAGCCGCCCTCAAGGCGGCTTCTCGAATTGGAGCGGGCGATGAGATTCGAACTCACGACCCCAACCTTGGCAAGGTTGTGCTCTACCCCTGAGCTACGCCCGCTCTGGCGCCGCCACTTGGGCGGTTCGGGCGCTTTATATGCACAACAGCAGGGGCGATTGCAACTGGTGTGACCGTTCAAAGACGCGCAATCGCCGGATTGTGATAAACGGGCTTCGATTCTACAAGCAGACAAATCATCCACGCGCCATCCATCCGACCGCTGAGCGACCGACAAAAACGCAGGATCATGCCCCTCATGCCGCACTCTCCCGACGATCTTCTCAGCCGGCTGGACGCCCTCGGGTTCGAGACCGCCACGGTCGAACATCCCCCGCTGTTCACTGTCGCCCAGTCCCGGGACCTGCGCGGCAAGATCGAGGGCGGGCACACCAAGAACCTGTTCCTGAAGGACAAGAAGGACCGGCTCTGGCTGGTGGTGGCCCCCGAGGATGCCGAAATCGACATGAAACGCCTGCATGCGAGGCTGGGTTCGGCGCGGCTGTCGTTCGGCAAGCCCGAGCTGCTGGTCGAGACGCTCGGCGTCGTGCCTGGCTCGGTGACACCGTTCGGCGCCATCAATGACACGCAGGGCCGCGTCCTGGTCGTTCTCGACGCAGCCCTGCTCGTTCCCGACCTGCCGCACTTCCACCAGCCCCCCCACGCAGCCTCCACTACGACTGCTCGTCTCTGACTCCACGCTATCGTGCACGACTCGTCTCACT
>CAJXOU010000136.1 GCA_913057645.1 uncultured Rhodobiaceae bacterium | reverse complement strand
TCGTGGGCGCGGAGATGTGTATAAGGGACCGATGTCGGCGTTTCCGACTATCAGTGCTTCATCCAGACGGCTGCGGCCATCAACCCCGGCAATTCGGGCGGCGCGCTCGTCACGATGGATGGCAAGCTCATCGGCATCAACAGCGCCATCTATTCGCAGACCGGCGGCAGCATCGGCATCGGTTTTGCGATCCCGTCCAATATGGTCGAGAGCGTGGTCGCTTCCGCGCGCGACGGCGACCATGTGAAGCGGCCCTGGTTCGGCGCCGCGCTGCAGGTGGTCGATGCCGATCTCGCGCAATCGCTCGGGCTCGACCGGCCGGGCGGCAGCCTCATCCGCGATCTGCATGACGGGAGCCCCGCCGCAAAAGCCGGACTCAAGGTCGGCGACGTCATCCGCGCCGTCGACGGCTTCGAGGTCGAGGATCCACAGGCCGTGCGCTACCGCTTCGCGACCAAGGGGCTCGGCGGCAAGGCGAAGATCACCTATCTGCGCGAGGGCAAATGGCGCGACACGGAAGTTGCGCTCATCGCGCCGCCAGAAGATCCGCCCGCCGACGAAACGCTGATCGAGGGCCGCAATCCCTTCGCCGGCGCGACCGTCGCGAACCTCTCGCCCGCCATGGCCGACAAGCTCGGCCTCGATACGATCGGCGAAAAGGGCGTCGTCATCACCCAGGTCGAGCGCGGGTCCGCCGCAAACCAGATCCAGTTCCAGCGTGGCGACATCGTGGTGGAAGTGGCGGGGACGAAGATCGGCACAGTCCGCGACCTCGTAAAAGTCACGGGCACCCGCCGCCCGCAATGGGATTTTTCCGTGAAGCGCGGCGACCGTGTCTTCTCGGCGACGGTGGGGGGCTAACTACTCCATCTTCCACCCTCCCTCAAGGGGAGGGTGGAGAAGAGGGGCGTCTTACGACGCTTCCTGCTCGCCCATCTGCGACTGCAGATAATTCTCCAGCCCGACGGTCTTCACCAGCTCGAGCTGCGTTTCGAGGAAGTCGATATGCTCTTCCTCGTCCTCCAGGATGCGCTCGAAGATTTCACGGCTGACGTAATCGCGCGCCTGTTCGCAATAGGCGATGGCGTCCTTGTAGAAGGCGTGGCCCGCATATTCGAGCTTCAGGTCGCATTCCATGCATTCGACGGCTGTCTCGCCGATCAGCAGCTTGTCGAGGTCCTGCAGGTTCGGCAGGCCCTCCAGGAACAGGATGCGCTCGATCAGCTTGTCGGCATGCTTCATCTCGTCGATCGATTCGTGATACTCGACCTCGCCCAGCCGCTTCAGCCCCCAGTTCCTGAACATGCGGGCATGCAGGAAATACTGATTGATGGCGGTCAGCTCCATCTTCAGGGCCTTGTTCAGATATTCGATGACCTTGGCGTCGCCGCGCATGTTGGACCTCTCTTCAACCGACTCGTTGCACAAGAGTAGGCCGATGACATTCGGCGTCAAACCCGCATTTCGAAAAAATGCAGCAAAAACAAATAGTTGCAAATGCTTTTGAGAGTATTTCTCGACTGCGCGCTGGCGCTGTCAGTCGGCGGCGGCCATGGCGGTCACGAGAACGTTCTCGGCGCGGGCTTCCTCGATCAGGCCGGCGATGGCGGGGAGGCAGCGGCCGCATTGCGGCTTGCAGCCCATGGCGCGGTGCGCGGCGGCAGGCGTGTCGATATGCGGGCCCTGGGCCACGACCTCACGGACGGTCCGGCAGTTCTTGGCATTGCACACGCAAACGATCATCTGGACCTGTTTCCCGCCCGGCTTTTCGCCTGTTTCCTGCCGTTTTCCAGCAGGTGAGCAGAAGATGCCACCCATGCGAATGGTTTGCAATAGCGATGTGACTGACTCTCGCTCGCAAATTGTCGCAGGTAGGTGCCCGCGCCTGAGGAGGCCCATGAGAAGGCTGGGGAAACGTGCTAAACACCCGGCCATGAGCAGTCTTTTCGAAGCCGCCGGCATGGACGAGGGAGCCCCGCGCCCCCTTGCGGACCGGCTGCGTCCGAAGGTGCTCGAAGAGGTTGTCGGGCAGGAGCATCTGATCGGGCCGAAGGGGCCGCTGGGGCGCATGCTCGCGCAGGGGCATCTCTCTTCGGTTGTCTTCTGGGGCCCGCCCGGCACCGGCAAGACCACCATCGCCCGGCTCCTCGCCGACAAGGTGGGCCTCCATTTCGAGCCCATGTCGGCGATCTTTTCCGGCGTCGCCGACCTCAAGAAGATTTTCGAGGCCGCGCGCGGCCGCCGCCAGACCGGCAAGGGCACGCTGCTCTTCGTGGACGAGATCCACCGTTTCAACCGCGCGCAGCAGGACAGTTTCCTGCCGGTCATGGAGGACGGCACGGTGACGCTGGTCGGCGCCACCACAGAGAACCCGTCCTTCGAACTGAATGCGGCGCTGCTCTCGCGGGCGCAGGTCATGGTGCTGAACCGGCTGGACGATGCGGCGCGCGAAGAGTTGCTGGCCCGCGCTGAGGCCCATTACGGCGAGCCCCTGCCGCTGACGGACGATGCCCGCGCCTCGCTCCGCGCGATGGCGGATGGCGACGGGCGCTATGCGCTCAACCTCGCGGAAGAGGTTCACGCGCTCAGCCCGCCGGAGCCGCTCGACACCGCCGCGCTCATCGCCGCCGTGCAGCGCCGCGCGCCTCTCTACGACAAGGGGCGGGAAGGGCACTACAATCTCGTCAGTGCGCTCCACAAGTCGATCCGGGGTTCGGATTGCGACGCCGCGCTCTACTGGCTCGCGCGCATGCTGGTGGGCGGCGAGGAGCCCCTCTATATCGCGCGCCGTCTCGTCCGTGCGGCAATCGAGGATGTCGGCCTCGCGGACCCTGAAGCCGTGCATCAGGCGCTCGCGGCGAAGGATGTGTTCGATTTTCTTGGGGCCCCGGAAGGCGAGCTTGCGCTTGCGCAGGCGACGATCTATCTCGCCACCGCGCCGAAATCGAATGCCTCCTATGCCGCCTTCGGCGCCGCGAAGCGTTCGGCGCGCGACACCGGCTCCGTCGCGCCGCCCGCGCATATTCTCAACGCGCCGACAAAGCTCATGAAAGAGCTTGGTTATGGCGCGGGCTACGAATACGACCATGACGCGCCGCAGGCCTTTTCCGGTCAGGACTATTTCCCGGAGGAAGTCGGCCGGCAGGAATTCTATTCGCCGGTTGAACGCGGCTTCGAGCGCGAGATCGGCAAGCGGCTCGCCTATTGGCGCAAGCTGAGAGAAGAGAGGGACGCATGAACACACTTCTCGCGGTTGCCGCCGGCGGCGCCATCGGCGCGGGCGCGCGGCATCTCTTCAACCTGCAGATGCTGCGTCTCTTCGGGCCGAACTTTCCCTGGGGCACGTTCGGGGTCAACGTCATCGGCTCCCTGCTCATGGGCCTGGCCGTCGGTCTCTTCGCGCTGAAGCTCGATCTGACGCCCGAAGTGCGCAGCTTCGTCACCACGGGTGTTCTCGGCGGCTTCACAACCTTCTCGGCGTTCTCGCTCGATGCGATGAACATGATCGAGCGCGGCGACACGGGTCTTGCGCTCGCCTATATGGGCGGCTCAGTCGCGCTCGGCCTCGCCGCGCTGTTCGCCGGCCTTCTCCTCATGAGAATGATGTTTCCCGCATGAATGAAGTTACGCAGATCGGTGTCACCGACGAGGAAGACGGGCTCAGGCTCGACCGCTGGTTCAAGCGGCGCTTCCCGATGCTGACGCATGGCCGCCTCGAAAAGCTGCTGCGCACCGGTCAGGTCCGCGTCGATGGCGCGCGGGCGAAGGCGAATGCGCGCCTCGAAACCGGGCAGACGGTTCGCGTGCCGCCGCTCGGCGAGGAGACCGCGAAGCCCGCGCCGAAGGTGGCGCGTGCCGTCAGCGACAGGGACGCCGAGTTCGTCCGCTCCCTCGTCATCCACAAGGACAAGTCCGTCCTCGTGCTGAACAAGCCCGCCGGTCTCGCCGTGCAGGGCGGTACCAAGACCGAGCGTCATCTCGACGGCATGCTCGATGCGCTCACCTTCGAGGCCAAGGAGCGTCCGCGCCTCGTACACCGGCTCGACCGCGACACCTCCGGCGTTCTCGTCCTCGCGCGTACGGCGAAAGCCGCCGCCGCGCTCGCGAAAGCGTTCAAGCAGAAGGATGCGCGCAAGATCTACTGGGCGCTTGTCGTCGGCGTGCCGGTGCCGCGCCAGGGCACGATCGATCTCTGGCTCACCAAGGAGGGCGGACCCCGCGCCGAACGGGTGTTTGCGGCGAAGAAGGGCGATGAGGGCGCGCGCGACGCCTCCACGCATTTCTCGACCGTCGCCATGGCCGCGCACAAGCTCGCCTGGGTCGCCTTCATGCCGCTCACAGGCCGCACGCATCAGATCCGCGTTCATGCGGCGGCCATCGAGACGCCGATCGTCGGCGACGGCAAATATGGCGGCGTCAACGCGCATCCGGGCGGCGAAATCCCGCGCCAGCTTCATCTCCACGCGCGCTCCCTCGACATCGCGCATCCCGATGGCGGCCGCCTCTTCCTCGAAGCGGAACTGCCGCCGCACATGAAGGCAAGCTGGAAGCTTCTGGGCTTCGACGAGCGCGACGCGAAGGACGCCTTCGCGGGGCTGGAAGAATGACCTCTCCCCTCCGCCTCGTCGTTTTCGATTGCGACGGCACGCTGATCGACAGTCAGCACATGATCGTCGCGGCGATGAACCATGCCTTCGACGCGCATGGCCTCGAGAACCTGCCGCGCGAGAAAGTGCTGTCCATCGTCGGGTTGTCGCTTGCCGAGGCGATCCATGCGCTCGTGCCGGATGTCGATGCCGCGCTGCGCGCCCGCGTCACCGAGAGCTACAAGGGCGCCTTCTTCGAGCTCCGCAGGCGGAAGGATCTGGTCGAACCGCTCTTCCCGGGCGTTCGCGAGGCGCTGGATGCGCTCGCCGCCCGCGACGATACCGTGCTCGGCATCGCCACCGGCAAGTCGCAGCGCGGTCTCGCCCATGCCCTCGAAACCCATGGCCTTCGCGACTATTTCGTGACGCTGCAGACGGCGGATGATGCGCCCTCCAAGCCCCATCCCGAAATGCTGCGCCGCGCCATGAACGCGACCGGCGCCGTCCCGGCCGATACGGTGCTCATCGGCGACACGAGCTACGACATGGAGATGGCCTGCGCCGCCGGGGCCCATGCGTTCGGCGTCGATTGGGGCTATCATGCGCCTGCCATGCTGCAGGCTGCGGGAGCCCGTCTGGTGCTCGGGTCGTTTGCCGGCCTTGCTCCCGCGCTCGATGCGACATGGCCCGTAAAACGGAACAGCCAGGCCGCCGCCGGAGGGGCATGAGACCCATGGGAAAATTTCTTCGCTTCATCGTCATTGTCGCCGTGCTGCTCGCGGGCGGGCTTTATGCGCTCACCTTCGTCGATCTCGGCCGCTTCGCGCCGCAGATCGAAACCGCCGCGAAGGAGGCAACAGGCCGTACCCTGAAGATCGAGGGTCCGCTCCATATCGGCTTTTCGCTGGTGCCGACGGTCGTTGCCGAGAAGGTCAGCTTCTCCAATGCCGACTGGGGCACGAAGCCGCAGATGCTCACGGCGGAAAGGCTCGCGCTCCAGGTCGCGCTGGTGCCGCTCCTGTCGAGCCAGGTCGATGTCCGCAGCGTCACCATCGAGGGTGCGGACATCTTCCTCGAAACCGACCGCAAGGGCCGAGGCAACTGGGAATTCGGCGACGCGGAAGCCGCGCCCGCCGCGCCGGAAGAAGATGCGGGCGGCGGCATGTCGCTTGCCGGTCTGCCGGAGCTCAATGTCTCCGACTTCCGTCTCGCCTATCGCGACGGCGAGACCGGCCAGGTATCGGAAGCGGCCTTCGACGAGGTTTCGCTCGCCTCGCAGGGTGGCGGTTACCATGCGGTGATCGAGGGTGAAGTGAACGGCTCGCCGGTTTCGTTCTCCGCCGATGTTGAAGGCGGCGCGGAACAGGCCTCGCTCAACAACGCCTCGCTCACCGTGGCCGGCACCAGTATCGGCGGCGACCTCATGCTCGACATGCGCGCGAAGCCGAAGCTCACCGGCGCACTCACCAGTCCCGCCTTCGACGTCACGCCCTACCTCAAGGGCGATGGCGGTGGCGGAAGCGATGGTCCGCTTTTCAGCAAGGACCCGCTGCCGCTCGATGCGCTCACGGTCGCGGATGCGGACCTTTCGCTCACGCTCGATGAATTGCGCTACGGCAAGCTCACGCTCACTTCGCTCAAGCTGCCGGTGAAGATCGACAGCGGCAAGCTCACCGCGCCGCTCACGGCGGCGTATCGCGGCACGCCGATCAAGCTCGCCCTCAATGCCGACGGTGCGAAGGGTAGCCTCGGCATCGATGCGAACGCGTCGAATTTCGATCTCGGGAAACTCCTCGCCGATCTCGATCTCTCCACCATGCTGAACGCGCGGGCCGATTTCGGTGCGAAGCTCAACGGGCAGGGCAAGTCGCTCCATGCGATCGCCTCGTCCCTCGGCGGCCAGACCAATCTCGTCATCGGCAAGGGCACGATCAACTCGCGCGCCTTCGCCATCGTCTCGGACGACCTCGTCAACGTGCTGATCCCCAATGGAGAGAGCGGCGACACGGCGCAGCTCGTCTGCGCCATCTCCCGCTTCGATTTCTCGGGCGGCGTCGGCACGGCCTCCGCGCTGGCGCTCGAAACCGACAGTCTCATCACCACGGGCTCCGGTACGGTCAATCTGGGTGCGGAGCGGATCGATCTTCTGTTCAAGCCGAAGCCCAAGGAAGCCAGTCTCGTGAGCCTCGCCTTCCCGGTGCGGCTTTCGGGTCCGCTCACCTCGCCCACGGCCGGTCTCGACAGGACGGGCGTCGTCACGGGCGTCGCCACCGCCGTCGGCGGCGTGGCGCTCACGGGCGGCCTCGGCGCGCTCCTGCCGCTGATGAGCACGGGCTCGGAGTCCGTCGCCGCCGGCGGCGAGTGCGGCGCGGCGGCCGCGGCGGCGAGCTCCGGCGGCGTCGCCGGCACCGGCGCGGGTCAGCAGCAGGGCGGCCAGCGCGCTGGCCACGCCGACACCGGCCGAGGACTCGGCGCCAGCCACCAAACCGGCTGGACCGCACTCATTTCCCCCATCGTCCTCGACCTCGCCAGCCACAACCGCTAACCACTCCTTTTCGCTCTGCCCCTTTGAACCTCTGCCTCTCTGCCCCCACCGCTTCAACAACAACAAACTTCTCACCACACCTGACGATTCCATGCGGTGTCGAGAAGAAGCACAAGAACAATGAAGTTCCCCGCCCTCGCCTGGCAACGTCCTCGTGTCTCAGATGGAATCTTCCGTCAATCATCTCACTAATACGTACCCAGGT
>CAJXOU010000135.1 GCA_913057645.1 uncultured Rhodobiaceae bacterium | reverse complement strand
GACAGCACCCTCTCGGCCCACCCTCCCCGGGGGGAGGGTCGAACGAGCGAAGCTCGTTCGGGGCGGGGGCGCGAACGTGCTATGCCTTCTCCCGCCACTCCCCCACGCCCCGGAGCCCGCCATCACCTCTCCCCCCACATACGACGCCATCATCCTCGGCGCGGGCGGCGCCGGCCTCTTCTGCGCCCTGACGGCGGGCAGGCGAGGGCGCCGCGTCCTCGTCATCGATCATGGCGCAAAGCCCGGCGAGAAAATCCGCATCTCCGGCGGCGGCCGCTGCAACTTCACCAACATCCACACGACGCCGAAAAACTTCCTCTCGGAAAACCCGCGCTTCTGCATCTCCGCGCTCGCGGGCTACACGCCGCGTGACTTCATCGCGCTGGTCGAAGCCCACGGCATCGCCTGGCACGAAAAGACGCTCGGGCAGCTCTTCTGCGACGGCTCCTCGCAGCAGATCATCGACATGCTGCTCGACGAATGCCGCCAGGCCGGCGTCGTGATCGAACTCGAAACGGAAGTAGAATCGGTCGCGAAGCGGGAAGGGGGCTTCACCCTCGAAACCTCGCGCGGGCGTCGCGAAGCCGCCGCCCTCGTCGTGGCGACGGGCGGCAAGTCGATCCCGAAAATGGGCGCGTCCGGCTTCGGCTACGACCTCGCGCGCCAGTTCGGGCTTTCCGTGGTGCCGGCGCGGCCGGCCCTCGTCCCCTTCACCTTCGGTCCGGAGCTGCGCGAACGCCTCGACGGCCTCTCCGGCGTCGCGGTCGATGCGGAAGTCTCATGCGGCAGGACGCGCTTCGCCGAGGCGCTGCTCTTCACCCATCGCGGCCTTTCCGGCCCTGCCATCCTGCAGATCTCGTCATACTGGCGCGAGGGCGACGAAATCGCGGTGAACATGGCGCCGGGCCACGACGTCTTCGCCGAACTGCGCGACGCCCGCGCCGCCCAGCCGAAACAGGACGTGGCAACGGCCCTCGCGCGCCTCCTCCCGAAAAGCCTCGCCGAACGCCTCTGCGAGATGACGGAAATCGAAGGCCGCCTCGCGGACCTGTCCGACAAGCGCCTGCGCGCGCTTGGCTCGCAGGTCAACGACTGGCGCGTCAAACCCTCCGGCACAGAAGGCTTCCGCACGGCGGAAGTCACGGCAGGGGGCGTCGACACGAAACATCTTTCGTCAAAGACAATGGAAGCCCGCGACCACCCCGGCCTCTACTTCATCGGCGAAGTCCTCGACGTCACCGGCCACCTCGGCGGCTTCAACTTCCAGTGGGCCTGGGCGTCGGGACATGCGGCGGGGAGGTCAGTCTAGGATTTCATCCGGCTTTGGCTGGGTTCTCAAGCGCCATGCTTTCGTTTCACTGTCCTGCTCGACAACGCCCTCGGCTTCCATAAGAGAAAGGATGGTTCGGGAGATGTGACCTTCGTGACCGACATGGCCTGAATAGATACCGAGCGAACGTCCGACTTCTGCGTTTCGGAGCCCGCTTTGCGGCGCATCGTTCAATAAAATATAGATGGCGGAACGCAATTTGCTCATTGCATCCTGTGCCAGAAGGTAAGCTTCAGTCATTGAAATGGCTCGGGTTTGAAGCGTGAAAACTCGGCGGGCAGCGTTTCAATTATTTTTGTGGGATCAAGGTCTTCCAGGTCCCAGGTTACATCAAGCTGTTGGCGGACCTTGGCTAGCCTGCGTGGTGTGCCGCCACTCTTACCGCCAGCGCCACGCTTGAGCGTGCCTGCAGCATCGTCAAAATAAAGCGCGCGGGCAACCTGTTGGAAGGACGGGTTGAACATATCCTGTTGGCTCGTTAGCTGTTCACGGATTTCAGGGAGAACGGAAGGGGCGCTGGAAAGCAGGTGATCAGCGGTATCACCCAGCGATTTCAAAAGCAGGACTGGCATCCGCACCAGATGACGCTGGCCTTTCTGCCAGTCATTTGGATTGCTTGGATACCAACGATGGATTTCGCCGACTTTCCAGATACCCTCGCCATCCTTCTTGAAGAGTTGGTCGCGCAATACGAAAGTCAACCATGCCCAAATACCGGTGTTGGGCAGGAGGTCGAAAAGGTTCGCGGAGCCCAGGGAGGCAAGCACCGACTCAGCCATCGACTTGGCCGTCGGAAATTCAGCTAGTGTAAAAGGTTTGGTGCCCTCAACGCGGGAAGCCAGCGCAGGGTCTACCGGATCGACCGCGGAGTCATCAATCTGGCCGGTGAAGACTCTCTCGAATGCATCCAGCCCCGCAGCGTTGAACTCATACAGAAAAGGGTATGTGCTCATTCTGCTACCCCCTGCTTAAGGCTTCCGACCAACAACTCCAGCATGCCGTGTCTTTGACAGAATGTATCCAGTAGATCGGCGAGCCAGAGCTGCTTGTGCACGCGACCTTCAGTCCACGGCGGAGCTTTGCCGGGCATCAGCGTATCGGCCCAGTTTAGCCAGTCTCTTGCCCATACTTGCTCAGGCGGGGTATCGGCAACCAGAATGTCCTCAAACACTTCGCGGACGATGGCAGGCAGTACACAGCTCACGAAGACCGGATCATTTCGGACCCATGTGCGAGAGTCAGGAATTCTCTTGTCTATGTAGACAATCGGGTAGTCGTTCTCGCGGATATCGAGTCTCCAACTGCGTGTACCGATGTCGGATGTTAGGAAGTAGAGGATACCCTCGCTCGCCGTGTCTCCCTCGTCTCCGCCGCCAGTACGTAGAGTCCATTCATCTGTGCTGCCAAGAAGAATTCCTCTTCGCTTGCCATCGCTGGCCACAACGCGCAATTGGCAGGATGGGGCGGAGTACCAACCATTCTGCAATTCCGCAGTCGTCTTCATGTCGCCAAGAGTGCCAAATTCCAACGTTTCAGCGACTTTGTTCTCAATCAGACGAAGCTTGATGCGGGCTGTTTCCGGCAACTTATCGAATGTCCTGTGGTCCGCTATCGTCAGGGCGACAAGCTTCTTGTCTCCAACCTCGATGACTTTTGTTGCGACGCACGATCGGGGAAGTTGCCTACGGCCTGTCAGTCTGATCCTCTTACGCATTCTTCCAAGGCCTTATATTGGTATCAAGCTCCCGGTTCGTATCGAAGCCGGTAATCACGATCTCGGTGTCCGGGCCGCAGCCTAGAGCTTTAACCTTGTTGTTCTCTGCCGTCAGGTCACAGCCGGTGTGGTTGACGGTGAGGCTTTCGACCGTGAAATCGAAATGGCTCCAGGAAGGGCGACGCGTACCGTCGGCATAGGCAAGCGTGACTGTCACGTTTGCCGGCCAGTCGTCGTAGTCGGGATTGGCTTTGATCCGCAGGCCATCTTCAAGAGTCTGTACCCTGAACAGAGGAGGTCTCGGTGGTGGTGGAGGTTCGGGCGGAGCATCGGGTTTGCTCGGCTTTTTCTTTTTGCCCGGCTTATCCGAGGGCTTAGAGAAGTAGGTGTCGAAGACGTGGGAATCTGGGGCTGTTACGTCCGGGGTGAGAAGCAGTCTGAGTTCGGCTGGCAGATTCTTGAGAAGCCGCTTTGCGCGTGGCCCGTCAAACCCGTGTTCCTCCAGTTTCTGCTTTACGTCCTTCGATTCAAGCAGATCAAGATGAGCTTTTCCCTCGCAGAAGTTGAGATAGACAGCCAGGTCACCTTCGTCGACCAGCATGACGAGATCCAGTTCGCCGGGATTCTTGGCTCTGACATCCGGTAGGCTCATCCCTTCCCGAAACAGGCGATCGATTGGTTTTTTTCCGGAGGTGGTGGGACCTACTGCCGCCCGGACGGATACGCTCTTCGAGATTCCCTTGCGGACAAGTGGAAATACGACTTCAAGAATCACGTCCTGTTCATTGGCGATCCTCTTCTGCAGCGCCTTGACGTTGGACGAATTTCTCAGAGGCTCGAAATCGCTACTCTGAGCGTTCGGTAGATTGATTGTATGCGGTGAGTCCTTCGTCTGAGCACGGCGGACCAGGTTGAGATACCTTGCTGCATCGCTCTTGATGGCCTCGTCGTTCAGCTGTTCGGCAACTTCAAGCGCGATCATGTCGATGGTTGAGTCATCCAGCACGCGATCGTCAACGTTCAGAACGAGGGTCCCGTTCATTATGGCCGGAGCGAAGTTCTCGATTGCAGCCGCAAGGATACCGCTGGCTTTCAACTCGGCGTGCGGATAGAGGATCGCAAGGCTGAGTCCGCTCTGGTACTCGCCGTCATATCCGTTGAATGCAAAGGCGCTTCGTGTGCGGTTCTGAAACTCGGTCGAGTCATGAAGCTTGTAGATGTTGCCGGCCTCCGACTCAGCCAGATAGGCATGTGTGGATTTGAGATCATGTCCGTCTTCCAGCGCTCGTAGAACAGCCATGCCGCAGATGGCGCTTGAGCCGTCCGATGCTCGCCGCGTATATCCGATAACGCTCTGCAGACGAGAAGCAATCAGGAACGTCACTCTGCCGATTCCGCGGCCACCTCGACCTGATCCATCCTTGTTGGACAGGCCGAAGTTGAGCCAGTAGTGCCAGAAATCACTCACGCGGCTGCTCAGGCTGCCGCCCAACCCCTTCGAGTTGAAATCCTCGACCACAAGCCAACGAACATTGCCGGCCTTCCATTCTCGCGGAATCTCGAGACCGGCTTTTTTGCGGTGGTCCATCACCTGCTCTAGGAACGGGCGACGTGGTCCGATTCCATCCGAGTGAAAGGTGAAGTTCATGATGACAGGCTTCGACTGGTCGAGCCTTGCATCTAGACTGTTCTGTATGGCCTCCCGAACAAAGGTCTCGGAGTACGGGTAGTCCGTTCGGTCGAACATCTCCGAATCCAGGCCCTGATGGATTGGCGTCGCTCCGACGCTAGGCCAGATCCAGCTCCAGGATTGCGCTGTCACAGCCTGAAATCCCCCCCTGCATTCTCGTTCTCTTTCGAGAACCTGCCTTTCGCCGTATCCAGGCTCTTCTGCAGTGCACTGAATATCTTACGGATATCCGCCTCCGTAAACTCATAGGCTGATCTGTTCGAAAGATTTCCGATCAATTGCAGATCCTTGAGGGCCTTGTTGACCCTTGCCTCTGCAAGCTCCACAAACTTTTGCCTCTTGTTCCGCATTCTTTTCTCCAACATTCCTGGAATGCTTGAAATGTATGAGGAGAAATTCGGTTTATCAACCTTTTGCGTAATATTTTTGGAATATATCCGATTTGTGTAACGAAAGTACGCCCTTCGGACTGGCTAATTTGCTATTAAATCATTGACTATAAAGGATATTTTATAGGCCAGAAGCGGGGGAACGGCGTTTCCGGCCTGCACATATTGCTGCGTCCTGTTGCCTTCGAAGAAATAATTGTCCGGAAATGTCTGGAGGCGGGCTGCTTCACGAACGGTAAGACTTCGGCATTGCAGGGGGTCGGGATGAATGAAGTAGTGGCCGTCCTTTGAAATATGACTGGTGATGGTGCTTGAAGGTGCATCCCAGCGCTGAACCCGGAAGCGGTCGGCAAATTTCCCGGAGGCCCAGTTCTCGTGCGCGGGCGCCAGCCCCTCCGGGTACTCCGACGCCTTGGGTGACCTGTGAAACAGTTCCGCGAAGGTCGCCGAGAACGCATAACGTGCGAGATCGCTTTCCATGTGCCCGCGTGTTGCGTGGTTCGGAAGCGATTTGAGCTTCGGGTCCTCGATCCACTCTCTCAACCGTTCATCCGGAACCCGGGAGATGCGGGTGCTCGCACGGGGAGGGGGTTGCTTTGCGGCCAGCAATGTTCTCGCGTGTTCCCCGAGCCGCGAGATCAGCTCCGGTGCGGCGCCTGCTTCCCTTGCAGCTCTGGCGGCCGCTCTGAAGGCGGCGATGGCGGCCTTCTTCCATGCCTCTGCGCCGTCTGCAGACTTGCTCAGGCCGCTTCGCAGCTTCGGCATCTTCGAAAGGGCACCTGCAACAGTCGTCTGTTGAAGCTCTGGTACCAGAGTGTGATGTGCAGCAATCCGGTTCTGGACCGCTTGGGCCCTGTCCGTTCGTATGCCGAGAAGAATGACTCGGTGTCTGTTCTGCGGAATGCCGTATTCCTCGCAGCGGATGACGTAGCCCCCATGAGCGCCCTTCGGCGCGGATACCAGAGGCACAAGCACATAGCCTTGCTCACCGGAGGTCTCCAGATCGCTGAGAATCTGGTCGAAGATGCCAACCTCCGCCACACGGGATGACAGCATCCCTTTCACGTTTTCCATCACGAAGGCAACCGGGTTCAGCCGGTCGATGATGCGGATATACTCCTTGTACAGAAAATGCCGCGTGTCCTTTGTGGCGTCATAGTCGGCAATGCCGCGATTTCGCGCCCGGCCGACGAGCGAATAAGCCTGGCAGGGCGGGCCTCCAATGAGAATGGTCTCGCCGCCGGCCTCTTTCCTTATCCTGTCGAGAACCGGGTCGAGCGCTGTTGCCGCCTCGTCGGTTCCCAGTTCGAGCATCATCGTTTCTTGTTCGGCCGCAGCCCATTCTTCCGGATATTGCCGGATCAGTTCTTCCTTCTCGATATCTCCGGATATGTAGTCGTAATACGCCCTCGGAAGCTTTCCATCGAACTGCCTGACGAAACTTCGAAGCCGGAGAGTGGCAAAGGCCGATGGCTCCTTCTCGATGGAAAGGGCGACGTCGAATATTCGTTTGCCTTGTTTGTCACGCAGTGCCGAGAAACCTTCGGCCAGCCCCCCGGGACCAGCGAAGAGGTCGACTACCTTGAATCGTCTTGCCATCGGTTCGAGACTCGCATCCTGTTCCTTCGGGAACATACCAGGATCGAAGCCGGGAACCAGAAGGAATAGCAATGGCCGATGTGGTCGACGCCGCAACCCGGTCCCGCATGATGTCGGGGATTCGTGGCAAGGACACGAAACCCGAACTTGAGCTGCGGCGGCACCTGCATCGGATGGGCTTCAGGTACCGGCTTCACGGCAAGGGCCTTCCAGGCAGGCCCGATCTTGTCTTTCCCGGATACGGAGCTGTGATCTTCGTGCATGGTTGCTTCTGGCACAGACACAGCGGATGCCGCTTCACGACCACGCCCGCGACAAGGCCTGACTTCTGGGCCCGCAAGTTCGAGGAGAATGTCGCCAGAGACAAACGGAACATTGTTGCGCTCAGACTGTCTCTTCCGAAGATCGGAATGCTCAACTTCATACACGATTACTCAATCATCGCAGTTGACCTCTACGCGGAACTCACCTCTGTTGGAAAGTCACGAGCTCTAATGGAAATGGTTGACGTACACGAGACCGATGAAATTGCTATTGAGGTACGATATCCGAAAGCACCATCTGCGGACTGTCTCTTATACCTATCTGACGCTGCCGACGGACTTACGCGTAGACGATACGA
>CAJXOU010000134.1 GCA_913057645.1 uncultured Rhodobiaceae bacterium | reverse complement strand
GGGGTGCGGCGGGTGGTGGGGTGTGGTGGGGCGCGTGGGGGGGCGGGGGGGGCGGGGCGGTGGGCGCGGTGGGCGCGGTGGGGGGGCGGGGCCGGGGGGGTTGCGCGGCGGCGCCACGGCGGCGCGCGAGCATCGCCGCGGCGCTCAGCGACCGGCGGACGCTGATCTTCGTCGGCGTCTGGATCGGCCTCAATTTCCTGTTCGGCGCGACGGCGCTCAGCGGTGCGCTCGGGGTGACCGCGCAAGTCGCCTGGGAGGCGCATCTCGGCGGCTTCCTGATGGGGCTGCTGATCTTCGGCCTGTTCGATCCGCCGCGCTGGTCACCTTCCGGCGGGCCCGGCAATGTCGGTTACGGCGAGTGGCTGGGCGAGGAACCGCACGAGTGAGCGCTGCGCGGACGGCCATGCTCATTGAAATCTCGCGGCCGTAAACCACATAGAGAAAAGGCCCTTTGGCCTGAGGCCCTTTTCAGGAGGAAATCCATGAGCGACACATCGGCGGGTTCCAGTGCCGGACCGGACGACGCGCAGACCGGATACGGCGACGATGCATCGTCCGGACGCAAGGAGCTGTGGATCCGCTTTCTCTACATGATCGCGTACTGGTTTCTCGGCAATATCGCCTTTTCCGTTGCGATCTTTCTCGGCGCGCTGCAGTTCGTGGTGGTGCTCATCACGGGCAACAAGAACGAGGAGTTGCGTTCGTTCAGCCGCAACCTCATCCAGTATGTGTGGGAATGCCTCGCCTTCGTGATCTTTGCGCGCGAGGACAAACCGTTCCCGCTCGGACGCTTTCCGTCGGTCACGAACCCCGACTGAAGCTTTCGAGTTTCTTGAGCCCCTTCGGTGTCAGAAGGCCGCGCAGGATCGCTTCGGTCGTCATGTTGAAGCGTTTCTCCGCGGCTTCGGGGCTTGCGTGAAAGCCCGCCAGTTCGAGGCTGCAATGCCCGTGAACGGCGGCCCATAGCGCCCCCGCCAACTCGTCCGGTTCGATATCGTCCGGAAAACTTCCCTCTGCGACACAGGCTTCGACGGCGCTGCGCATGATCTCGTAGGAGGCGTGCTGCGAGACGCCGCGCGCCGCCGTTTCCGCCGCCTCGCCGTGGCGGAGCGCAGCCGGGATCGGCAGGGTCGCGCTGATCATCAGCGAATAGTAGGACGGGTTCTTCAGCGCGAAGCCGCGATAGGCGCGGGCGAGTTCGCCGAGCCAGAGCAGCGGCTCATCATGCTTCGGCGCGGCCCGCTCGGCGGCGGCAAGGCGGTCGAAGGCTTCCTCGAAGAGCGCGGCGATCAGGCCGTCCTTGCCGCCGAAGGCCGTGTAGACCGCCATCGTGGACGCGCCGACACGGGCGGCGAGCTTCCTGAGCGAGATGGCATCGGGGCCGCCATGCACGAGCATTTCGCTCGCGGCGTCGAGCAGCGCCTCGCGCTGCGCGTGGCGCCGCGCATCCGCCGCGCTCTCCTTGTCCGGTGTACTCATGCGCCCTCTATCGAACAGGCTTGACGGTGTGTCCAGCGATATCTATAAGAAATATAACAGTGTTATTTTCTGTGTCCAAGGCAGGATGGCGGTAACTCCAGGGAGGAATGCAGGCCATGTCGAAACCCTTTCCCGACAATCCGTTTCTGACGGAAAACTTCGCGCCGGTGATGGCGGAATGCGATGCGCCCGACCTCATCGTGAGCGAGGGGGAGCTGCCGTCGGAGCTTGGAGGCACGCTTTACCGCAACGGACCGAACCCGATGTTTCCGCCGCTCGGCAACAAGCATCACTGGTTTCTCGGCGAAGGCATGATTCACGCGATCCATGTGGAAGGCGGCAGGGCGAGCTACCGCAACCGCTGGGTGCGCACCGAGCAATACGAGGCGCAGCGCGAGGCGCATGAGCGGTTGGTACCGACGGGTTTCGGCGAAGCGCCGGTCGCGGGCGCGGAGAATGTGAAGCGCAATGTCGCGAACACGAATGTGGTCTGGCATGCAGGCAAGCTGCTGGCGCTCGACGAGGGCAATTCGCCGGTCGCGATGGATGGCGACACGCTGACGACGGACGGGTCGTGGACCTTCGAGGGCAAGTATGAAGGGCCGATGACCGCGCATCCGAAATTCGATCCGCGCACGGGCGAGATGCATTTCTTCGGTTACATGGCGGCGGGTCCGGGCACGCCCGACATCTCCTACCAGGTGGTCGACCGCAACGGGAAGCTCACGCGCACCGAGATGTTCAAGGCGCCCTATGCTAGCATGGTGCATGACTTCATCGTCACCGACGAGCATGTGATCTTCCCGATCTTTCCGGCGACGATCGATGTGGAGCGGATCATGAAGGGCGGGCCGACGATCGCGTGGGACCCGGATGCCGGGACGCATATCGGCATCATGGCGCGCGATGCGAGCGTCGATACGGTTCGCTGGTTCAAGGGCGATCCCTGCTATGTCTATCACCCGATGAATGCCTGGACGTCTCACGAGGGCGGGCGGACGCGGGTTCATGCGGATGTGATGAAATACAGCCGCGTGCCGCTGTTCCCCGATGCGGACGGCAAGAAAGCGCCGACGGACCTTGCCGACGAGCAGGGAATGCTGGTGCGCTGGACCTTCGATCTCGACGGCAATTCCGATACGTACACGGAAACGCAACTGACCGATCTCGGCGGCGAGTTCCCGCGTTTCGATGAACGCTTCGCGGGCCACGGCTACCGGCATGGCTACTACGCCGCGATGAACCGGCCGAAGGAGCAGAAGGGCTCGTCCTACGACACGCTTGTCCATATCGATCTCGAGACCGGCAAGCGCAGGGCCTGGGAACCGGGCAAGGGGCGGTATGTGCATGAGCCCGTTTTCGTCCCCCGAAAGACGGATGCGGCGGAGGGCGACGGCTATCTCGTCTCGCTCGTTTACGACAGCGCCCGCAATCTCAGCGACTTCATCGTTCTCGATACGGACGATATTTCGAAGGGGCCGGTCGCGCGTGTCGAACTGCCCTCGCGGGTGCCTTTCGGCTTCCACGGGAACTGGCGCGGCGCGGCCTGAAAAGTTCCAAACGGGGATAAATCGCGGCGACTGTCACACGACTGTCACTGAAACGTCATGATGGGCGCGTGTGCATACCGATGTGCATTCACGAGCACTTGAGAATGTGCTCGGGAGTGCACGTCTTCGTATTTTCGTACATCCGGATGTGCATGGAAAAGCGTCCCGGGCGCACATCGCCGACAGGCCAAGGGGCCCCGGGGATATCTGTCCTGACAAGAATAAATAATCCCCGGACGATGACAGCTTACCCCTCCCCGAACGAGCCGTCGCTCGTTCGACCCTCCCACAGGGGGAGGGTGATCTGGATGGAAACTCAGAACAGCGGTTCTTCGTAGACGGGTTCGCCGTCGAGGCGGAGCTGTTTGATGGCGGCGGTGCCGTCATCGGCCAGCGCGACGTCGATGGTGAGGTTGCCGGCGTTGCGCTCGTCTTCCAGAACGCGGCCTTCGCCTTCGGGCACGAAGTAGCTTTCGATGCCGTAGTCCACATTCGCGGTGCCGCAATCGGGGCAGGGGAACGATTCTTCCTCCGCACCCGGAATGCCGGTGACGGGCGCGCGTTCGAGAATGTAGGAGACGCGGCCGCGAATGATGGCGGTGCCGGGCTTCGGCGCGGGCCGTTCGGACCATGCGGCGACGGGCTTCCAGATGTCGCCGTCCGGCGCGAGCTCGACATGGATGACGTCGCCGGATGCGAAATCGTCGTCGCCATCGAGATTGTCGAGGGCGAGGCTCGAGATCGCGTAATTCAGGATCACGTAGTCGCCACGGAAGATGTCGCGCGGGTCGACGGGGGCGGTTTCGAGGGTGACGACGGTATCGGAGCGGAGCAGCGAGACGCGGTCCCAGACCATGGCGGCGAGGAAGAGCGACTGGCCGATCAGGAGTGCGAGGACGGCGAGGGCGAAGCGGTTCATGACACCCCTCCTTCCGCCTGTTTCACAAGGCGGCGGCGCATGCGCTCCATGACTACGGCGCCGACGATCAGCAGGATGCCGCCAAGCGCGAAGAAGAGCGCGGTATCGAGCAGCGTGTTCAGGGTTTCAAAGTAGAGCCAGAGAACTTCGGCGCCGAAAGCGACGAAGCCGAAATTGACGGCGAAGCGGCTGTCGCGCGAGGTACCGTAGGAGACGAGCCAGGCGGCGAGCGCGAGGAAGAGCGCCGCATAGAGCCAGGGGATGAGTTCGGGCGCGGTTCCCCGCAACGGCAGCCAGAGGAGCGAGAAGACGGCGATCGACACGATGGCGCCGCCGTGACGGGCTTCGAGAAGGCCGCGCGTCAGACTGAAGAAGGCAAGCGCGCCGACGAGCGCCACCGGCACGAGGATGACGAAGGGCGACCACGCCGCGCTTTGCTCCGGTCCGTAGTTGTCAGGGTCGAGCTGAAGCAGCCAGAAGATCACGAAGGCGGCGACGATGGCGTAGGCCTCGGCGGCGGAAGCGAAGCGCGGCGCGCGCGCCGAAAACAGGATCGCGGCAAGCCAGATCGCGAGCGCTTCGAGGATCAGGAAGACCGCAAGATGTTCCGGGGCGATTGCGAGGACGTCGGAGACCGCCTCCGCGTTGATCGCCTGCCAGACGATCAGCGATATGAGCGAGAGGTGGAAGCCCGGGAGCCATGCGAGCCGAAGGGCGAGCGCCGCGCCCGCGAGCCAGACGATCCAGAAGGTCCAGTGGGGCGTGTCGCCGTCGAGCTCGACGGCGAAGGCGGTCCAGACGACCGCGAGAACAATGCCAAGGGCAAGAGCGGGGCGCGAAGACAGAAGCCAGGTGGCCGCGAGCGCGGCGATGCACCAGGCGAGCACGCCGCCCGGATCGTCGGTGACGATGTGATAGATCTGCGCGATCAGCATGATGCCGCCGCCGAAAAGGCCGAGGCCGACAAGGATCGCGGCCTGGGCGAAGGCGGGATGGCCGCGCCGCTCCAGAGGGATCGCGGCGAGCCAGGCGGCCCACATGGCGACGAAGATCGCGATGAGTTTGGCGAGCTTCGGTATCTCGTTCCAGTTGGCGGCGACGAAGCTCATCACCGCGAAGCCGATCAGCACCGCGCCCAGAACGGCAAGGATGGCGGGCATGCGGCGCGCGGAAGGACGCTCCTCCGCCGATTTCAGGATCTGTTCGGCATTGGCGGGCGTGACCCAGCCGCGTTCGATCCAGAGATCGAGGTCGCTCTTCAGCTTGTGGAGATAGGCGCGTTGCCACATGGGATGAGCCGCTTCTTCTTTCGGGGCGCGAATATGACCGGAGGATTGGGACTCAACCAAGGCGCCCGCGATTATCCGGCAGCCGAGGGGGAAGTCAAAGCTGGACCCGCCGGTGAGCCGGGAAAGGGCAGATTCCTGCGATTTGCATGTATCTCCTTGTCGTATGCGGCGGAATGTCGCATCATTTCATGCGGGCGGTGGCCCGTGCGGTTTGGGGAGGCCGCTGCGGCGGGGCCGGTTTCTTTGGGTTTTGGATTTCGGCCGGACACTGGAGGAGACGCCATGAATGTTGCCACGATACTGAAGGCCAAAGGCTCCGATGTGGCGACGGTGAACCCCACCGTCACGCTGGGCGAGGTTGCGACGCTGCTCAGCGAAAGGCGCATCGGCGCCGTGGTCGTGATGCAGGACCGCAAGGTGCTCGGCATCGTTTCCGAGCGCGACATCGTGAAGGCCGTGGCGCGGAACGGCGGCGAGGCACTGACAGCGCCGGTGCGGGACGTCATGACCTCGCGGGTCGTGACCTGCAGCCTCAACGACTCGGTCGACGAACTCATGGATTCGATGACGATGGGCCGCTTCCGCCACCTGCCGGTGATCGAGGATGGCGAGCTTGCCGGGATCATCTCCATCGGCGACGTGGTGAAGCACCGGATCGCGGAGACGGTGATGGAGACGGAGGCGATGCGCCTCTATATCGCCAACGGCTGAGCGCCGGCAGAGGCTTCAACCAGAAAACGTCACGGCCCGATTTATTCGGGCCGTCCACGTCTTTGCCATCGGCAAAGAAAAGACCCCGGCTTTCGCCGGGGCAGGCGTGGATGACCCGCCACCTTGATTACAAAGGAGGGCCGGGTCATGACGATTTTAAATTAGTGGCGAGCGCCACGAGCCACCAGCTAGCGCACGATTTCGATGATTTCCCTGATCTGGGGAACGGCTTCCTCGGCGGCTTCCTCGCCGAGACGGATCAACTCGTCCGCGCGGTCGAAATCGAGCAGGCTCAGATGGCCGACCTTCGGCGCGATCATGATGTCAGGCGGATCACCTGCCATGCGCATGCGCGCGAGACGATCCTGCACGATGTTCAACGAGGCGAGCATGACGCTGGCGATGCCCGGTTCGCGCTGACGGCTGCCGATGACGCGGCGCATCAGTTCCTTTTCCGGCGTCTGCGGTTTCCAGCGCAGGCTCTTGAGACGCTCGCGGATGCGATGCGCGACCGGTGCGGCGGCCTCGCCGTCCGCGGGCGTGGCGGCTTCGGCGATTTCTTCCTGCAGGGCCTCGACTTCCTCGTTCTCCTCGATGCGCTCTTCCAGCTCGCGGAAGAGATCGTCCTCCGGCATGACGGGCGCGGAGGAGTGGAGATAGCCGGGGAACGCCGCCTCATGCGCGCGGCGGCGCGCGGCGGGGTCGAAGGGGTCGTTGTTGAGGTTGACCGCGATGAGCACGCGGGCGCCAAGCGCGCGGGCGACGGAGACGGGAACCGGGTTCACCAGCGCGCCGTCGATCAGCCAGCGGCCATCCATTGCGACGGGCGCGAAAACGCCGGGCAGCGCATAGGAGGCGCGGATCGCCTGGATGAGATTGCCCTTGTGGAGCCAGAGTTCGTGGCCGGTGGTGAGCTCGGTCGCGACGCCGACGAAAGTGCGCGGCAGTTCCTCGACGCGGAGATCGGCGAGGTGTTCGCGCATCAGTTCGGCGAGCTTGGTGTCGCCGATGAGGCCGGAGGAGCGGAAGCGGAGATCGAGCAGGCTCAGCATGCGCCGCCGCGTCAGCGAGCGGGCGAAGTCCTCCAGCGGGTCGAGCTTGCCCGCCGCGTGGCAGCCGCCGACCAGCGCACCGATGGAGGTGCCGGAAATGATGTCGGCCTCGATGCCCGCGCGCGACAGGGCGCGGAGGACGCCGATATGCGTCCAGCCGCGCGCCACGCCGGCGCCAAGTGCAAGGCCGATCTTCGGTTGAGGCATGCGAAACTGCTTCATGGACAGGAACTACTCGAACGATGCTACCGCGCCGCGCCGGAGAGGCGGCGGCTTTTCTATATGGAGGTCAAATGTGACCGAAATCGAGCGTGGCGGACGAGGCGCAAGAGTCTTGTGAAGAGAGACGCCGCTTTGCGGCTACTGGATTGCCGGGTCAAGCCCACTGCTGTCCGGTTAAGCATATGCGATCTCCAGTTGCGCTGGATTTGGCGGTGTCGGATCGGGTGGCGGCTGCAACAAGTGGTGGATACTTCGTCGGGTGAGGAGGGTTGCGGG
>CAJXOU010000133.1 GCA_913057645.1 uncultured Rhodobiaceae bacterium | reverse complement strand
GAGCGAAGCGAATTTCGGGGAGGGGGACTCCGCCATCGGCAAATGACTCGCTCTCCGTACCTCGCCTACCCCTCCCCGGAAAATTCTGCACTTCGTTTGAATTTTTCGACCCTCCCACAGGGGGAGGGTGGTTTCGATGGTTGAGCGACGAGCAGCCGTATCTTCAAAACTTGAATCCCTCCAAACTTGCCCGCCGCCCTGTCCTTCCACGGTCTCGATCTGTTACTTTCTGAACCGGCATTGGCGCTTGCCATGCTGCGATGGCGCTCCTACATCTTGGCGACGCCGGGGAACCGGCGCGTGAAGGGACCGGGGGACATGCCGGGGCGACAGGCCCGGTACCCGACAACAAGGTCCGTCGGAGGAAAGGGGCTCGAATGAGCATTCTCGTTGCCGGGCCCGAGCCCATCACCGACCGCCGCGATCTCGTGGCCGCGCTGGAGCGCGGGAACAAGCCGCGCGACGAATGGCGCATCGGCACCGAGCACGAGAAGTTCCCCTTCTGCATGGAAGGCCTGACGCCGATCCCTTACGGCGGCGAGCACGGCATCCGCGCGATGCTGGAAGGGCTGACGCGCTTCGGCTGGCAGCCGATCTACGAAGGCGACAACATCATCGGCCTCGAAAGCGAGGGCGCGGGCAACATCTCGCTGGAGCCCGGCGGCCAGTTCGAGCTGTCGGGCGCGGCGCTCGAAACCCTGCACCAGACCTGTTCGGAGCTTCACGACCACCTGGCGCAGGTGAAGGAAGTCGGCGGCGAACACGGGATCGGCTTTCTGGGGCTCGGCTTCACGCCGAACTGGCGGCGGGACGAGATCCCGGTGATGCCGAAGGGCCGCTACAAGATCATGACGGAATACATGAAGAAGGTCGGGACCATGGGCCTCGACATGATGTACCGCTCCTGCACGGTGCAGGTGAACCTCGATTTCGCAAGCGAAGCCGACATGGTGAAGAAGCTGCGCGTCGCCATCGCGCTGCAGCCGGTGGCGACCGCCATCTTCGCCAATTCTCCGTTCACGGAAGGAAAGCCGAACGGCTTCCTGTCGTATCGCAGCCATGTCTGGACCGACACGGACAACCAGCGCTCAGGGATGGTGCCCTTCATCTTCGAGCAGGGCTTCGGCTTCGAGCGATGGGTCGATTATGCGCTCGATGTGCCGATGTATTTCGTCTGGCGCGACGGGAAGTATATCGACGCGACGGGGCAGTCGTTCCGCGACTTCCTGAAGGGGAAGCTCCCGGCGCTGCCGGGCGAGGTGCCGACGCGCGGCGACTGGAACAATCACCTGACGACGATCTTCCCGGAAGCGCGGATCAAGAACTACATGGAGATGCGCGGCGCCGACGGCGGACCCTGGGCGCGCATCTGCGCGCTGCCGGCCTTCTGGGTGGGGCTGCTCTATGACGGCTCGTCGCTCGATGCGGCCTGGGACCTCGTGAAGGACTGGACGGCGGAAGAACGCCAGCAGCTCAGGGACGAGGTGCCGCGGCTCGCGCTGAAGACGCCGTTCCGCGGCGGCACGCTTCTGGATGTGGCGCGCAAGGCCGTCGCGATTTCGCGCGCGGGTCTCGATGCGCGCGGGCATGGAGACGGCGTCGGCGCGACCGAGGCGATCCATCTGCGCGCGGTGGAAGAGATCGTCGAGAAGGGCCAGTCGCCGGCGGAAGACCTGCTCGACCTCTATCACGGAAGATGGGGCGGCAAGGTGGAGCCGGTGTTCCGGGAGTTTGCGTTTTAGGTTCGAGGTTCTGTGTCTTCCCACCCTCCCCTTGAGGGAGGGTCGAAATTTGTGAGCGTCAGCGAAACAAATTTCGGGGCGGGGTACGCGGCAAGGTCCAGCCCCCGCCCCGAAAAATTCTTCGCTTCGCTCGAATTTTGTCGACCCTCCCTCAAGGGGAGGGTGGGAAGAGACAACTGCAACCGAGCGACTATCTTCTACATCACCCCCGTATCATGCACCGCCTCGCCGCCGAGAAAAGTCGCGAGGACTTTGGTGTCCGCGAGGTCTTCGACCGGGCAGGTGGAGGGATCGCGGTCGACCACGATCATGTCGGCATGGAAACCGGGGGCCAGCGCGCCGATGTCGCTCCATTGCATCGCGCGGGCGGCGTTGACGGTGCAGGCCTTGAGCGATTCCTCGCGCGTGATCCTGTGGTGGTGGCGATGCGTACAGGTGCCTTCATTGCAGAATTCCTGCGTCTCGGCGAACTGCATCTGCTCGAAGGGATTGTCCGGGCCCCAGTCGGAGCCGAAGGCGACGCTGGCGCCGAGATCGATGAGCTTGCGCGCGGGCACGAAATTCTCGAGCGCCGCCTCGCCGAGCCGTTCGCGGTAGAGCGCGCCCTTGCCCCAGACGAAGCCGGGGCTTGTGGTGACGGCAAGGCCGAGTTCGGCGATGCGGCGGCAGTGATCGCCGGTGAGCATCAGCACATGCTGCACCACCCAGTCGAGTTGCGCGGCGTCGATGTCTTTCGTCAGCGCATCCATCGTGGCGAGAAATTCGTCGGCGTCGCGCTCGCCGCCCAGCACCATGTTGAAGCGGAGATCGTGGTCGAGGCAGTAGCGCACCACGAGCATCTCGACCTCGTGGGGCATGAAGGTCTTGCCACTGGTGAGCGTACCGTCGGGGCCAGGATAGGGCGCGTTCTGACGGAGGTAACCCGGCCAGCACGGGCCGCCGCGCGACAGCGTGATGCCGTTGAAGCGGAACAGCGGGTCGCGCTTTTCCTCCCATGATTTCGCGAGATCGAGCCGCGCGAGGAGCGACGCCTCGTCCGGCACCTTGGTCGGGTCGAAAGCGAGATCGGCCGCGTCCATCGTCGCGGCGATGCGCATGGTGAGCGCGCCGTCGCCGCGGATCTTCCGGTAAGCCTCGATATGGGCGGGCTCCATCGCGTGCGATTCGTAGCCGGCGGTGACGCCGAGCGCGTTGTAGGCGGCAAGCCCCGCAAGCGCGCCCGCTTCCCAGAGCCAGTCGGGCGGCGCGCCGACATGGGCCATGATCGAGAGCCAGAAGGGGTCGGCCGTGTAGTAATTATTGACCGGTCCTTCGAGATGGCCGGTCGGCTCGCCGGCTGCGTCCTTCACGATGGTGACGCCGGCGACCTTGTCGGGCGTTTCGGACGTGATGCCCGCCTCGCGGAGCGCGGCGGAGTTCAAGACCGCGATGTTAGGCGTGACGGGCGCCCAGGCCTGGATGAGGACGGGGCGGTCCGGCGCCGCGCGGTCGAGCACATGGCGGTCCGGCAGCACGCCTTCGGCGAGATCGCGCCAGCTCCGGCGGAGAAAGTAATGCGGTTCGCCGACGGGCGAACAGAGCGCCCACATGCCCGGCGGCAGGATCGCGCAGTGATTGCGGATGCGGGTCACGATGTCTTCGTGGTCGCGCGCGTCGAAGAGCTGGCAGGTGCCAAGCGCGAGCGAGGAGAAATGGAGGAGGTGCGGGTGCGCGTCGACGAGGCCGGGCATCAGCGTCGCGCCCGCGAGGTCGACCCGCTTCGCGGAGGCGCCCGCCCTGTCACTGAGCGTGGCGGCATCGCCCGCCGCGACGATGCGGCCGTCCTCGACCAGCACGGCGTCCGCCGGCTTTCCCGTCATGGTCAGGACCGTGCCGCCCGAAAAGAGTGTCCGTCCGCTCATTTCCGCCCCCAGAAAACTGTCGCCGAGAGAATGTAACCAATGGTAACATGAGTCAAGCGCGGGCCGGAATCGGGCTAGGTGCGGGACGGAGGCGGGCATGGCTGAGGCGAAACGAAAACAAGCGGACTATCACCACGGGCGGCTCGCGGAGACGCTGATGGCGCTCGCCGTGAAGCGGATCGCGCGGGAGGGCGCGCCCGCCTTCACGCTGCGCGAGCTGGCGGCGGAAGCCGGCGTGACCCATGCCGCGACCTACCGGCATTTTGCCTCGCGCGAGGCGCTGCTGGCGGCGATCGCGGCGGCGGGCTACCGCGAACTGCGCGAACGGGAAGAGGCGGCGCAAAGGGTAGCGGGCGACGACCCCTGGGCGCGGCTCCTCGTGCTGCCGGAGACCTATCTCGCCTTCATGGCGGACGCGCCGGGCACCTTTCACGTGATGCTCGGCCACCGCTGGGCGGACGATGACACCTATGCAGAGGCGCGCGCCGCCCGCGCGGAAAGCTATGCGCTGCTGGAGGCGACGGCGGTGGAATGCCAGAACGCGGGCGTGCTGCCGGAAGGCGACCCGGCGCGGCTGATCGCGGCGATGCTCGGCGTGACGCACGGGCTCGCGAGCCTGTGGCTGAGCGGCCAGCTCGGCGTCGTGGCGGGCGGTGCGGAAATGAACGGCCTGGTGCGCGAAACGGTCCGCGCTTCCTTCGAGGCATTCCGCGCGAGCGATGGCATATTGTGGGGCAGCGCATAACGCAGCCAGCGGGAGGGCCCATGTTCAGTCACGTCACCATCGGATCGAAGGACCCGGACAAGGCCGCCGCCTTCTACGACGCCGTTCTGAAGACGCTCGGCATCGAGCCCTTCTTCAAGGCGCCGGGGCTCGCCTCCTACGGCACGGCGACGGGGCCGAAGGTCTTCATCCTGAAGCCCTTCGACGGCGGGCCGCATGCGCCGGGGAATGGCGGCCATGTCGCCTTCCTCGCGCCCAACCGCGCCGCTGTCGATGCGTTTCACGCGAAGGCGACGGAGATGGGCGGCAGCGACGAAGGCGCGCCGGGACTGCGCGCGCATTACCACCCGAACTATTACGGCGCCTATGTGCGCGACCCGGAAGGCAACAAGCTGCAGGCGGTGTGCCACAGCAAGAAGGGGTAGGCGTGCAGCGCATCCTCGTCATCGGCTGCTCGGGCGGCGGCAAGTCGACGCTTGCGCGGGCGCTGGGCGCGAAGCTCGGCCTGCCGGTGACGCATCTCGACGTGCTGTGGTGGCAGCCGGGCTGGGTGCCGCTCGGCCACGAGAAGCTCCGCCCGCTGGTGGAGAAAGTCGTGGCGGAGGAGGGCTGGGTCGTCGACGGCAATTTTTCGGACACGTTTCCGATGCGTCTCGCCCGCGCGGACACGGTGATCTGGATCGACCGCCCGCGCCTCGTCAGCTTCGCGCGCGCCTTCGGACGGTTCCTGAAGCTGCGCGGACAGCCGCGCGAGGATGTCGGCGAAGGCTGCCCGGAGAAATTCGATCTGGAATTCGCGCGCTACATCTGGACCTACAACCGGGAGGTCGCGCCGCGCATGGCGGCGATGCTCCGCGAGCACGGGAGCCATGTCGAGGTCGTCCGTCTACGGAACGATGCGGAGATTGCGGACTTTCTGAACCAGAGATAAAAACCGGTGTCATCCCGGGATTTATTCCCGGGACCCATTAGCCTCTCATTTTGTTGCGGCGTGGATTGGGTCCCGGCAACAAGTGCCGGGATGACATTCTTATTTTTTGGCTGGTGCGGAAAACCAACCGCGCTCACGCCACGCTTCTACGCCGCCCGCGCCGTGCCGCCGACCGTCAGCCCCTTCACCAGCAGCGTCGGCTGGCCGACGCCGACGGGGACGCCCTGACCGCCCTTGCCGCAGGTGCCGATGCCGGGGTCGAGTTTCATGTCGTTGCCGACCATGGTGACGCGGGTCAGCACGTCCGGGCCGTTGCCGATCAGCGTCGCGCCTTTCACCGGCGCGCCGATGCGGCCGTTCTCGATCAGATAGGCCTCGGTGCAGGTGAAGACGAACTTGCCGGACGTGATGTCGACCTGGCCGCCGCCGAAGGAGACCGCGTAGAGGCCCTTCTTCACCGATGACAGGATCTCGTCGGCCTCGTGATTGCCCGACAGCATGTAGGTGTTGGTCATGCGCGGCATCGGCTGGTGCGCGTAAGACTCGCGCCGCCCGTTACCGGTCGCGGCCATGCCCATGAGGCGCGCGTTGAGGCGGTCCTGCATGTAGCCCTTGAGGATGCCGTCCTCGATGAGGACGGTGCGCGATGTCGGTGTGCCTTCGTCGTCGATGGTGAGCGAGCCGCGGCGGTCGGCAAGCGTGCCGTCATCGACGACGGTGATGCCGGGCGCGGCGACGCGCTGGCCGAGAAGACCGGCAAAGGCGGAGGTCTTCTTGCGGTTGAAATCGCCCTCGAGGCCGTGGCCGATCGCTTCGTGCAGAAGAATACCGGGCCAGCCGGGCCCGAGCACCACGTCCATCTCGCCGGCAGGGGCGGGCACCGCTTCGAGATTGACCAGTGCCTGACGCAGCGCCTCGTCGACCTGGGACTGCCAGTGCGCGGGGTCGATATAGAGGTCGTAGCCGGTGCGGCCGCCGACGCCGAAGGAACCGCTCTCCTGCCGGTCGCCGTCGCCCGCGACAATGGCGACGTTGAGACGGACGAGCGGGCGGATGTCGCGGAGCGAGGAACCGTCGGCGCGGACGATCTCGACCGCCTGCCACTCGCCTGCGAGCGAGGCGGAGACCTGCTGTACGCGGGCATCCTTCGCACGCGCATATGCGTCGATCTCGGCAAGAAGCTTCACCTTCTCCTCGAAGGTCTGGCCCCCAAGCGGGTTCTCGTCGGAATAGAGATGCGTGTTGGTGCGCGAAGGGCCTTCGGCGGAGACGCCGGTGTGACCCGTCTTCACCGCCTGCACGGCGTCGCTCGCGCGCTTCAGCGCCGCTTCGGAAAGTTCCGAGGCATGGGCATAGCCGGTCGATTCGCCCGCGACGCAGCGCAGGCCGAAGCCCTGATTGGTGTCGAAGCTCGCGGTCTTGAGGCGGCCGTCATCGAAGCCGAGCACTTCCGACTGGCGGTACTCCATGAAGAGTTCGCCGTCATCCGCGCCCTTGAGCGTGTCGCCGACAAGGGCGGAAACGCGGTCGCGGTCGAGCCCGGTGCGGGTGAAGAAAAGGTCGTCGGAAGAGGAGGTCATGATCGTCACATTCCAGAAAGAGATGTCATTGCGAGGACGAGACCGCGCCGCTTGCCCGATGTCCTGCCATCCAGATCACCCTCCCACAGGGGGAGGGTGGAGAAGAACTACCGCAGCCGCTACCGCGCCAGCCACTCCTCGACCGGCACGAGCCGCCGGGGGAGGCTCGAGAGGTCGCAGGGGACGACATGCGGCGAGCAGCTGTAGAGCGGGTATTGCGTCACCTTGAGCGACTGCAGGTCGACGAGGAAGACGCCGTTGATGCGGCCGAACCAGGCGTCCCACTGGACGAAGCCCCAGTCCGGCCAGTCGCTCGGAGGGCGTGGGTTCACTCACACCAGGATTATTGCGCCTGACTGACCGAGGACATGTGAAAGTCGGGGATCCGAAGCGAGGGCATCTGGGCGCGGGTCGCCCAATCACCCCACTCCCGGGGCAGGGTGAGCTCGCTGACGCCGGCCTGGGTGGCACGGCGCAACAGGTCCAGCGGGCTCTCGTTGAAGCGGAAGTTGTTCACCGCGGCCGTGACTTCGCCGTCCTCAACGAGGTACACCCCGTCGCGGGTCAGCCCGGTGAGCAGCAGCACCGCTGGATCGACTTCGCGCATGTACCACAGCGTGGTCAGCAGCAGGCTCCGTTCGGTGCCGGCGATCATGTCCTTCAGGCCGTCCTGGCCACCCGCCATCAGCAGGCTCTCTGCGCCCACAGTCACCGGCGCGCCCAACTCCGCGGCCGCCAACCGCGGCTACTACAACCCATCGACCCCTCCGCCGCCGCACC
>CAJXOU010000132.1 GCA_913057645.1 uncultured Rhodobiaceae bacterium | reverse complement strand
GCCTGGCGGAAAGCGCCTGTCGCCTGGCCGAATGAGAGGTCCCTCCGCACTTGAATGCCGCGGCGGCGTCGCCACTTCCGCCGTGATACAAGATGCGCGCGGAATCGCTTTCGGCGATTCCGGAGGGACGGAACGAATGACCCTGAAACAGGAACCAGCGGCGAGGGCGCCGGTCAGCGAAGCGGCGCTCGGTGCCGCATCGGCGGGTGCTGGCTATCTGCTCTGGGGTCTTTCCGTCATCTTCTACAAGCAGTTGACCGATGTGCCGCCGTTCGAGGTGCTGGCGCATCGCTCGGTCTGGAGCGTCGCGCTGATCGTCGTCCTCATCCTTGCGCTGTCGCGCCGCGCCCAGCTCATGGCGATCCTGCGCGACCGCCGCACGCTTCTCACCTTTGTCGGCACGGGCCTCCTCATCGGCTCCAACTGGTTCGTCTTCATCTATTCGATCAACGAGGCGCGCATCGTCGAGACGAGTCTGGGTTACTACATCAACCCGCTGGTCAGCGTCCTTCTCGGCGTCGCCTTTCTCGGCGAAAGGCTGTCGCGCCCGCAGATCTTCGCCGTCGTGCTCGCCGCTGTCGGCGTCGCGATCTTCGCCGTCGATCTCGGCCAGTTGCCCTGGATATCGCTCTATCTCGCGGCGAGCTTCGCAGCCTATGGCTATTTGCGGAAAGTGACGCGCGCCACACCCCTCGAAGGGCTCTTCGTCGAGGTCATGGTGCTGCTGCCTCTCGCGCTTGCCTATCTCTGGTGGCTGTCGGGCCATGGCGGCACGAGCTTCGGCAATGGCAGCTGGTTCACCTGGACCTTCCTTGTACTGACGGGTCCGATGACGGTCGTGCCGCTCTTCCTGTTTTCCTTCGGCGCGCAGCGCATCCGCCTCGCGACCTTGGGCCTCATGCAGTATCTCGCCCCGACGACGCAGTTCTTCGTCGCCGTCTTCCTCTATGGCGAGCCGCTCGGCACCGTTCAGTTGATGACTTTCGCGCTCATCTGGGTCGGACTGGGGATATTTTCGTTCGATACCTGGCGTTGCGAGCGCGAACTGCGCCGCGCCGCCGCCCTCGCAAACCGGGGATAGCTTTCGCGCGAAAGGTTTTGTGACGTTTGGGTGACAGTTCAGTGACAGTCGCCCCGGTTTATCCTCACAGGGAGGCTTCGATCCGGGGGAGGATATCTTCCACGCGGTCGACCATCGAGTAGATCCGCCGGATTTCCGAGCGCGCGAAACCCGCCTTGATGATGTGGTCCAGCAGCTCGTTCAGCGGGTCCCAGAAGCCGTCGATATTGGCGATCACGATCGGCCGGCTGTGCCGTCCAAGCTGCGCCCAGGTCAGCATTTCGATCGTTTCCTCGACCGTCCCGACACCTCCCGGCAATGCCACAAAGGCTTGAGAACGTTCGAACATCAGCTGTTTGCGCGCATGCATGCTGTCCGTCACGACGAGCTCGCTCACCTCGTTGAACTCGACCTCGACCTCCGTCAGGAACTTCGGAATGATGCCCGTCACGCGGCCCCCTCCGGCCAGCACCGCGCGCGCCACCGCGCCCATCAGTCCGATGCCGCCGCCCCCATAGACGAGCTCGATCTCCTGGCTTGCCATGATCCGGCCGAACCGGTCCGCCGCCTCCATGAAGACGGGTTCCGTCCCCGTCGAGGAACCGCAATAGACGCAAAGACTTGTGAGCTTCATGGAGGAGGGCTATCCCGTTGTTTCTGGCCGTTGTCTCACGCGCGAGGTTTCACATTGGTGCCGTAATTGCAAGCTACGCGATAGACTGGGTTGATGGTGGCGTTCTGTTCCGTTTCGGCACAGCCGTATCGGGGAAGGAAACAGGAAGAAAATGAAAATCGGGGCAATTATCGGCGCTTTCGTGGTGGCGCTGCTTCTTCTCGTGGGCGGCTGGTGGTTTTTCCTTCGCGGGGATAGCGAGCCTGCACCCTCCGAAGTGACGGCTGAATCGGAGATGCCGGCCGCGCCGGAAGCGGCGGGCGAGGACGAAACCGATCCCTCCATCCCGACGTTCGACATCGTCCGCGTCGAGCGTGACGGTTCGGCCATCGCGGCGGGCCGTTCGCTGCCCGGGGCCCGGATAGAACTCAAGGCAAACGGCGAAATCGTCGCCGAAACCACGGCCGACGAGCGCGGCGAGTGGGTCGCCGTGCTCGAAGAACCGCTGAAACCCGGCTCCATCGAACTCCGCATCACGGCCCACAATCCCGACGGCAGCAGCAAGGACAGCCACCAGGTCGTCACCGTTTCCGTACCCGAAGGCGGTGAGGAACAGCCGCTCGTCGTCCGCAGCGAGCCCGGCAAGGCGAGCAAGGTCCTGCAGGGCCCCGGCGTTCCGGCCGATGCCGGCAGCCTTGTCCTCGAAACCGTCGACTACGACGACAAGGGCAACATCATTATTTCCGGCCGCGCAGATCCGGGCGCGACGGTCCGCATCTATGCCGACCGGGATCTCGTCGGTGAAACCGTGGCGGATGCATCCGGCCATTGGGAATTGAGCCCCGAGGCAGACATAGCGCCCGGTCAGTATGCGCTCCGTGTCGACCAGGTGGACGAGCAGGGCCAGGTCGTCGGCCGCATCGAGGTCCCCTTCGAGCGCGGCGAACCGCAAGCCGTCCTTGCCGCCCTGAAGGAGGGCAAGGTGGTCATTCAGCCCGGCAACAACCTCTGGAACATCTCCCGCCGGCTCTACGGCTCGGGTTTCAGCTACACGATCATCTACGAGGCGAACAAGGACCAGATTCGCGATCCGGACCTGATCTATCCAGGCCAGATCTTCGAAACGCCCGCGCAGTAGCTGCCGCTCAGCACGGCGAGTTGTCCCCGCCGCAAAAAGGCTTATGTAGAGTAAGGAATAGCGCCCTGTCCGGGGTTCCGGGCAGGGCGTTGCCTTGCATGCCATAAGCGTTGCGCCAGTGGCTGTTGCGGTGGCGCACCAGAGTGGAGATTCTGCCTTTCATGGCCCGGCGGTTGAAACTTGCAACACGCAGCGGACCCGATCCGGTAACGGGCGGGCCCGCGATGGAGCGCCGCCGTAACTGGCAGACGCTTCTCGCCATGCTGCCCCGGCTCTGGCCGGAGGGGCGGGTGGACCTTCGCACGCGCGTGGTCATGGCGGTGCTGGCGCTCGTCGCGGCGAAGGGGATCACCGTCTATGTCCCCTTCCTCTACAAGGAGGCGGTCGACCGCCTTTCGCCGGAAACGGCGGCGGAAGCCGCGGTGCTCGTGCCCGCCATGCTGATCGTCGCCTATGGCGTCGCGCGCATCATGATGGTGGCGCTCGCACAGTTGCGTGACGCGGTCTTCGCGAAGGTCGGTCAGAATGCGGTGCGCGAACTCGCGGTAGAAACCTTCCGGCATCTTCATGCGCTGTCGCTGCGTTTCCATCTCGAGCGGCGCACCGGTGGCCTTTCCCGCGTCATCGAGCGCGGCACCAAGGGCGTCGACTTCCTGCTGCGCTTTTCGCTGTTCAACATCGTCCCGACGATCATCGAACTCGGCCTCGTCTGCGTCATTCTGGCCTATGCCTTCGACATCCGGTATTCGCTTGTCACCGCGGGCACGGTTCTTCTCTACATGATCTTCACCTTTGCCGTCACCGAATGGCGCACGCGTTTTCGCCGCGAGATGAATGATCTCGACACCGAGGCGAATACCAAGGCGGTGGACAGTCTCCTCAACTATGAGACGGTCAAATATTTCGGCAACGAGGAACACGAAACGCGCCGCTTCGACCGGTCGATGACCGGTTACGAGCGTGCCGCGATCAAGACGACGACGTCGCTTTCGCTGCTCAACACCGGTCAGACGCTGATCTTTAGCGGCGGACTGACGCTGCTGATGCTCATGGCGGCGCAGGGCATCGCGGAAGGCGTGCTCACCGTCGGTTCCTTCGTCATGATCAACACCTATCTGATCCAGCTCTATCAGCCGTTGAACCTGCTGGGCACGGTCTATCGCGAAATCCGCCAGGCGTTGATCGATATGGAAACCATGTTCGAGCTCATGCAGGTTCCAGCCGAAATCGAGGACAAGCCGGGTGCGCCCGCACTCCGGGTAGACGGCGGCGAGATCGAGTTCGACGATGTGAGTTTCTACTACGATCCTGATCGCCGCATTCTCGATGGCGTCTCGTTCCGCGTACCTTCCGGCCGCACGCTTGCCATCATCGGTCCGTCCGGGGCGGGAAAGTCCACCATCGCGCGCATCCTTTTCCGGTTCTATGACATTTCGGAAGGTGCGGTACGCATCGACGGGCAGGATATTCGCGACGTGAAGCAGGATACGTTGCGCGCTGCCATCGGCATGGTTCCGCAGGACACCGTCCTCTTCAACGATACGATCCGCTACAACATCCGTTATGGCCGTCCCGAGGCGACGGACGCGGAAGTGGAAGAGGCGGCGGAGCTTGCCCGGATCGGCACCTTTATCGAAAGTTTGCCGCAGGGCTACGACACACGCGTGGGCGAACGTGGCCTGAAACTCTCCGGCGGCGAGAAGCAGCGTGTCGCCATCGCGCGGACCATCCTCAAGAATCCGCCGGTCCTTCTGCTCGATGAAGCGACTTCCGCACTCGACACACATACGGAACGGGAGATACAGGCGGCGCTTCGCCGCATTTCGAGGGATCGGACGACCCTCATCATCGCGCACCGGCTTTCGACGGTCGTGGACGCGGATGAAATCCTTGTGCTCGACCGCGGCCGCGTCGTTGAACGGGGAAGGCACGAGACACTTCTTGCGCTCGGCGGCGCCTACGCCGCCATGTGGAACCGGCAGCGCGAAAGTGAAGCCGCCCGCGAGGAGGAGGAAAAACTGCTCAAAACCGGCGATGAGCGCCTTCCCGGGCCGGGCCGCCTGGCAGATGTCGAGATCGATCCCGGATTCGCTTAACCCGGACCGGCTGGCGAGCTACACTCCGCCGGACCTCACCTCCAACCGAGAGATCAATAAGAGCGATATGGATAGCCTGACTTCGATTCTGACGCCCATTCACAAGGAAGGGCACCGCTGGGTCATCATCTTCGCGGCGGTGACCGTGGTCCTTTTCCTGATCTGGAATCCGCTCGGCTGGCTCGGCATCATTCTCACGCTCTGGTGCCTCTATTTCTTCCGCGATCCGGATCGGATCACGCCTTCGCGCGAAGGCCTGGTGATCGCGCCGGCAGACGGCATTGTGAACATGATTACCGAGGCGTCACCGCCCGAAGAGCTCGGCCTTGGCGACATGATGCGTACCCGTGTCAGCATTTTCATGAACGTCTTCAACTGCCATGTGAACCGCGCACCGGTTGCAGGTATCGTGAAGCGCGTTGCCTATCGCCCTGGCCTCTTTCTGAATGCCGATCTCGACAAGGCGAGCGACGCCAACGAGCGCAATTCGCTGGTGATCGAGCGTACCGATGGCGAACAGGTTGTGGTCGTCCAGATCGCGGGCCTGGTTGCGCGGCGCATCGTGTGTGACGTGACGGAGGGACACGACCTCGCCGCGGGCGAGCGTTTCGGCATCATTCGTTTCGGTAGCCGTCTCGATGTCTATCTGCCGCAGGGCGCGGTACCGCTGGTCGCTGTCGGGCAGACGGCGATCGGTGGAGAAACGGTGCTGGCGGATGCAGTTCTCGCCGAGCCGCATCACGTTTAGGGGCGTCGGGGCGGTGTATACGAAAGGCTGAAATCGATGGCCGGACCTGTTCCTCCCTTTGAACCGCGCCCCGGGCCCGGGTTCCGTGCCCGGGAGAACGTGCGCGCGCGCCGGTCTCGGCATTTCGCACAGCTTCCCGTCAGGACCATCATCCCCAACTCACTGACGGTGCTTGCGCTCTGCGCTGGTCTCACCGCCATTCGCTTCGCTATCGAGGCGCGCTACGAGGCCGCCGTCGCCGCCATCATCATTGCCTCGATCTTCGATGCACTGGACGGACGCATTGCGCGCATGCTGCAGGGGTCGACGAAGTTCGGCGCCGAACTCGACTCGCTGACCGACTTCGTGAATTTCGGCATCGCGCCCGTCGTCATCCTCTATCTCTGGTCGCTTGGTGAAATCGGCGGTATCGGCTGGATAGCGGTGCTTGGCTTTGCAGTCTGTTGCGCGCTTCGCCTCGCACGCTTCAATGTCGCGCTGGAAGATCCGGACAAGCCGGTATGGGCCGGAAATTATTTCGTTGGCGTGCCTGCGCCCGCCGCGGCAGGCCTGGTGATGTTGCCGCTCTATCTTTCGTTCGTCGGCGTCGACTGGATCAAGGACGTGCCGCTGCTGATCGCGTTGCACGCGCTTGCCATCGCCTTTCTGATGGTCAGCCGCATTCCGACCTTCTCCGGCAAACGCATGGGATTGCGCATCCGGAGGGACATGGTTCTTCCCATTCTACTGCTGGTAGGGATGAGTGCGGCGATCATTCTGAGTTATCCGTGGATCGCCTTCACCGGACTGTGCGCCATCTATCTCACGTCGATTCCGCTTGCCGTTCTCCGGTACCGTCATCACAAGAGACGTATGGCGGCCGACGAACCTCAACCGGACGACGACAGTCTCGAAATCCGGTAACGCTTCAGAGTTCGCCGGTTTCGTCGTCGGGAGCAGCCGTGCGCGGCTTCTGCGTTTGGCCGGATTCGAGCTTGCTGAGGACATGCCGCTTCAGCGATCCCGACGCGTCGAAGATCGGTTCCACGCGTCGATGGTTTTTCGTCGGTTGCGAAAGAGTATCTGGCATCTGCCACTCCGTGGGCCGCGTGTCGCCGGCGGCCTTGTACCTGTCGAACTTACTCATCGTTCTCTGCCGCATGTTCCGGCGCGGCGTCCGGCTCTTCCACGTCGTCTTCTCCGGTCAGAGAGGGAGAAATACGGCGCGCGTGAATATGAACGAAGGAAAGCTGTCCTGTTTCCAGGGCCTGGCTGCGCGCAAGCCAGATGTTGCCTTCACGCATCAACGTGGTGAGCGTTTCGGGCGGAAATTTGGCGTTTTGCAGGCAATCGTGAAAACGCCGTAGTCCTTCCTTGATGAATGGCAGATAAGCGGCAGTGAGGTCGTCGAACCTTTCCACTTTGTAATCCTGCGCCTCAAGGGCGGCGCGATATTCCGCTTCCGTCCAGGGGTACGTATTGCTTGCCTCCGCAGCGAGCCATTGCGTCACAGCGCCGGGCATGGCGCTCCTGTCGCCAGCGTCACCCGCCAGTACGAAGTCGGTCAGGACAAGCGATCCCTCGTCTGACAGCGCCTTGTGCATGGTGGCGAGCATCCGTCCGCGTTCCTCGACCGCGAACATCGTCTCGCGCATGAAAATGGCTGCATACGCTCCGGCAGGTTCGAAATCTTCCATGTCGAGCCCTTCGGTGCCTGCCGCCCGGACAGGCGCCGTCCCGGCCATGCCCGCTACACCGGAAATCGCAGCTGCGGCGGCGGCAAACTCGGCATCGGCTTCAATGCCCGATAGGGTCACGCCGTATTTTTTGGCGACGGCCCTCGTCCCTCCACCAAGTCCGGGTGCCAGGTCGAGATAGTGCCCATCCTTCGTGAAATCGGCGGCAGAGGCCAGCCGAACCGCGAAATCCTCGCCGCCGGGCAGGCTGATGCGCAGGGACCCGCCCTGCTGAAAATAAACCGTTTCATCACGGTGGTCATGGAGACGGTCCGATTCACCCGGCTCCAGCACCATCTCCAGTAC
>CAJXOU010000131.1 GCA_913057645.1 uncultured Rhodobiaceae bacterium | reverse complement strand
GATTGATAGCGCATGGCTTGGGCTCTCCGAGCTTCATTCAACCGCGTTCGTCGCAAAACACAGTTGAATCCAAGCCATGCAACCCGTCCACCCATTCCTTAACCGGACAGCAGTGGGTCAAGCCCGGCAATGACAAGTATTGGGTTTGGTGCCGAGTATTGAATTCAGGGGCGCGTATCGGGCTTAGTGATCGCGACCCGGCAGCTTCGCCGCACCCGTAGCCTCCAGCTTTCCCGGTTCACCTTTCGGCACGCGCCGGTAGAAGCAGGAGCGGTAGCCGACATGGCAGCAGCCGCCGTCGCCGGCGACGTCGACCTTCAGCCAGACGGTGTCCTGGTCGCAATCGGTGCGCAGTTCGATGACGGTCTGGATCTGGCCCGACGTGTCGCCCTTGTGCCAGAGCTCGCCGCGCGAGCGGCTCCAGTACCAGGCTTCGCCGGTCTCGACGGTGCGGGCCAGTGCCTCGGCGTTCATCCAGGCGACCATGAGGAGGTCGCCCGTCTTCGCATCGGTGGTGACGGCGGTGATGAGGCCGTCCGAATCGAATTTCGGCGAGAAGGCGGTGCCTTCCTCGATCTCTTCCTTCGTGCCGCGGGGGGCGAAGGGGGTGTTGGGTGACATGATGTTGTTCTCCAGACGCGGCGTTTTGCGGTGCCGAGGCTTTTGCGTTTCAACTCTCGCCGTCATTGCGAGCGACCGCAAGGGAGCGAAGCAATCCAGGGGCGGCAGGTACGGAGCAAGCCGCTCTGGATTGCTTCGTCGCTTCGCTCCTCGCAATGACGGATGAGGGGAGAGCAGCGAGCAATTCACGCAGCAAATGTATCCCAAGACGTGGATGGCCCGCATAAAGCGGGCCATGACGTTTTTCGGGAGTAGTGCTTTAGAGACGAAAGCCGCTCAGTATCCGCGGATCATCTGCATGAACCGGGCTTCCATGCGGGGGTCGTCGCGGAAGACGCCGGTGAACTGCGTGGTGATGGTGGCGACGTCCGGCTTCTTGATGCCGCGCGTCGTCATGCACTGATGCTTCGCCTCGATGAGGATGGCGACGCCCTGCGGCTGCAGCGCGGCGTTGATCGTGTCGGCGATCTGGGCGGTCATCGTTTCCTGCGTCTGCAGGCGCTTGCAGTAGATCTCGATGACGCGGGCGAGCTTTGAAATGCCGACGACCTTCTTGGTCGGGACATAGGCGACATGCGCGCGGCCGAGAATCGCCACCATGTGGTGCTCGCAATGCGACTCGATGTTGATGTCGCGGAGCATCACCATGTCCTCGTAGCCTTCGACTTCCTCGAAAGTACGGGTGAGTTCCTTGTAGGGGTCTTCGTTGTAGCCCTCGAAGAATTCCTCGTAGGCGCGCACGACGCGGCCGGGCGTGTCGATCAGGCCTTCGCGGTTCGGATTGTCGCCCGCCCATGCGATCAGCGTGCGCACGGCGGCTTCCGCTTCCTCGCGGCTCGGCTTTTTCACGTCCGCGAGACGCTCGTTCTCGCTCTGGGCCCGAAGCCCATCAACTGCAGCATTCATGTCCATTCGACCAATCTCGTTTAGGGGTTTCCCGGCCATACCGCCCTTCTTCAGGGGAAGTTTGTCCGGTTCAAGTCACAGGCCAATTTCCGGGAAATCGGTCTGTTTTGCCCATCAAGCACGGGGTCTTATGCCATGCTGTAGCTGATGTGACATCGTCTCAACCATGCATATAACGTTGCAGAAACGGGCTATCAAGGGCGGTGGAACCATCACAAAGCGCAATATGGCCGCTTCCGCCCCCGGCATGGTCTTGTCCATGATACGCCGGATTCCGCCGGTTGGATCGCTCCGCGGCCCCGGGTTTGGTTAATTCTTAAAACTTGCCGGGGATGATCGGTTTCGCTTACACATGGGCGGAAGCGGCCCATGCCGCTGGATGACCCCTGAAAGGTTTGACGGGTATGACGCGCCGGACGACATGTTGTCGAACTTCGACCCGCTGCCGCGGCACAACCTGCCGCGCGCGCACGCGCCTCACTGCCATCTGAAGGCCCGTCACGAGGCGGGCTCGACGAGGCGAAGCCCAAGCCGACCGACATCAAGGCCGATCCGATGAATACCCAGCCGAACAAACTGAAGCTCACGCTCCACAACACGCTGACGCGACGCAAGGAAATCTTCGAGCCGGCGGACCCGAACCGCGTGACGATGTATGTCTGCGGGCCGACGGTCTACAACCATGCGCATATCGGCAATGCGCGGCCGGCGGTCGTGTTCGACGTGCTGGCACGGCTGCTGAAACGGCTTTACCCGCACGTGATCTATGCGCGGAACATCACCGATATCGAGGACAAGATCATCGCCGCCGCGAAGGAGCAGGGCGTCGATATTTCCGTGGTGACGGAGAAGTATGCCGACATCTACCGCAACGACATGGGCGTGCTCGGCGTGCTCAGGCCGGATCTCGAGCCGAAGGCGACGGAAACCATCCCCGAGATGATCGCCATGATGGAGCGGCTGATCGAGGCGGGACATGCCTATGCCGCCGAAGGCCATGTGCTCTTCAATGTGCCGAGCTATGCCGACTACGGGAAGCTTTCGGGCCGCGACCGCGACGACATGGTGGCGGGCGCGCGGGTGGAAGTCGCGCCCTACAAGAAGGACGCGGCGGATTTCGTGCTGTGGAAGCCGTCGACGCCGGAGCAGCCGGGCTGGGACAGCCCCTGGGGCCGCGGGCGCCCGGGCTGGCACATCGAATGCTCGGCGATGATCGAGAAGCATCTCGGAGAGACCATCGACATTCACGGCGGCGGCATCGACCTGCAGTTCCCGCATCACGAGAACGAAGTGGCGCAGTCGGCCTGCGCGCATTACGGGGCGCCGCTTGCGCGCTTCTGGCTTCACAACGGCTTCGTGAACATGGGCACGGAGAAGATGTCGAAGTCGCTCGGCAATGTGCTGCTGGTCCACGAGCTGATCAAGCAGGCGCCGGGCGAGGCGATCCGTCTGGCGCTGCTCGCCGGCCATTACCGCCAGCCGCTCGAATGGACGGAAGAGGGGCTCGCCCAGGCGAAGCGGATGCTCGACCGGCTCTATGGCGCGCTCAGGAGCCTTGCCGACGTGCGGGCGGAGGCGACGAACGACGCGGCGCCGGACGCCTTCATGGAGGCGCTGATGGACGACCTCAACACGCCGAAGGCGCTGGCGGAGCTGTTCGCCATCGCCAAGCGCGCGAACACCGAGACGGACCCCGGCACAAGGGCGCTGCTGAAGGCGGAGTTGATCGGCGCGGGTCGGCTCCTCGGTATTCTCGAAATGGACCCGGAAGCATGGTTTGCAGGGGCGGGGGCGGCTTCCCATATTGACGGGGAAGAGATCGAACGGCTGATCGCCGCCCGCAACGACGCCCGCAAGGCGAAGGATTTCGCGGAAGCCGACCGTATCCGCGACGACCTTGCCGCGAAAGGCGTTCAGATCGAAGATGGGCCGCAAGGCACAAGCTGGAGAGTGGCGAGCTAGATGCTCAACGAGATCTACAACAAGCGCATTCTCGAACTCGCATCGGACATTCCGCATGGCGAGCGGCTCGACGCGCCCGACGCCTCGGCGACGGCGGTCTCGAAGCTGTGCGGCTCGAAGGTGACGGTAGACGTGAAGCTCGACGGCGAGGGCCGGGTTGCCGATTACGGCGCGGACGTGAAGGCGTGCGCGCTGGGGCAGGCATCGTCCTCGATCATGGCGCGGCATGTGATCGGTGCGAGCGCGGAGGAGCTGCATGCGGTGGGCGCCGCCATGCGCGCGATGCTGAAGGAAGGCGCCGAGCCGCCGCGCGGTCTCTATGACGGCAAATGGGCGGACCTCGAAGTGCTGGAGCCCGTCCGTGAATACAAGGCGCGCCACGCCTCGACGCTGCTCGTGTTCGACGCGGTGGAAGAGGCGGTCGAGAAGGCGCTGGCCGAAAAGGGGAGTGGTACTGCCCAGCAGACCGGGACCCTCACTAGCACCGGCCCGGCGGCCTAGCGCCCGGGCCCTGCCGCTCCCGCGTTTCCGCCCGGGCGGTTTTTCCCAAGACGAATCAGTCGGCCAGGCCAGAGGGCGCCGGTGGCGCCTGCAAGTTGTGCCTTATCCGATTAGAAGCTAACAAGTGCGTGTGACTTGAAACGGGTTTTCCCCATGCGGCGCGACCCCTTATCGCTCGCGATGCGCGGCCTGATCCGGGTCTATCAGTGGTTCATATCGCCGCTGATCGGGCCCCGCTGCCGGCATCTGCCGACCTGCTCGGACTATACGATGCAGGCGATCGAGCGCTTCGGGCCGTGGCGCGGCGGATGGCTGGGGCTGTCGCGGATCGTCCGCTGCAATCCCTGGGGAAGTCACGGTTTCGACCCGGTGCCGGAGCGGCTGGAGACGCAGCCCTTCTGGGCGCCGTGGCGATACGGAAGATGGCGGATGCCGGAAGCCCACACGCGCGGAACGCAATGAGAGAGACAAGATGATCAATCTGAAACTGCCGGACGGTTCCGTTCGTGAAATCGAGAAACCCGTGGACGGGCTCGCCTTTGCCGAGAGCATCGCGAAGTCGCTGGCGAAGAAGGCGGTCGCGATCAAGATCGACGGCCAGATGAAAGACCTCTCGACGGTGATCGAGAAGGACGCCGAAGTCGAGATCGTTACGCGCGAGACGCCGGACGGCGTCGACCTGCTGCGCCACGACGCCTCGCATGTGATGGCGGAAGCGGTACAGGAACTGTTTCCCGGCACGCAGGTGACGATCGGACCGGTGATCGAGAACGGCTTCTATTACGACTTCGCGCGGCCCGAGCCCTTCAAGGCCGAAGACCTCGAAAAGATCGAGGCGCGGATGCGCGAGATCGTGGACCGCGACGAGACAATCACGCGCGAAGTGTGGGACCGCGACGAGGCGGTCGACTATTTCAAGAAGATCGGCGAAATCTACAAGGCGGAGATCATCGCTTCGATCCCCGGCGACGAACCGGTGTCGATCTACCGGCAGGGCAACTGGCTCGACCTGTGCCGGGGGCCACATCTGCCGTCGACGGGCAAGCTCGGCAAGGCCTTCAAGCTGACGAAGCTCGCGGGCGCCTACTGGCGCGGCGACAGCCGGAACGAGATGCTCCAGCGCATCTACGGGACGTGCTGGGCGAACGACAACGACCTCAAGGCCTATCTCACGATGGTGGAGGAGGCCGAGAAGCGCGACCACCGCAAGATCGGGCAGGAGATGGACCTGTTCCATTTCCAGCCGGAAGCGCAGGGCTCGGTGTTCTGGCACCCGAAGGGTTTCGTCATCTACAACCAGCTCGAAGCCTATATCAGGCGGCGGCTGAATGCGTCGGGCTACCAGGAAGTGAAGACGCCGCAACTGATGGCGTCGAAGTTCTGGGAGCAGTCCGGCCACTGGGGCAAGTACCGCGAGAACATGTTCGTGGTGCCGGACGAAATTCCGAACACGGAGGATGATGCGCCCGTGCTGTCGGGCGAGGCAGACCTCATGGCGATCAAGCCGATGAACTGCCCGGCGCATGTGCAGATCTTCAATCAGGGCATCACGTCCTATCGCGACCTGCCGATGCGCATGGCGGAGTTCGGCTGCTGCCACCGCAACGAGCCGCATGGCGCGCTGCACGGCCTCATGCGCGTGCGCCAGATGACGCAGGACGATGCGCATATCTTCTGCACGGAAGAGCAGATCCAGTCGGAGACGGAGCACTTCGTCAATCTGCTCTATGCGGTCTATCAGGACATGGGCTTTTCCGACGTCGTGATCAAACTCGCGACGCGGCCGGAGAATTTCGGCGGCACCATCGAACGCTGGGACGCGGCGGAGAAGGCGCTGGGCGATGCGCTGCGCGCGACGGGATACGACTTCGTCATCGCGGAGGGCGAGGGTGCGTTCTATGCGCCGAAGCTCGAATTCCATCTGAAGGATGCGATCGGCCGCTCGTGGCAGGTCGGTACGCTGCAGCTCGACTATGTGCTGCCGGAGCGTCTCGACGCGACCTATGTCGCCGAAGACGGGTCGCGCAAATATGCGGTGATGCTGCATCGCGCGATCCTCGGCACGCTGGAGCGCTTCATCGGCATCATGATCGAAAGCTGCGCGGGCAAGCTGCCGATGTGGCTGACGCCGGTGCAGGCGGTGGTGGCGACGATCACGGCGGATGCGGACGCGTATGCCGAGAAGGTGGCGGCGGAGCTGCGCGCGGCGGGGCTGCGCGTCGAGCTCGACGTGCGCAACGAGAAAATCAACTACAAGGTGCGCGAGCATTCGGTGGGCAAGGTGCCGGCGATCCTCGTCGCGGGCAAGCGCGAGGCGGAGGAGGGCACGCTCTCCGTCCGCCGCCTCGGCTCGCAGGACCAGAAGACGATGGCGCTTGGCGATGTCGTGAAGGCGCTCGTGGAAGAGGCGACGCCGCCGGATTTGCGGTGAGGGCCTTTTACTGCGTCGTCATTGCGAGCGAAGCGAAGCAATCCAGGGGCGGCGAGCACCTTGCTTGCAGCTCTGGATTGCCGCGTCGCGGCTTCGCCGCTCCTCGCAATGACGGTGAAATGTGAGAGTGAAAGCCTCACGGCAGGTTCAATTGCCAGGAGACGCCGTAGCGGTCGCTGAGCCAGGTGAACATGCGGCTGAAGCCGTAACTGTCGAGAGGCATCATCACCGCGCCGTCCTTGCCGAGAATGGCGGCGATCTTTTCGAGTTCTTCGTTCGTCTCAAGGTCGACGAAGAAGGAGAAGGACGGCGTGAAGGTGAAGGCGTGTTGCGCCGGGCTGTCGATGCACATGACGGTCTGGCCGGCGAGGGTGAAGGCCGCGAGTTGCACCGTGCCTTCGGGGCCGGGTTCGCCGGGCCCGTATTTGTTGATGCTGTCGATGCGGCTTTCGGGGAAAAGCGAGACGTAGAGGTTCATCGCTTCCTCGGCCTTTCCCTCGAACATGAGGAAGGGGCGTATGGTCGTCCCAGTCATCTGTTCGCCTCCTCCGTTCATTTGCCGGTGTAGCGCTTCCGGTATTCGTCCTCGATGCCGTCGAAGGCGTCCCAGAAGGGGGTCTTCGGATTGCCTTCGAGCTGCTCGGCGAGCATGGCGAGATGGGTGTGCCAGCCGCCCGAGAAGTTGATGGCGTCGCTGACGCCGGAGACGCGGCGGTGGGTGAGGACGAGGCGGACCTTTTCGCCTTCCTCCGTCAGCACGATCTCCACTTCCGAGCCCTTCGGGTCCATGTCGTCGTCCCAGGTGAAGCCGAGCCTGTGCGGCGGCTCCCAGATGGTGACGACATGCCTGCTGTCGAAGGTGCCGCCATATTGCTTGAAGCGTTCGGGCGGCGAGGAGGGGCGGGGACCGAGGTTGGAGTTGTCGAAGACGATGTCCATCCTGCCGCCGACGCGCGGCTCCATCGGCCCGGCGGCGAACCAGGTTCCGCGAAGCTCCGCGTCGGTCAGATATTTCCAGACGCGCTCGATGGGACCGGGGAGCAGGCGCTCGAAGCGGACGGTGTGGTTGTCGACGAGCATGCCGTAGTCGGCCATGGGATTACCTCGCGAGATTGTCGGCGCTGCCATGTGCGGCGCGGGGATTGAAGAAGTTCCGGTTGCCGCTCATGAGGTTCCGTCCCTTTCGGCGGCGGCCTTCAACTGACGCTCCAGTGCATCGAGCTTCGGGCCCCAGAAGCGGCGGACGTTCGTGAGCCAGGACTCCACGTCGTCGAGACCCTGCGGGTCGAGCGAATAGATGCGGCGCTGCGCATCGACGCGGACGCGGACGAGATGCGCCGATTTCAGCGCCTTCAGGTGCTGCGAGACGGCGGGGGCGCTCATCTCGAAGCGGCGCGCGAT